>JBEDFR010000076.1:0-12020 GCA_041175045.1 Pseudomonadota bacterium | reverse complement strand
GAGCGTGCCTTCGCGCGCGATGCGCTGGGTTACAGAACTGAGACCCAAGTCTTTCTCTGTTTTCTTTTTTGATTTATTTTTCAACCTTATCATGCACCTGCAAGTTTAAATTCTATCATTTTCTAGATTTTTGGAGGCTATGATAATCAATTTGTCCGTTGTCGCAAACCAGCACGACACCAACCTGATGCCAGCCAAGAGGACAAAAACCACATGAGCCAACGACGCTTATCCACTAGAATCAGCGCCACATTCCAGACCATCAGTCGAGCAGCGCGCCGACGACATTCCCAACCCATTCAATTCCCCAGAGAGCATACAGGAATCACCCCCCGATGAGCGATGTACAGCACCACCGTTTGATCATTCTCGGCTCCGGCCCCGCCGGCTATACCGCAGCCGTCTATGCCGCCCGAGCCAACCTCAAACCTGTCGTGATCACCGGCATGATCCAGGGCGGACAACTCACCACCACCACCGAGGTCGACAACTGGCCTGGCGACGTCGAAGGCCTGCAAGGCCCTGCACTCATGGAGCGGATGCGCCTGCATGCCGAGCGCTTCGATACACAGATCGTCTTCGACCACATCCAGAAAACCGACCTCGGTAAGCGCCCCTTCACCCTGTGGGGAGACTCGACGGTCTACACCTGCGATGCGCTCATCATTGCCACCGGAGCCTCCGCACAATACCTGGGCCTGCCTTCGGAACAGGCCTACATGGGGCGCGGCGTCAGTGCCTGCGCCACCTGCGACGGTTTCTTCTATCGCAACAAGCCCGTCGCCGTGATCGGCGGCGGCAACACAGCGGTCGAAGAGGCGCTCTACCTTTCCAACATCGCCTCCCATGTGACGCTGGTGCATAGACGCGACTCCCTGCGCGCCGAAAAGATCATGCAGGACAAACTGTTCGAACGCGTCAAGGCCGGCAAGATCGGCATCGAGTGGAACCACACGCTGGAAGAAGTGCTGGGAGATGACATGGGCGTCACAGGACTGCGCATCGCCAGCACGCAGAATGGAACCACACGTGAGGTGAAGGCAGACGGCGTGTTCATCGCCATCGGCCACAAGCCCAACTCCGACATCTTCACCGGGCAACTGGAGCTCAAGGACGGGTATGTCCTGATCCACAGCGGCATCAATGGCAATGCCACTCAGACCAGCGTCCCTGGCGTGTTCGCCGCGGGCGACATTGCGGACCATGTCTACCGCCAGGCCATCACCTCGGCCGGCTTTGGCTGCATGGCAGCCCTGGACGCCGAGAAGTTCCTCGACCATTGAGGCGGCCGCCCGGGAGACTCCATTCATGGCGCGACTGCCCTGGCTGAGCGCTGTCTCGCTGGAGTTCCCCAGCGTCGACAAGGCTCTGCGCGATCCTGACGGACTTCTGGCCGTCGGGGGTGATCTACGGCCGGAGCGCCTGCTCCGGGCTTACGAACGCGGCATTTTTCCCTGGTTCCAGGAAGAGCCGATACTCTGGTGGTCTCCCGCCACACGCATGGTTCTGCATCCGGAGCAGCTGCATGTCTCCCGCAGCATGGGCAAGTTCCTGCGTCAGCAGCATTTCCGGGTCACTTTCGACCAGGCTTTTCCACAGGTGATCGCCCAGTGTGCACTGTTGCGCGAGGAGTACCCTGGCACTTGGATCACACCTGCGATGCAGGCAGCCTATGTTCGTCTGCACGAGCTGGGTCACGCACACTCAGTGGAAATCTGGGAGCAGGACACGCTGGTGGGCGGGCTGTATGGCGTTGCTATGGGGCAGCTGTTCTTTGGCGAATCCATGTTCAGCCTGCGCAGCAATGCGTCGAAGACGGCGCTGATCTGCCTGACCCGGCAGTTGCAGCGCTGGGGATGTCAGTTGATCGACTGCCAGGTGCCCAGCGAGCATTTGCGCAGCCTGGGAGCGACCGAGATGTCGCGCACACAGTTCCAGGAGTACCTGGAGTGCTACCGTGACGCCCCCGGGCATACCGGGCCCTGGTGCATGGAGATTCCCTTCGATGCCCTCTGAGGACATCCAGACCCTGAAGTTCTTCCGGACAGGGGAGCATGCCTGCAGCTACCTGCCTCAGCGGCAGGCACGCACGCTATTCCTCGACCCGGAGCAAGCGGCCACCTCTGCGTTGTACAGTCGACTCATCACCGCGGGCTTTCGTCGCAGCGGCGAACACCTGTATCGACCCGGCTGCGAGCGCTGTGACGCCTGCATCGCCTGCCGCGTGCGTGTGCGGGAATTCAGGCACAACAAGCGCTTTGCCCGGCTCTGGAAACGCAATGCCGATATCCAGTCAGCGCAAATCAGCACACCGGACACGCCAGAGCTATTCGCGCTGTACTGCCGCTACATCAACGGCCGTCACGCCAACGGCGACATGTACCCGCCGGATCTGCAGCAGTACCGTTCCTTCATCGCAGCACGCACCCCGAGCACCCAGTTCCACGTCTTCACGCTCGAGGAGCGCGCCATCGCGCTGTGTGTACTGGACGAACTCGATCACGGTCTCTCGGCCATGTACACCTTCTTCGACCCGGTGCAGGCAAAGCGCTCGCTGGGAACCTGGGTGATCCTGTGGCAGATAGAGAAGGCCAGGCGCCTGAATCTGCCCTGCCTGTATCTGGGTTACTGGATACGCGACAGCGACAAGATGCGCTACAAGACAGACTTCCGACCGCTGGAGTTGTTGATCGGCAACAAGTGGCTCTTGCTGACCTGAGCGTCCAGCAGGCGTGCAAGCCGCAGGTTTGGCGCGATTTTTTGCTAATCCCGCCCGGATCAGGCAGAATGCGCGCACGTTTTTGTCCCGGCACCGCCGGCACGCGTGTCAATTCATTTCAGGAATGTTTGTTGATGGCAAAAGAAGATCAGATCGAGATGGATGGTGAAGTGGTCGACACGCTTCCCAACACCATGTTTCGAGTGAAGCTGGAGAACGGCCACATCGTGACTGCTCACATTTCCGGCAAGATGAGAAAGAATTACATCCGAATCCTGACCGGCGACCAGGTCAAAGTGGAACTTACGCCCTACGATCTCAGCAAGGGCCGCATCACCTACCGCGCTCGCTGATCCTGCGAGGGTTATCCCTCGCTTGGACTCAACTCCCTGCTCTGCGTAATGTCCGCACTGCGTCTGCGGCTGATCTCAAGCTTGACTTCGTCGTTCACGATGGACACCTGCACTTCGCCGCCGTCCACCAGTTCACCGAACAGAATCTCTTCCGCCAGGGCCTTCTTGAGCTTGTCCTGGATGAGACGACCCATTGGGCGTGCGCCCATGGTTTCGCTGTAGCCATGCTCCACAAACCAGTCGCGCGCTGATTCAGCGACGTGCAGAGTGACCTTCTTGTCGTCCAGTTGCACCTGAAGTTCCACCAGGAACTTGTCAACCACGGTCCGGATGGTCTCTACACTCAGCGGGCCGAACTGCACAATGGCGTCCAGTCTATTGCGGAATTCCGGCGTGAAGATGCGCTTGATGGCCTCCATACCGTCACTGCTGTGATTCTGCTGACTGAAGCCGATGGAAGCGCGTGACATTTCCTGCGCACCGGCATTGGTGGTCATGATGAGGATCACGTTGCGGAAATCGGCCTTGCGTCCGTTGTTGTCGGTGAGCCTGCCGTGGTCCATCACCTGTAGCAGAAGGTTGAAGACATCCGGGTGCGCCTTCTCGATCTCGTCGAGAAGAAGCACGCAGTGCGGTGCCTTGTTTACTGCCTCGGTGAGCAGACCACCCTGATCGAAGCCCACATAGCCGGGCGGCGCCCCGATCAGGCGTGACACGGTATGCCGCTCCATGTATTCCGACATGTCAAAGCGCAGCAACTCGATACCCAGGATCTTCGCCAGCTGACGGCTTACCTCGGTCTTGCCTACGCCCGTAGGGCCTGAAAACAGATAGGAGCCTATGGGTTTGTCGGGATGATTCAGCCCGGCACGTGAGAGTTTGATGGCAGAAGCCAGCTTCTCGATGGCTTCGTCCTGGCCGAACACCACCATGCGCAGATTCTCCTCAAGATTGCGCAACGACTCGGTGTCCGAAGTCGACACATGTTTTGGCGGAATGCGGGCGATGGCGGCCACCACCTTCTCCATGTCCTGAGCCTGGATCAGCTTCTTGCGTTTGCTGGCAGGTTGAAGGCGTTGGTAGGCACCGGCTTCATCTATCACGTCGATGGCCTTGTCGGGCATGAAGCGGTCATTGATGTAGCGCCCGGCGAGCTCGGAAGCAGCGCGCAGCGCATTGTCGCTGTAACGCAGATCGTGGTGTTCCTCGAACCGGGACTTCAGGCCCTTGAGGATGCGATAGGTGGTCTCTACGTCGGGCTCGTTGACATCGATCTTTTGGAAGCGGCGTGAGAGCGCGCGATCCTTCTCGAAGATGCCGCGATACTCCTGATAAGTCGTGGAACCCACACAGCGCAGGCCCCCTGAGGTCAGTACAGGCTTGAGCAGGTTCGAGGCATCCATGACACCACCAGAAGCGGCACCCGCCCCGATAATGGTGTGAATCTCGTCGATGAACAGGATCGCTTTGGGATTTTTATTCAACTCGCTCAGAAGGGCCTTAATACGTTTTTCGAAGTCCCCGCGGTACTTGGTGCCTGCCAGGAGCGAACCCAGATCCAATGAGTAGATCACGTTGTCACGCAGGATATCGGGCACTTGGTCTTCCACGATCATGCGCGCCAGGCCCTCAATGACGGCCGTCTTGCCGACACCAGCCTCGCCCACTAGAAGGGGATTGTTCTTGCGGCGGCGCGACAGCACCTGAATGACACGGGTGACTTCCTCCTCACGGCCTATCAACGGGTCGATGCGACCCTTCAGGGCCTGCTCGTTGAGGTTGGTGGTATAGCTCTCCAGCGCACTCGCAGTACGCTCTGCCGAATCTTCTTCCCCTTCACGCTGCTGCGACGACTCGGCCTGGGGATTGTGGCCAGACACTTTGGAAGTGCCATGGGTGATGTAGTTGACAACGTCGATGCGGGCGATGTCCTGCTGCCGCAGCAGAAACACCGCATGACTGTCCTGTTCACTGAAGAGGGCGACGAGCACGTTCGCCCCGGAAACCTCGCGCTTGCCGGAAGATTGGACGTGAAAAACAGCACGCTGCAGCACACGTTGGAAGCCGAGAGTCGGCTGGGTCTCGCGGCCGGCCTCGGTCTCGGGAATCAGCGGCGTCGTGGAATCCACGAACTCGCTTAGTTCAATGCGCAGTCTGGGAATATTGGCGCCACAGGCGAGCAGGACGTCGGCAGCCACCTCGTTGTCCAGCAGCGCCAGCAGCAGATGCTCCACTGTCATGTATTCGTGGCGCTTCTTGCGCGCGCCTGCGAATGCACTGTTCAACGTCACTTCAAGATCCTTGCTCAACATGATGATGTCTTCCGGTTAGCGATCCACTTCGACATTGCACAGCAGCGGGTGTTCGCACTCCCGCGAATAGTCATTGACCTGCTGCGCCTTGGTTTCGGCAACATCCTTGCTGAACACCCCGCACACCGCCTTGCCCTCGGTATGCACCTTCAACATGATCTGAGTGGCCTTCTCAATGTTCATGGCGAAGAAGGAGCACAGCACGTCGACCACGAAATCCATGGGCGTGTAGTCGTCATTGAACAACACGACCTTGTACAGGGGTGGTTGTGCCAGTTTGGGGCGAACCGTCGAGGTTGCAAGGCCACTGTCACGATCATCGCCTGCGCTGCCATCCCATTCAGCCATTGCCAGTTCCCGCCCAAACGCCGGGAAAGGTCTCTCGATCTGCCTCATCCTCATTCCTTCTCTATTGCTGTCCGAGCGCCTGAATATTGCGGGACTGCCAGCTATCACACAAGACCCGGCACCAGCAGGCTTGCGTGCATGGCAAAGTAGCGATGCACTGCTCTGACCTGCCTCCGCAGAATTGACAAGCAAGAATCATTAAGTTATACGAACCGTGCTAGTGGTTTTCCTAGGTAAACAATAACAACAAAACGTTACACGGGAGTTTTGCCATGAGTACTGGGCAAGTGAAGTGGTTCAACAACGCAAAAGGTTTTGGATTCATTCTTCCGGACAATGGCGGAGACGATCTTTTCGCGCACTACTCCGCAATCGGAATGGAAGGTTACAAGACACTCAAGGCGGGTCAGACCGTCAGCTTTGAGACCATCGAAGGACCGAAAGGTCTGCACGCCGCCAATATTCGACCGATCAGTCCGGAGCAGAACCCGACTCAAGTCGGGTCCAGCTAAACAGTTCTGCACTGCATTCGAACCGACATCGGGAGCGCACTCCCTCATCACCCCTTGCATGATGAGGGAACCCTCCCCCTGTACTACAAGCTGGCAACAGCCTTGTTGAAGGTCTCGCTCGGCCGCATGGCCACAGAGGCTTTCTGATTGTCCGGTTGATAATACCCGCCGATGTCGACCGGCTTGCCCTGCACTGCGTTGAGCTGCGCGACGATCTCCGCTTCCTTCTGCGTCAGTGTCTGCGCAAGCGGCGCGAAATGCGCCTGCAATTGCAAATCGTCCGTTTGCGCAGCCAGGGCCTGCGCCCAGTACAGCGCGAGGTAGAAATGACTGCCGCGATTGTCAAGGTGTCCTACACGACGCGTCGGTGACTTGTCGTTGTCAAGGAACAGCCCTGTGGCCTTGTTCAAGGTATCTGCCAGGACCTGGGCCTTCGTGTTGCCGGTCTTCATGGCCAGGTCCTCGATGGACACGGCCAGCGCGAGGAACTCGCCCAGGGAATCCCAGCGAAGGTGCCCTTCTTCCAGGAACTGCTGCACATGCTTGGGTGCAGAGCCGCCCGCCCCTGTCTCGAACAGGCCACCGCCCGCCAGCAAGGGGACGATTGACAGCATCTTCGCACTCGTACCAAGTTCCAGAATGGGGAAGAGATCCGTCAGATAGTCACGCAGCACATTGCCAGTGACTGAAATCGTGTCCTTGCCTGAGCGAATGCGCTCCAGCGAGAAACGCACGGCGTCCACCGGCGACATGATGCGGATATCCAGACCTTGCGTGTTGTGATTCTTAAGATAAGTCTGCACCTTGCGAATGAGCTGCACATCGTGGGCGCGCTTGTCATCGAGCCAGAATACGGCGGGCGTGGACGTCGCCCGGGCCCGTACCACAGCGAGCTTCACCCAGTCCTGAACTGGCAGATCGCGTGTCTGGCACATGCGCCAGATGTCGCCCTTGGCAACCTGGTGTTCAAAAACCACTTGACCAGCACTATTGACCACGCGCACGCTGCCTTCTGCCGGCAACTTGAAGGTCTTGTCGTGCGAGCCGTACTCTTCGGCCTTCTGGGCCATCAGACCCACATTCGACACACTGCCCATCGTGGTGACATCAAATGCACCATGCGCCTTGCAATTGTCGATCGTCTCCTGGTACACGCCGGCGTAGCAGCGATCTGGAATCATGGCCTTGGTATCATGCAGCTTGCCGTCCGGGCCCCACATTTGACCCGACGCACGGATCGCCGCGGGCATGGAGGCATCCACAATCACATCGCTGGGAACATGCAGATTGGTGATGCCTTTGTCGGAATCCACCATGGCCAGCGCCGGACGGGTTTTATACACCGTCTGTATATCGGCCTCGATCTGTTCGCGCTGCGCAGCCGGCAGCTTCTTGATCTTCTCGTACACATCGCCCAGGCCATTGGCGGGATCAACACCGAGTTCCGCAAACACGGAAGCGTGCTTGTTGAACACATCCTCGAAATACACGGTCACGGCATGACCGAACATGATCGGGTCAGAGACCTTCATCATGGTGGCTTTGAGGTGCAGAGACAGCAGCACGCCGGTGCGTGCCGCGTCGGCGATCTGCTCGGCAAAGAAGCGACGCAGCTCGTTGCAGCGCATGACAGAAGCGTCGATGATCTCGCCCGCCTGCAGTGCGGTTTTCTCCTTCAATACCTTGACGGCACCATCCTTGCCGACGAATTCGATGCGAACACTGTCAGCCGCCGTCATGACGGCGGATTTCTCGCTGGAGTAGAAATCACCATCCTGCATGTGAGCGACATGGGATTTGGAGTCGGGCGACCACTTGCCCATGGAGTGCGGGTTCTTGCGGGCGTATTCCTTCACCGGAGCCGCCACGCGGCGATCCGAATTGCCTTCACGCAACACAGGGTTCACCGCACTGCCGAGCACCTTCGCATAGCGCGCCTTGATGGCCTTTTCCTCGTCGCTCTTTGCCTCTTCAGGGTAATCCGGCACGGCATAGCCATGAGACTGCAGCTCCTTGATTGCAGCCTGCAGTTGGGGGATGGAGGCGCTGATATTCGGCAACTTGATGATGTTGGCCTCTGGCGTCTGGGCCAGCTCGCCCAGCTCGGCGAGGGCGTCGCTCTGGCGCTGCTCTGCCGTGAGCGCGTCGGGGAAATTGGCGATGATGCGGCCCGCGAGGGAGATATCCTTGGTGATCACATCGATGCCTGCAGCGCTCGCATAGGCCTGCACGATCGGCAGCAGCGAATACGTGGCCAGCGCCGGCGCTTCATCGGTAATGGTGTAGATGATCGTGGGTGCATTCGTCATTTTTGTTTCCTTGATTGCGTGGACAGACTTCATCAGAGGTGTTCAGTGGCGGGATACGGAGCTGATCTCAACACTGCAGAGTTTTCTAAGAGCTTGATGCTCAAGCTGAAACTGCGCGGCATTGTAGCAGCAGAGGGTTTGCTAGAATAGCCGCCCCTACCCGGTGGCAGATACGTCGCATGGCTCAACTGATCCTTCTCAACAAACCCTACGACATGTTGTCCCAGTTCACCGACGACAGCGGCCGCGCCACGCTGGCCAGCTGCATCGACCTGCCAGGCTTCTATCCAGCCGGTCGCCTGGACCGGGACTCCGAAGGCCTGCTCCTTCTGACCAACGACGGACGGCTGCAGCAGCGCATCAGCGATCCACGGCACAAGATGGGCAAGGTCTACTGGGCCCAGGTCGAAGGGATTCCTGCTGCCCAGGCGCTGGAGAGCCTGCGCCGTGGCGTGGCGCTGAACGACGGCATGACACGCCCGGCCAAGGTGCGGGTGCTTGAGGAGCCGGAGTTGTGGGCGCGCCATCCACCGATCCGGGAGCGTCGCCACATTCCGACCACCTGGTTGGAGATCACGCTGTTCGAGGGCCGCAATCGCCAGGTGCGGCGGATGACGGCTGCCGTCGGACTGCCCACGCTGCGACTGGTGCGTGCGGCTATCGGGCCCTGGACTCTGGGAGACCTGCAGCCAGGCCAATGGCGATTGTTGGAGCTCAATGGCAGCGAGCGTTGAACGCTCAGAAGCTCAACGTTTTTCCCAGCGCGCGCGCGCCGTTTCATCGGCACTGCGGCTCTCGATCCAGTGGGATCCGGCCGCCGTGTGCTGCTTCTTCCAGAACGGCGCCCGGGTCTTGAGGTAATCCATGATGAACTCGGCTGCCGCGAAGGCATCGCCGCGGTGGGTGCTGGCGATGCCGACATAGACGATCTGATCGCCGGCCTCCAGCGAGCCCACGCGGTGAATGACCTGCCATGCCAGTACATCCCAGCGTGCGCGCGCCTGATCGACGATCGCCATGAGGGCCTTCTGCGTCATGCCGGGATAGTGCTCCAGCACCAGGCGCTGCACCGCCGGCTCCCGGCCCGCCTCGCTGCTTTCGTAGAACTCGCGCACCAGGCCTGTGAAGGTGACGATGGCGCCGGCATTGCCAGCGGCGCTGCGCAACTGGGCGTAAAGCGCTGCCACATCGAAATCGGCTTCCTGCACACTGAGCATGCTCAGCCTCCCGTCATCGGTGGGAAGAAGGCGATTTCTTCGGCGCCTGTCAGTGGATGACTGCGATCGACGATGGTCTGATTCACGGCGACAAGTACCTGGGTGACGTCCAGCAGGATGTCCCACGGCTCGCCTCGGCTGGTGGCGAGATGAACGACCAGCGTGGCAACGCTGCTCACATCCGCAGGCAGTGCCAGAGTCTCGGAACTACGCCCGAGCGCTTCCCGCAGACTGGCGAAATACTGGATGTTCAGCATGGTTCAGGCTCTCCCTTCGCCGGCAAGAAGACTTCCAAATGACTTTCACTGTTTGACATAGTGACCTGATTTACCGCCCTTTTTTTCAATAAGGCAGATGTCATCGATACGCATGCCCTTGTCCACCGCCTTGCACATGTCATAGATCGTGAGGGCGGCCACCGAGACCGCCGTCAGCGCCTCCATCTCGACGCCTGTCTTGCCATCCAGCGCACAGGTGGCCGCAATGTGAATGCAGTGACCAGGTTCGTCGATGGTGAAATCCACGCTGACACGAGTGAGCATCAAGGGGTGGCAGAGCGGAATCAGATCGGCGCACTTTTTCGCCGCCTGAATTCCGGCGATACGGGCCACCGCCAGTACGTCGCCCTTCTTGTGACCACCCGCCATGATTAATGCCAGCGTCTGCGGCAACAGGTGCACCGTGGCCGAGGCAGTCGCCTCGCGTGCCGTGACGCGCTTGCCTCCCACGTCCACCATGCGGGCATGGCCTTGTGCATCCAGATGGGTCAATTCATTCATGTCGTCTGCCTGTGCCTCGAATTTGCTCCGGCGGCCATTATCCACGGATTCTCCAAGGAGCTGAAGCACTTCGCCGGGCCGATTCCCGGAGGCAAAGAGGCTGCGTTTCGGGTAGCATGGCACCTTCGAAAAAACACCGGAAACCCGCATCCCCATGAGTCAATGGCACCCCCATTCCACTGTGGCTACCGTCGTCGAGCGCGACGGGTTGTTCCTGATTGTCGAGGAAATGGTCGCAGGCCGGGTTCTCTACAACCAACCGGCCGGCCACCTGGAAGCGGGCGAAACCCTGCAGGAAGGGGCATTGCGTGAAACCCTCGAGGAAACCGCCTGGGACGTGCGACTGACCGATCTGCTGGGGCTCTATCACTACACCACGGCCGATGGCACCTGCTACATCCGCACCTGTTTTGTGGCCGAACCCGTGTTGCACCACGCCGATCGCGCTCTGGACACCGGTGTGCTGCGCGCCCTCTGGCTCAGCCGGGCCGACCTCGAGGCACGCCGCGGGCAGCTGCGCAGCCAGATCGTGTTGCGCGTGATTGACGATTATCTGGCCGGCACACGTCACCCGCTGACGCTGATCACCAGCCTCGCCTGAACCCGAGCCAGGACACCGTGACCTTGACCATGCCTTCCCCCAGCCCTGCAGTGAAAGCGCCCGCAGACACCCGCGTGATGGTGGGCATGTCCGGGGGCGTCGACTCCTCCGTGGCCGCACTGCTGCTGCTGGAACAGGGCTATCAGGTCGAAGGGCTGTTCATGAAGAACTGGGACGAGGACGACGACACGGAGTACTGCACGGCCAAGGCCGATCTGGCCGACGCTCAGGCTGTCTGCAACACCCTCGGCATCCGCCTGCACACGGCCAATTTCGCGGCCGAGTACTGGGATCATGTGTTCGCGCATTTTCTGGCGGAATACCAGGCCGGCCGCACGCCCAACCCGGATATCCTGTGCAATCGCGAAATCAAGTTCAAAGCCTTCCTTGACTACGCCACCGTGCTGGGTGCCGACCTGATTGCCACCGGCCACTACGCACGTCGCGCCACCCGCCAGGGGCCCCAGGGGGGGCAGACGCTGCTGCTCAGGGGGCTGGATGCCAACAAGGACCAGAGCTACTTCCTGAGCGCCGTGAACGAGGACTGCCTGGCCCGCAGTTTGTTCCCCGTGGGTGAGCTGGAAAAATCCGCCGTGCGGGCGCTGGCAGCAAGGCATGGCTTCATCACTCACGACAAGAAGGACAGCACGGGCATCTGCTTCATCGGCGAGCGGCGCTTCAAGGATTTCCTGCAGCGCTATCTGCCGGCACAGCCAGGGGACATCGAGACGGTGGACGGCGAAGTCATCGGTCGCCATCAGGGACTGATGTATCACACCTACGGCCAGCGTCAGGGGCTGGGTATCGGCGGTCTGCAACAGCATGGCGAGGCGCCCTGGTATGTCGTGGGCAAGGACCTCGTGCGCAATG
>JBEDFR010000075.1:0-7613 GCA_041175045.1 Pseudomonadota bacterium | reverse complement strand
CGCTCTGAGTCCCTTGTGCTTTCGCGCGCAGGCGCAGACATCCGCGCCGGCCATTCGCATCAGCAGGCTGCACTGCTTCACGCTGCGCGTGACAGACCTTGAGCGTTCCGTGAATTTCTATCAGGCCTTGTTCGGGATGCCAGTGCTGGGGCGTGCAGCGGACGCCGTCAGTCTGCGTATCGGAGCAGGGCCGCAGTTTCTGACGCTGCAGGAATGCCGGCCGGGCGAGCTGCCAGGCATTGGCCATGTGGGTCTGAGCGTACCTGACCTCGATGTGGAGCAAATCGCTGCGTCCCTTGCGGCACGCGGTTTGCGCGAGCGAGCCACCCCTGCGTCGTCTTCTGAGTTGCTCGGCGCTGCATTGCAATTCTGGCGTGCCGCAAGCTCCGAGGCAGGCGTCTTTCTGACGGATCGCGAAGGCTTGCTGCTGCAGTTGTGTGCTTCGACGTGGTGCGGGGTTGCCGGTGGCTGCACCACACCAGAGCCCGCGCCGCAGCCCGGCCTGCTGCAATTGAACGACATCAATCATTTCACCAATTACATGAGCAATGCCCCCACTGCCAATGTGTTCTATCTGGATACCTTTGGCCTGCGTTACCAGTCCTATCAGGGACCGACCATGCCGACGATCGGGGTGGGCGACGGGAGGCAGTTCCTGATGTTCGTCGGGGGCGCACGCGAAGAAGCGCCGCAGACCCCCGCACGCATCGATCACGTGAGCCTGAGTGTGGAGAACTTCGATGTCGAGCGCATTCTCGCCACGCTCACACAGTTCGGCCTCAGCGCGCGGGCCGAGCCGTCCGTGACACCTGCGTTGTCGCATTGGGTGAGCATGCGCATGCCCAATCGTGGTGGTGCCGAGGGTGGCACGCCAGAGTTGTATTTCTCGGATCCAGACGGACTGCACATTCAACTGCAACATCTGGACTACTGTGGTGGAGGGGGCTATCTGGGAGATTCCTGTCCCGCATTGCTCTGACTCTCAGTGTGTGACAATAGGTCACTTTGGTGGACGCCGAAAATTTCGCCGTTTATCCTTGCCCCTCTCCTGTCTGAGATAGCTTGCGCTCAGCGTTTTCAACAAGAAAATTCAAGGTGACGCGTTTGAAATACCGTACCGCTATTCCGGCTGTCATTGCCTGCCTGACCAGTTCCACCGCCCTCAACGCTCAGAATGCTCCCGCCTCCGCAAATCCTGTTCAGGTCAATTTGAACGGTCAGCAGAACATCACACTGCAGCAGTTGGATCATGACGTAGCCAATGTCGATGTCGATGGTCGTCTCGATGAGTCGGTATGGGGACGCATCGAGCCTGTCAATCAAATGCGCGTGATCGACCCGGATACGCTGGCAGAGGTGCCACATGCCACACGGGTGCGTTTTTTCTACACCCAGCGCGGGCTCTACGTTTCGTTCGACATGGAACAGCCGGCCGGCAGCATCGTGCAGCGCATCAGCACGAGAGACAATCTGGCCATCAATCGCGACACCGTGTCGATGACACTGGACACCTCGGGGCAGGGGCTTTTCGGCTACTGGATGACATTGGCTCTCGGGGACAATCAGGCCGACGGCACCATTCTGCCGGAGAGGCAGTACTCGACTCAGTGGGACGGTGCCTGGTACGGAGCCACGGCGCAGACTGCCACGGGCTGGTCTGCCGAGTTCTTCGTACCCTGGGGACAAATGGCCATGCCGCGTGAAGACGGTGTACGCCATATCGGTGTTTATACAGAGCGCAAGGTGGCCCATCTCAACCAGACCTGGGCATGGCCGCCGATTCCAGAATCTGATTCGATCTTCATGAGCAATCTGCCTCATCTGCAGCTCGAGGGTGTCGACGTCAGACAGCAATGGAGCGTGTTCCCGTATGCATCTTCCACATTCGACGAGATTGATAGTGACACGCGCTACAAGGCGGGTTTCGATGTGTTCTGGAGGCCATCAAGCAATTTCCAAATGACAGCCGCCGTGAATCCTGACTTCGGTTCGACGGAGTCGGACAACGTGGTTGTCAATCTCACCGCCAACGAGACCTTCTTCCCTGAAAAGCGGCTGTTCTTCCAGGAAGGCCAGGAAATCTTCAATACCACTCCGCGCTCCACAGGCGCGAACGGCAAGCGTCTTTCCATCGTCAACACCCGTCGTATTGGCGCCAGACCGCGTGCGCCGCAGTTGCCGGCCGGCGTGTCGTTGTCCACGCGTGAGCGAATCCGTCCGGCGGATCTGCTGGGGGCGGTGAAGATGACAGGGCAGGTGGGGTCGGTGCGCTATGGCGTGATGACGGCCGTGGAAGACGAGAGTGAGTTCGCAGCCGGTGGTCGTCGCTTCTATCAGGATGGCCGCGATTTCGGCACGTTCCGCATGATCTACGAGGACAGCATCGGCGCCGCCTACCGCGGTCTTGGCTACATGGGCTCGCTGGTGCAGCATCCGGAGTCGGACGCGCAGGTGCACGCCGTCGATTTCCACTATCTGATGACGGGAGGCCGCTGGAATGTCGACGGCCAGATCATCTCCACCGACACGGATGAACGGGGGCAGGGCAAGGGTGCGTTTGCCGACATCGTTTACACGCCGCGTCAGGGCCTGCGCCACACTCTACAGATGACGTATCTGGACGAGCAGTTTCACGTCAATGATTTTGGCTTCCAGGAGCGCAATGACTCGCGCGAGTTGTGGTACCGCTTCGAGTGGGTGAAGTCGGATCTGAAACTGGTGCGCAATTTCCGCTTCAATCCCTTCCTGCGCTACGAGGAAAATGCGGCGGGTGATCGCACCAACAATGCCTTCCCGGTGTTGGCGGCGAACATCACACTGAACAATCTGGCCCGCGTCAACCTTGGCCTGCAGCACTTCCCCAAGCGCTACGACGATCAGAACAGCTTCGGCAATGGCACCTTCGCGACTGCCGAGCGCAACAACTTCAACATCAGCTACCAGACCAACACCGCAAGAACCATTAGCTATACGGTCGGCATGAATACCTCCGGCGAATTCGAGGGCGGCAACAGCAAGGGCGTGAACGCCGGCATCAACTGGCGGCCTCGCGACAATATCGCCTTGAACACCGAAGTCAGCTACGACGACCGCGACGGCTGGCTGCTGCACCAGGAGCGCCAGAACTTCACAACTTTCCAGGCGGATCAATGGCGTTTCGACATGAGCATGGATTACTTCCTGACTGCGCGTCAGCAGCTCAGCATGGCACTGCAGTGGGTGGGAATCGAAGCCGAAGAAGACGAGTTCTACACATTGCCGTCCCACCTGCCGAGCAAGAACCGTGATCTGGTGAAACTTTCCAGCAAGCCTGCAGGGCCTTCGGACAGCTTCGGTCTGTCCCAGCTCAATTTCCAGTTGCGCTACCGCTGGCAGATTGCGCCGTTGTCAGACCTGTTCATCGTGTACACCAAGGGCGACAACCGACGCAGTGCGCTGATGGCCTTCGATGAAATGTTCGACAATTCCTGGGAGAACCCGCTGGGCAGCGAACTGGTGATCAAGTTGCGTTACCGTCTGGGAACCTGAACCGGTTCACTGGACTTCCTGCACCAACAAAAAGGCCCTCTCGCAGAGGGCCTTTTTGTTGGTGGACTGCGCGCCGGGGGCGCCCCTGTCAGAGGTTGGACGCGTTCAGATTGCCAGAGGTACTGACAGCGTCCGCCGTCATGGGGCTGCCCAGCATCTGGGCCATATCGATCAGGATATAGCTACTTTCCACCAGCAGTGGATCGTCTTCCTGATTCTCCTGTTCTTCGTCTGTTTCCTCGGGAGTGACGGCTGCGACGGCATCGGGATCCAGCTCCTCTTCGGTCGGTTCGGTCCATTCTTCCATCGGCAGCCCCTTCAGGAACAGGCGCATATTATTGGCATTGAACTCAGCCAGACGGTTGTCGTCACGTTCCTTGCGCACGGTCTCTTCGTTCAGGGAAAGCAGGGTGCGTTCGCGCATTTCACGAGAGCGCTCGATCTGCTCTGCCAGATAGATGAAATCCGGGTCATTCGCGACGCGCTCGTCATGTTTTACCTGCAGATCCGTCAGGATGTCCTTGATCGGGAAGTAGGTGTTGTACTCCACCGGACGCACGGTGTCCCAGGGCAGCGCGCCATCCAGATTGCTTTCACCCATTTCCTTGATGGCCTGGTAGCGATCCGGGAACAGGATGTCAGGAACCACGCCACGATGTTGGGTGCTGGCGCCGGAAATGCGATAGAACTTGGAGCGGGTGAGTTTCACCTGACCATAATCCATCGGAATGATTTCCTGCACGGTGCCCTTGCCGAAGGTCTGCCCGCCCAGAATGATCCCGCGCTGATAGTCCTGAATCGCGCCAGCGAAGATCTCCGAAGCGGACGCACTGGCGCGGTTGACAAGCACGCCCAGCGGGCCGTCGTAGGTTACCTCGGGATTGCCGTCACCATAGGCGCGCACGAATCCGTTGCGCAGACCGGAATAGCGAATCTGCACGGTATTGCCAGTGTCGATGAACAGGCCTACAAGGTCGTTGGCTTCCGTCAGGGAGCCGCCACCGTTGTCGCGCAGATCCATGACCACTGCGTCCACGCCTTCCGCCTTGAGTTCTTCCAGCAGCAGCTTCACGTCACGCGTGGAACTCTTGTAATCGGTCTGGCCAGCGGCCGCAGCCTCGAAGTCGAAGTAGAAGGTGGGCAACTTGATGATACCGACCTTGTAGACGCCTTCGTTGTAAGTGACTTCCAGCACTTCCTTCTTGGCGGATTGGTCTTCCAGCTTGACGGTGTCGCGAGTGATCGAGACGACATGGGCCTGAGTCTCACCCGTAGCTTCCGCCGGGATCACGTTAAGGCGCACGACCGTGCCCTTTTCGCCACGGATCTGATCGACCACGTCATCCAGGCGCAGACCGATGACGTCCTTCATCTCGCCATCCACGCCCTGGGCGATGCCGATGATGCGATCACCGGCCTTGAGCTCTCGGCCACGTTCTGCCGGGCCACCCTTGATGAGTTCCACCACTTTGGTGTACTCGTCCTCAGTGGTCAGCTGAGCACCGATCCCCTGCAGGGAAAGACGCAGGCCCATGTTGAAATTTTCCGAGTCGCGGGGGGAGAAATAGCTGGTGTGCGGGTCGATGGTGCTGGCAACGGTGGCCAGGTAGGACTGGAAGACGTCGCGGTTGTTGGTCTTGAGCACTTGATTGAGTTGCTGGCGGTAACGCCTGCTCAGGCGTTCCTGAATCTCGGCAATATCGAGGTTGGCCAGCTTGAGGCTCAGGGCGCTGTTCTTCACACGCAGGCGCCACAGCTCGTCCAGCTCGGCGGCTGTCAACGCATAGGGCGCGTCCTCGCGCTCGATCTCGATGCTTTCGTCCAGCGTGAAATCATAGGATGGAAGGTGATTTTCCACCTGATCGATGGCGTAGACGAGACGTTCAAGCAGTCGCTTGTGGTAAAGATTGTAGATCTCGAAGGCCGGGTCGATATTTCCTGTCTTCAGCGTGTCGTCCAGTACGGTACTGAAGAGAGATAATTGGTCGATATCTTCCTGCAGGAAATACAGGCGCTGACCGTCCAGTGCCTTGAGGTAAGCGTCGAAAACCTTGTCTGAAAACAGATCATCGAACAACACGCGGGAGTAATGCTTCTCCTCCAGTTCAGCCAGCAGTTCGGCGGCAGTGTTGCCGTAGACTTCCTCGGCGCTCAGTGCGGTGTAGAGGGTGTTCACATCCAGCACCGGATTGAGAACTTCAGGCTCCTGCGCCAGGACGCCCGTAGTGCCGAATGCCAGCATCAGACTGATGGCCCCTGCCAGCTTTCGGCACGCCGAAGGCGCGCGTGTTTCTGCTTGTCGGTACAGAGTCGATCCAGATGTCTTCATAGCGTTGTGCACCACGTGATTGAGCATTTCGTTGACGACTTATAAACCATGCAAGCCCTTAGTTTCCAGCACTAAATCGCAGCGCCATGGCCGCAGGCCGCGGCCACTGGGCTTTGTCGAGCAGGCGGACTCATTCCTGTATCTTCTTGTGCCGCGCGCTGGCATGGCGCTCAGCTCTCTCCACGTCGATGTAGCGATCCGTGATGGCGCTCGAGCCATGGCCGGCATCGTCGCGGACGTGTTCACGCGGACGATGTTTCACGTCTTCCGAAATGCCGGTGTGCCGCAGCCAGTGCACAGTGGCCGCGCTCAGGCGGTCCGCTTCTTCGGAAAAACCGTCCTTGCGCAGCTTTTCTTCTGCCGCATCGAAACATTGCTGCACGATGCCGCGAATCTGCCGTGTACTGGTGATGCCACCTGGGCCACGTGTCTTGTGAATCAGCGGCGTCGCCTCGCCAGGCAGGGGCAGGGGTGTCAGACCCCGTGACAGGCGGTAACGTCGCAGGGCATCCAGCATGCTGTTGCTGACGGAGATTTCCCGTTCCTTGTTGCCCTTGCCGACGGTTAGAAACCACCAGTTGCCCTCGACATCGCGCTGGAAGTGTCCCATCTGCGGGAGCCAGCGAGGAGTCTCCACCAGTTCGGAAATCCGCAGATACAAGGCATAGAGGGCATTCATGATGAACAGGGTGCGTTCGTGCGTGACGGGATCGCTCGCGGCAAGCGCCTGCGCAGTCTCTATCACGAAAGACCACTGCAGCGGCGAGAGCCGGCGTGTCTGCGCACTGGATTGATGTTTGCGGAGGAACTTGCTCTTCTGACGAATCTGCGCCACGGGGTTGGCTGCAATCTGGTTTTCCTGCACAAGGAAGGAAAAATAGCTGCTCAGGACGCTGAAAAGGGACTGCAACGCGGACTGGGATAGTGAGTAACTGCCGGTGGTAGTGACATAGGGGCGCCACAGGGGGTTGGGGTGTCGCTCGCCTTGTTGGGACACAAATCGTGCCACGGTCTTTTCGCCGATCCATGAAACAGGCGGTTTGCAGGAAAATTCCACGTAAGCCTCGATGTCTGCACGCTGGATCTCTGGAACTCCTTTGCGCGCAATCAGCCAGCACCACTGCAGAAAGTGCTCTATCTCGCGTCGGTAGGTCGAGAAAGTGTCTGGGCTGCCGCGATAGCTGTAGAGAAACTCCGCGGCGTATTGATAGTCGCTCAACGCAGAGTCAGGAGGTGATTCCAGCAGTTCGGACAGACTGCGACGCGGGTGCCGGAAGGGATTGGGCATCTCTTCCAGCGTGTCGAACAGCGGGGAGGGGACAGGGACTTTCATCATCGTATGTCATCTTATCGGGGCAGACCGGACAAAAGCAAAGCCCCGGTGCTCTGGTTGCAGCCGAGGGTTCTGCGCTATTCTGTGGCCGGAGTCGTCGTGTCGAACGACAATGTCGGATTTTCATCAATCAGGAGTTGTCATGATCAGTTCAAGCAAGCCCCGGGCTGCGTTCTGGAGAGCGCTTTCATCAGGACTGTCCAGTGCGTGTGTGGCATTGATGGTCGTCTCGTCCGGCCTGCAGGCGCAGGATTCCCCCAGTGTGCGGGATATCCTCAACTACAAATCTTACAGCCCGATGTTCTCCAGTTCAGGTCAGCCCACGCGGGAACAGCTGCCGCTGATCAAGGACGCTGGCTACGAGCGTGTGATCTACATCGCGTTCAGTACGGTCGGCCCGGCGATTCCGGAAGAGGATCAACT
>JBEDFR010000074.1:0-8614 GCA_041175045.1 Pseudomonadota bacterium | reverse complement strand
ACACCCTGGTCATCGAGACGCGCAATTTCTCCGATGCCAGCGAGTTCCGCGGCTCACGCGGCAACCGCATTTTCAAGGAGCGCTTCACCCGCACCGCCCATGACAACCTGCAGTACGAGTTTACCATCGAAGATCCCGAGACCTGGGTGGCGCCCTGGACGGCCGTGCTGAACTGGTCGCGCAGCGAGGACCCGATCTACGAATACGCCTGCCACGAGGGCAATTACGCGCTGGAAGGCATTCTCTCGGGTGCGCGTGCCGAGGAGCGCATGGCGGCTGAGCGGGGGAACTGAGGGGCCGCTCAAGTGGCTTGCCAAGTAGGCGAAGCAATTGTCAGGGCCCTCAGACAGCAGGCGGGGGCCAAAGGCGTCAGTGCCGAAGCAGAACACCGGCACATTCTTGAGGCCGCACTGCGGCATCCAGCACCGTGCTGGTGTACAAGCTCATTGTGGTCACGCGCAACGAGCGTGATTTTGCCGACACCAGCGTACGCATTCTGAATCCGTTCCGCTGAATCCGCTCCCGCCGAGGACGGTGCAAGGCACTCGCGCGAAACCCTGCGGCCGCGCTATAGTACGGGCCACTCAAGACCAGACGACGCCAGTCGCCATAACAAGAACAGGACACCCGTCCCCCATGCGCCACGTGAATTTCGCTGCTCTGCTGCTGTCCGCTGCAGTGACCCTCCTCGGTACCTCCTTCTCCACGCCGGCCCACGCTCAGACTCCTTTCTCGATGGAGGTCAAACCCGAATACCTGAAGGAAGTGCTGCCCATCGCCGACGCCTTCTCGGACAAAGAGGGCGGTGAGGCCCCTGTCTGGCGCGGCTATCGCAACAATCCCGACACCGGCGTGCAGGAACAGGTCGGCTTCGTGTTCCTGACCGACGACTATCCGCCCGAACAGCGCGGCTACGCCGGCCCCATCGACATGCTGATCGGCATGGACATGAACGGCGTGGTCACCAGCATGAAGGTGCTGGACTACTACGAGTCCTATCTGTTCTCCCGCGGCGATTTCATCGACGACTCCGTCTTCCTCTCCCAGTTCCGCCGCAAGCCCATCACCGATCAGTTCCGCCTGGATGTCGACATCGACGGCCTCTCCAGCGCCACCGCCACCAGCGCCGCGATGGCCCGCAGCGTGGGGGAAGTCGCCCGCAAGGTGGCCCGTGCCTACCTGAACTTCGGGGCCGGCACGGCGGAAGAACAGATGACCATCGACAATACCCGCGCGCTGCTGGAACCCTACAGCTGGCAGGACCTGATCGACCAGGGCGTGATCCGGCAGATGACGGTCAAGTCCGCAGAAGGCAATGACATCACCATGGCGGTCACCTACATCGGCAAGCGGGCCATCGGCGAATTCATGGTCGGGCGCGAGGCCTTCGAGCTGGCCGAGGCCGATGCCACCTTCCGCTCCGGCGGCGGCGAAATTCTGCTGCTGGCCCCGAGTGGCCCGGGTGCCGGTGACGGCTTCCGCCAGTTCCCCATGTCCATGCAGCAGGGTGACAATATTCGCCGCGTCGCCGGCACCCGCTTCGGCAACATGGGCATGGCCACCGAGGGTCTGGTGGCCGGCAACGCCCACTACGCCGTCTCGCTCACCGTGCATCCGGATTTCGATGTCACCCAGCCCTTCAACCTTGTCTACCACACACCTGGTGGCGGCGGTGACGTCGCCCTGGAATACCAGGTGACCGGCGTGGGGCTCACACTGGCACGGGGCGAGCCGGTGCTTTCCGAAGAGCAACTGCTGGAGGCGCGTCTGGCCGACGCCGGCTTCTTCGAGCGTCTGCTTCTGGCGCCGCCCTGGGGTGTGGTGCCCTGGGTGGACGTGATCCTGCTCTCGATTCTGCTGGGCTTCGTGCTGGCGGCCTTCTTCAGCAAGAACGCCGTGCTGCGCTGGGGCACGATGACGGCCACCATGCTTTACCTGGGCTTCTACAAGAACGGTTTCCTCTCGGTGTCCCACATTGCGAACGTGATCAAGATGGGCCCGGAGATGATCACCAACAATCTGCCCACGCTGATGATCGTGCTGTTCACACTCATCACCACGCTCATCTGGGGCCGCGTGTTCTGCTCCTCGCTCTGCCCATTCGGGGCGGTGCAGGATTTCATCGCGCGCTTCGCACCGAAGCAGTGGCAGATCAAGCTGCCACAGAAGCTGCATGACAATGCGATCTACGTGAAATACGCCATTCTGGCGCTGATTCTCGGCACCGCGTCCGTGAACGCCAATGCCAGTATCTTCCAGTACTTCGAGCCGTTCGGGACGCTGTTCTTCTTCAGCCCCTCGGTGCTGCTGTGGTCGATTCTGCTGGTGATTCTGGCGGCCTGCTTCGTGGTGGAGCGCGCGTACTGCCGCTATGTCTGCCCGCTGGGCGCCGCGCTCGGCCTGATCGCGCTGGTGAGTCCACGCCGCATTGCCCGCGTGCCGCAGTGCAGCACCTGCAAGGTGTGCGAACAGGCCTGCCCGACCGGAGCCATTCGCCGCGAGAAGATCGACTTCAAGGAATGCGTGCGCTGCGATGTCTGCGAGACCAAGCTGATCCAGAAGGCGGGTACCTGCCGGCATTCCGTGGATGAAATCGAACGTCGCCGCAAGGCCAAGCAGGCCATACCGGTCGTGAACATTGTCGAGCCCGTTTCCGCCTGAAACGAGCCATCAACCTTGGGGAACAAACTATGAAAAAGCACATGCACATCGCAGCACCGCTGCTGGCAGCCATGCTGGGCCTGAGCAGTCTGAGCGCCACCGGCCAGAGCGCCGATGAAGGCTGGGTGCGCCTGATCGACGGCGCCAATGGCATGGACAATTTCACCGTGGTGGGCGACGCCAACTGGAGCGCCACCGATGGCACGATTCAGGCCACCGAGGGCTCCGGCGCGTCCTTCCTGCTGACGAAGGAGTCCTATTCCAACTTCCTGCTGAGCGTGGAATTCTTCGTGAGCGAGGACGCCAACAGCGGCGTCTACATGCGCTGCCAGGACCCGGCCGCCATCACCGACCGCAGCTGCTACGAAGCCAACATCTTCGACCAGCGCCCCGACCTGACCTTCGGCACAGGCGGCATTGTGCACATTGCGCCGGTGGCCGAACCCTACCCCAAGGCGGGCGGCCAGTGGAACACCTATCAGATCACCATGGATGGCGAGCACATGACCGTGCTGCTCAACGGCGTGCAGACCGTGCATGCGATGGACGGGCAGTTCGCCAGCGGCCCGATCGCCCTGCAGTGGGCGCGTGGCGTGGTGCGCTTCCGCAACGTGTCGATCAAGCCGCTGTAAATCCCCCCTCCCATGCTGTCTGGGAGCGGGCCCTGCCCGCGATTGGTGCTCCGGACGAGGGTTGAGTTGCCGCTGATGGTCCAGGCGCCCTTGCGGTGGCCGGCGAGAATGAGGTGTCGCGTCATGCCGGTGCGCCTTGTTGTTTGAACGAATTTTCAACGCCAGCTTGCCTGCGGCGGGCTTGTGCTCGCAAATTCCCGGAAATTTCCGGCTTGCGCTTGAAATGCTTCAGGCTCGCCCGCACCCTTGGCCCACCATCAAATGCGGGGGCATCCTGCCCGCAGTGTTCGCGGGCAAGCCCGCTCCCACTATCGCTCCCGACCTACCCTGAGGATCTGCCTTTTGAAAACCCTATTCGACCCCGTGCAACTCGGCGCTTTCGCGCTGCCCAATCGCATCATCATGGCCCCGCTCACGCGCTGCCGCGCCAGTGCAGGACGCGTGCCCAACGCCCTGATGGCCGAGTATTACCGCCAGCGCGCCAATGCCGGCCTGATCATCACCGAGGCCACCTCGGTCACGCCCCAGGGCGTCGGATATCCGAACACCCCCGGCATCTGGAACGATGCTCAGGTGGCGGGCTGGAAGCTGACTACCGACGCGGTGCACAAGGCCGGCGGCCGGATCATCCTGCAGCTGTGGCATGTGGGCCGCATTTCCCACCCGATGTATCTGGACGGCGAGTTGCCGGTGTCCGCCAGTGCCATCGCTCCCAAGGGCCATGTCAGCCTGGTGCGGCCGGAAACCGCCTATGTGACGCCCCGCGCCCTCGCCCGCGAGGAGCTGGCCGGCATTGTCGAGGCCTATCGCAAGGGCGCCGAGAACGCGAAGAAAGCCGGCTTTGACGGCGTGGAGATTCATGGTGCCAACGGCTATCTGCTGGACCAGTTCCTGCAGAGCAGCACCAATCAGCGCACCGACGACTATGGCGGCAGCGTCGAGAACCGTGCGCGGCTGATGCTGGAAGTGGCCGATGCGGTGATCTCCGTCTGGGGGGCCGATCGCGTGGGCATGCACCTGGCGCCACGCTGCGACGCTCATGACATGGGCGACGCCGACCCGCTGGCCACCTTCTCCTGGGTCGCATCAGAGCTGGGCAAGCGCGGCATTGCCTTCCTGTTCACCCGCGAGCACTACAATGCCCCTGGCATCACGCCAGCCTTGAAGAAAGCCTTCGGGGGCCCGGTGATCGTGAACGAACAGCTGACGGTGGAAAAATCGGAGGAACTGCTGAATACCGGTGTGGGGGATGCCGTGTCCTTCGGGCGCTGGTACATCGCCAACCCGGACCTGGTGCCGCGACTGCGCGCCAGGGCCGAGCTGAACCCGCTGAACCCGGCCACCCTCTATGCCGAAGGCAGCCTGGGCTACACCGACTACCCCGCCATGGCCTGACGAGGCGGCGCCTCGCGCCGCACCAGCAGCACGACCAGGGCGGCCATCATGCACAGCGCCCCGGCCAGCTGCAGGGCCGGCATGTAGGTCTCAAGATCGGTGCGCAGCACCCCCGCAATCCAGGCGGCGGAGGCTGCCCCGATCTGATGTCCGGCGAAGATCCAGCCGAAGGTCATGCTGGCCGTTGCCGCCCCGTAGCGGGCAGCCGTCAGCTTGACCGTGGGCGGCACGGTAGCCACCCAGTCCAGGCCGTAGAACACCGCAAACACCAGCAGGGCCATGGGCGCAAAGCCCGAGAACGACAGGAAGATCAGCGACAGCCCGCGCAACCCATAGAACCAGAACAGCAGCCAGCGATTGTCGTAGCGATCCGCCAGCCAGCCCGACACGATGGTGCCCACGAAATCAAAGCCCCCGATCACTGCCAGCATGGCCGCCGCGCTCAGCGCCGCGATGCCGAAGTCATGGTTCATGGGCACCCAGTGGGTGTGAATCAGCCCGTTGGTGCTGAAGCCGCAGACATAGAAACTCAGGAACAGCACCCAGAAGGTGCCGGTGCGCGACACCTCACGCAGGTTCTGCAGCGGCGCCATGGCCAGGGCCGTGAAGCGCGTGCTGCGCGGCGGGGGTGGCGTCAGCGCCGCGTCGCCGTGCAGCGGAAGGCCGATCTCGGCCGGATGATCCCGCATCAGCAGCAGGATCAGCGCCATGATCCCGAGCATGAATACCACGATCAGGCCGATGGCGGCGCGCCAGCCACTGGCCTCGGTGATGGCCGCCAGCAGCGGCTGGAACACCATCTGCCCGGTGGCCGTGCTGGCCGTCATCAGGCCCATCACCAGCCCGCGGCGCTGCGCGAACCAACGCGTCGCGACTGTGGCCCCCAGCACCAGAGCCGTCATGCCGGTGCCGATGCCCACCACCACGCCCCACAGCAGCAGCAACTGCCACAGCTGGGTCATGAAGAAGGACAGCAACAGGCCGCTGCAGATCAGCCCCAGCGCGAAAGCCACCACGGCGCGCACGCCGAAGTGGTTCATGAACGCCGCCGCGAAGGGTCCGAACAGGCCGAACAGCACCAGGCGGATGGCGATGGCGGTGGAGACCTGCTCGGTGGTCCAGCCGAACTCGGCCTGCAGCGGGGCGATCAGGATGCCGGCCGAACCCATGGCGGCAGCCGTGGCCAGCATGGTCAGGAAGGTGGTAGCTGCGACGATCCAGCCGTAGTGGATGCCGCGTGTCTGCAACCAGCCGGCAAGACGATGGGACAGCGGGGACTTCATCAGGAGGACTCCAGGAGGCGTATCAGGCGCTGGCCGTGAGTGTGGCAGGCAACGGCGGCAGCGGGCAATCCAGGGCCGCCGCCAGGGCACGGAAAATCTCCAGCTCCGCCACGGCCGCCACGCCATCGGCCATGATCAGCGCCGCGCAGGCCTTGATGAATGCCGGCTTCTGCAGTGGCTTGAGGGCCGCAAGGGCATCCAGTGCCGCATTGACCTGCGGCAGTCGCAGCTGCGCCAGGGGCGGCAGCGGCGCGTTCGGCAGACCAAGCCCGGTCACGACCTCGTCGAACAGGGCCTGTGCCTGCGGCGGGAGAGCGCCCTGCCGGGCAGGCGCGTCCTGTGGGCGATCCGCGCCGAGCCGCTGGACGAAGCCCAGCAGCAGCACCACCTCGGCTTGCAGCTGCTGCAGGCTGCGGTGGGCCGTGTGATGCAGACGGCTGCGCGGCGCGAACACGCCATCCAGCTGTTGCAGCAGCACGCGCTGCAATACCCACTCCCACAGGCTGATGCGGCCATCGCTCTGGATCAGGGCCAGCAGCACCTCACGCAGGCCGGCGTACTGCGCAGGGCTGAGCTGGCGCAGGGCCGGCAGCGCCAGACTCAGCAGCGGCAGCCGCGCTTCTGGCCGGATCGTGCCGGTGGCGGCCAGCAGGCTCTGCAGCCCCTGCACTACGGCAGGATCCGCCTTGTCGGCGATGAGCCGCTGTTGCTGCGCCGCCTGCTCCGGCCGCGCGTCCAGCAACAACAGACACACCAGTGCACTGGCACTCGCCGGCTGATGCGCCGCCTGCAAGAGCGCTGGCGGCAGGCTGGCGAGCAGTTGGCGGGCCTGCTGCACATCGGCTTCACCTGGATTGCCGGCCTGTGCCAGCAAGGCGGCACTCACCGCCAGGGCGCTGTGAGCGGCCGCCTGCCCGGCGCCGGCAACAGCCTCGGTTGCCAGCGGCTCAGCCGGCGACGCGCGCGAGACCTCCTCGACCTGCAGCGCAGTAGCGGCCGAGAGCTCGAATCGCCCATCCCAGTCGGGCTCGATGCGACGAATGCGTTCCCCCAGCGGCGGGTGGGTGGCAAACAGGCTGCTGAAGCGCCGCGACAGCCCCTCGCTGAACAGGGCATGACTGATCTCGGCGGCGGCAGGGTTGTCGAGGTGCGAGCCGGCCGCGCTGCCGCCGATGCGCTTGAGTGCCCCGGCGATGCCGGCCGGGTTGCGGGTGTACTGCACGGCCGAGGCATCAGCCAGGAATTCGCGCTGCCGGCTTACCGCCGCCTTGATCAGATTGCCGAAGAAGGTGCCCGCATAGCCGATCACCAGCAGGCCCAGCCCCACCACGGCGATATTGCCGCTGTCCTTGGAGCGCCGCCGCGTGTGCCGGGTGGAGCGCAACAGATACTCGCCCATGAGGCCGAGCACCAGAATGCCGTGCAGCACTCCGATGAGACGGATGTTCAGGCGCATGTCGCCATGCAGGATGTGGCTGAATTCGTGGGCGATGACGCCCTGCAGCTCGTCGCGGCTGAGGGTCTCGATGGCCCCCCGGGTGATGCCGATGACGGCATCGGAAGGCGCATAGCCCGCCGCGAAGGCATTGATGCCCGGCTCATCCAGTACGTACACCGGCGGCACCGGCGTACCGGCCGCGATGGCCATCTCCTCCACGACATTGAGGATGCGCTTCTCGTGGAACTCAGTGCTGCCCGGCAGCAGCAAGCGCCCCTGCAGCTGTTCGGCTACCCGCGCGCCGCCCCCGGCCAGACTCAGCACCTTGTACAGACTGCCGAAGGCCACCACCATCAGAATCGCCC
Source organism: Pseudomonadota bacterium (assembly GCA_041175045.1). Lineage (GTDB taxonomy): Bacteria > Pseudomonadota > Gammaproteobacteria > Pseudomonadales > Pseudohongiellaceae > UBA5078. Next base: position 840 of record JBEDFR010000074.1, on the reverse strand, counting down.
CGCTCACCCAGGCGAACAGCGGCCAGTCGATGCGCTGGAACAGCGGCACGTTGAGGGTGTCGGCAAACAGGCCGAGCCCGAACAGAATCAGCAGATTGGTGATGGCGATCAGACTCAGCAGCGCGAGCGAGAACAGCAGCACCAGGCGCGTGGTGTTGCGGCGGGCGACATCCTGCGAGCGGAAGAAGTCCATGGCAGTCCCTTCATGCAGCCGCGCGCGGCCTTAGAAAGACACCTTGGGCGCCGCCTGGATCTGCGCACTGTCAGCGAACTGCAGCAGCGTGGCGTCGGTGCCGTGCCCGAAGGCGCTGGCCAGCAGCACTGGCGGGAAGGACTGGCGATAGGTGTTGTAGGCCATCACCTGATCGTTGAAGGCCTGGCGGGCAAAGGCCACCTTGTTCTCGGTGCTGGTCAGCTCTTCGGACAGCTGCATCATGTTCTGGTTGGCTTTCAGATCGGGATAGGCCTCCATCACCACGTTCAGGCGTCCCAGCGCCGCGCCAAGAGCACCCTCCTTGCCGGACAGGTCGGTGATGGCCGCGGCACTGCCGGGATTGGCCGCCGCAGCAGCCAGCCCCGAGGCGGCGGCGTTGCGGGCCGCGATCACGGCTTCCAGCGTCTCGCGCTCGTGGGCCATGTAGGCCTTGGCGGTTTCCACCAGATTGGGAATCAGGTCGTAGCGGCGCTTGAGCTGCACCTCGATCTGGGCGAAGCCGTTCTGGAAGCGGTTGCGCAGGGCAACGAGCTGGTTGTAGATGCCAATGCCGTAAATGACGACAAGCGCGGCCAGGGCCAGGATGATGATCGTGGTGATGCTCATGGTGCGTCCTCATTGGGGGT
>JBEDFR010000073.1:0-18506 GCA_041175045.1 Pseudomonadota bacterium | reverse complement strand
CAATCGCGACGTGGCGACAAGCGTGTTCATCGGCTTCGACCAGCCGCAACCACTTGGGGAAAGCGAGCAGGGTGCCACCGTGCCGGTGCCAATCTGGATCGACTATATGAAGGCTGCTCTGGATGGCACGCCGGAGCGCATGATGGAACGCCCGGAGGGGCTGGTGGATCGACTGGTGAACAAGCAGACAGGACGCAGTGCGCGACCGGATCAGGCGAACACGATGTTCGAGCTGTTCATGGAAGAGAATGACCCCACCGAGACAGTGGCTGCGCCTACTCCCGCGACGCGCAATGCGCCGGAAGACGAAGAGCCCACCATAGAAATCATCTTTTGACGCATCAGCGCGTCGACACATAAACACAAAAAGGCGTCAAGGTTGCCCCGGACGCCTTTTTTCCTTTCTTGAGCCTGCAGCTTACTTGAGCGTGCGACCAGCGAAGCGCTTGTTGAAGCGATCCACGCGACCACCCGTGTCGAGGATCTTCTGCTTTCCAGTGTAGAAGGGGTGGCACTCTGAACACACGTCCAGCAGAATGTCCTTGCCGAGGGTGGAGCGAGTCGTCAGCACATTGCCACAACTGCAGGTAGCAGTCATCGTCACGTAATTGGGGTGAATGTCGGGTTTCATGCCTCTACCTCATTGTATGGTTTGCACTGATCGCGAGCACTGTCAGTGAAATGGGCAGGCATTCTACCAAAGAGCAGTGCTTTGGCAATAGGAGCGAGAGGATGATTGCATCTCTACAGGTCGTTCAAGTCAACGAACCGCCAGCATCGCGAATTGCCTTGTGATTCTTCACCACCTCGGCCATGACCCGCGCCAGTATCTCGGCCACCAGATCAGGCTCCACCGCATGACTTTCACACAGGCGACGGATTTCCGCCAACTTGCGGCTCTCGCGCTCCGGGTCCAGCGCCTCGAGGCCGTGCTGCGCCTTGAGCACGCCGATGCGCTGCGTCAAGGCAAAGCGGTTGGCCAGCAGCAGTACCAGACCGTGGTCAATACGATCGATCTGTTCTCTGACCTGCAGCAATTCGGTCGGAACCGACTCTGTGCTCATGTCCTGTACTCCATCCTGGCGGGTGCAAAGTGGCGTCGAGTATAAACCAATTGCCGACGGCCGGGACAGGCGCGACGCCTCGGTTGCGAGACTCCGGCAATCGCCTTACCATGCCCGCCACCCGCCGGCGCCGCTGCGCCTTGATCATCCTTGCTTGTCGCACATCATGACGAACGTCTCCAGCCCCTCTGCGCCGACTCCGGAGTCCGTCATCCTGCGACTGGCCGTGCCGTCGCCTCTGCGTCGCCTGTTTGATTACCTGCCGCCCACCGCGATGCGCCCCGAAACAGCCGCCGCGCTCACCCCCGGCATCCGGATCGCAGTCCCCTTCGGCCCGCGCACACTGGTGGCGCTTCTCATCAGCGTGCATGAGCAGAGCAAAGTGCCCTTGGGAAAGCTCAAGCATGCTCTGCACTGCATCGACGAGACGCCGCTGGTGCCCAAGGCCCTGCTTGAACTGTACCTGTGGGCGGCCCAGTATTACCAGCACCCGCCCGGGGACGCACTGCAAAGCATGCTGCCGTCTCTTCTGCGCCGGGATCGTCCAGCGGCACGCGCCGCGAACCGCTTCTGGCGCCTCAGCGATGCTGGTCGGGCACTGCCCGAGGAGGCGCTGCGCCGTGCACCTCGCCAGCGCGAGATCGTCGATTACCTTGGCGAACACGGCGAACTCGACAAACTCAGTCTGATCGAGACCGAAATGTCACAGACTGCCCTGAACGCACTCCTCAGTGCTGGACTGGTCTGTGCTCACGACGAGATCGACAACCGCACACCGCCACTGGTCAGCGGCCAGCCGACCCGCGAGACACCGCTCTCCCTGAACGAGCGCCAGCGTGTGGCTGTGCAGAGCGTGGTTGACGCCTTGGGCGGCTCGGGCTGTTTCCTGCTGGATGGCGTCACCGGCAGCGGCAAGACCGAGGTTTATCTGCAGATCATTGCCCACGTGCTGGCCACAGGAAAGCAGGCTCTCGTGCTGGTGCCGGAAATCAGCCTGACGCCGCAGACCATCGGCCGCTTCCGGCGCCGCTTCCAATGTCACACCGCGGTCCTGCACTCCGGCCTTACCGACAACGAACGCCTGCAGGCCTGGCTGGATGCCCGCGACGGCCGCGCCCGGATCATCATCGGCACGCGTTCAGCTTTGTTTACGCCCATGGCGCAACCCGGCGTCCTCATCGTGGATGAAGAACACGACAGCTCGTTCAAACAACAGGATGGATTTCGCTACTCCGCCCGGGATCTGGCCATGGTCCGAGGCCGACGGGAAGGCATTTGCGTGGTGCTGGGATCGGCCACGCCCAGCCTCGAGTCCCTGCACAATGTGGCCTGCGGGCGCTACACCCATCTGCTGTTGACCGAGCGCGCGGGCCGGGCCGCCCAGCCCGTGCTGCACCTGGTCGACACCACCCAGGAACTGGTGCAGGAGGGATTCTCCGGACCGCTGCTGAACCGCATGCAGGCGCATCTGCAGGCCGGCAATCAGGTGCTGGTATTCCTGAACCGGCGCGGCTTCGCGCCGACCCTGCAATGCGAGGACTGTGGCTGGGTGTCTGAATGTGCCCATTGTGACGCTCGCATGACGCTGCACCGCACCACCCCCCACCTGCGCTGCCACCACTGCGATGCGCGCCGCCCCGTCGATCGTCATTGCCCGCAGTGCAAGTCACGCAATCTGCAGGCGCTGGGACTGGGCACAGAGCGCACGCAGGCCTGGCTGCAGGCCCAGTACCCGCAGACGCGCGTGCTGCGCATCGACCGCGACACGACGCGTCGCAAGAACGAGCTGGACGTCTTGCTGAACGAAGTGCACCAGGGGGGGGCCTGCGTGCTCATTGGCACCCAGATGCTGGCAAAGGGGCATCACTTCCCCCGTGTGACTCTGGTAGGCGTGCTAGATGCCGATGCCGGCTTGTTCAGTGCGGACTTCCGCGGCCAGGAGCACACCGCCCAGTTGCTGATGCAGGTAGCAGGACGCTCCGGCCGCGAGGGCATGCCAGGCGAAGTGCTGATCCAGACTCGCCATGCCAGCCATCCCACACTGCAGACACTGGTGCGCGAAGGCTATGGCCATTTCGCCAGTGTGTTGCTGCAGGAGAGACAACTCGCCGGCATGCCCCCATGCACAGCTCTGGCCTTGATCCGGGCAGAGTCCGAGGACTACCGCGCTCCTGAGATCTTTCTCGCCCAGGTGCGTCAGCTGGCCGAGGCGCTGGCAGGAAAGGCGATCGGCCATGACGTAATGCTGATGGGTCCACTGCCCTCGCCTATGGAAAAGCGCGCCGGCAAGTTCCGCGCCCAGCTCCAGATCAGCGCCCTGCAACGCCCTGCGCTGCAGCAACTACTCACCCACCTGTGCCCGCAGGTCGAGTCCCTGCGCGAGGCACGCACCGTGCGTTGGTCAGTGGATGTCGATCCCCAGGACATGCTCTGAACTCATGCTCGAGGCCCCGGATCGGGAGTAGTTGGCCGAGCGCTTTTCCGGGATAATGGCCGCCACTTGAACCCGGCACCGCTTCCACACAAGGACACCATGGCTCACGATTTCGCCAAGACCCGACGCCGCGCGGCCCCCGAACAGGCGCGTAACAAGCCGGCAGCCCCACCGCCCAGCCGCAATCTGCTGGTCACAGGCTTGATCACCGGGGCCGTGCTGGGTTTCTTCAGCTTTTTCCTCATCTACCTCTCGGGCATCCTTCCGCCTGTCGGCAACATGACGGCCGAAGCCGTCGCGTCCAACGAGGCCGAGCTTGCCGCTGCCCAGCAGCGCCGCAATGAGGAACTGGAGGCCGCCGCCGCCCGTCTGCAGCTGGAGTTTTACAAGGAGCTGCCCAACTACGAGCTGATCGTCAACAACATGCCGCAGGCAAGTGCCGCCACCACCCTGGCGACTACCAGCGCGCAGCTGAGTGCCCCCGCCGACAGCCAGACTGCCGCGCCGATTGATGCCGCCGCGCAGCCAGGCGACACCACCCCCACGGCGGCCGAGCCTGTTGCCTTGGTAGATGCTGGTATCCCAGCGCCAGCTGCGGGCGCCAGCTCGATGGCATCTGTGGCACCGCAGGCAGAAGCCAGCGCGGCGCGCGAGTCTGGATTCATGCTTCAGGCAGGCGCTTTCCAGCAGGAAAGTTCGGCCATCGCTCAGAGCGACCGTCTGCTGGGCCTGGGCCTGTTCTCGCGTGTACGACAGGAAGCCCTTCTCGGCAAGACTCTGTTCCTGGTGCAGGTCGGGCCCTTCGACAATCGTGAGCAGGTGGCGCAGGCCGAGAGCATCCTGCGCAGCAATGGCATCGACAGCATCCGCATGGGCCTGAGCCAGTAGCACCGTCCCGCTTGAATTGCGCAGGCCTGCGCCCATATCCCACATTCACCCCGACTTCCGGTCCGGCAGGAGTATTCGTTTGGAACAGTATCACGGTACCACCATCGTCTCGGTTCGCCGGGGCAACAAGGTCGTCGTCGGTGGCGACGGCCAGGTGTCACAGGGCAACACTGTCATGAAGGGCAATGCCCGCAAGGTGCGACGCCTCCACAAGGATCAGGTCATTGCCGGCTTTGCCGGCGGCACGGCAGATGCTTTCACGCTCTTCGAGCGCTTCGAGGAGCAATTGGAGAAGCACCACGGCAAGCTGGTACGCTCGGCCGTGGAACTGGCCAAACTGTGGCGCACCGACCGTATGCTGCGGCGCCTGGAGGCCCTGCTGATCGTGGCCGACCGCGATGCCTCGCTGATCATCACGGGCAATGGCGATGTGATCGAACCGGAAGATTCGCTGATGGCCATCGGCTCCGGCGGCCCCTTCGCCCTGTCGGCCGCGCGGGCGCTCTACCGACACACCGAGCTGGATGCCCGCACCATCGTGCAGAACAGCCTCGCCATCGCTGCGGACATCTGCGTGTACACCAATCAGCACCATACGATCGAAGAATTGGAGTTCTGAGCCATGTCCAGCATGACCCCCCGGGAAATCGCGTCCGAACTGGACCGTTACATTGTCGGGCAGGACGCGGCCAAGCGCGCGGTGGCCATTGCCCTGCGCAACCGCTGGCGCCGCATGCAGCTGGACGAAAGCATCCGTCCCGAGATCACGCCCAAGAACATCCTCATGATCGGTCCGACCGGCGTGGGCAAGACCGAGATCGCCCGGCGTCTGGCGAAGCTGGCCAATGCCCCCTTCATCAAGGTGGAGGCCACCAAGTTCACCGAGGTCGGCTATGTCGGCCGCGACGTGGACTCCATCGTGCGCGACCTGGTCGATGTGGCGGTGAAGATGCTGCGCGAGGAACAGATGCGCAAGGTCGAGCACATTGCCGAAAACGCCGCCGAGGACCGCATCCTGGATGCCCTGCTGCCGCCGCCGCGCAGCCTCGACGAGGACACCGGCAATCGCGAGCGCCCCGATGCAGCCACGCGGCAGATATTCCGCAAGAAGCTGCGCGAGGGTGAACTGGATGACCGCGAGATCGAGATCAAGGTGGCCGATGCCATGTCCGGCGTTGAGATCATGGCCCCTCCTGGTCTGGAAGAAATGACCAGTCAGCTCAAGTCCATGTTCTCCAATATGAATTCCGGCAAGAAGAAGACCCGCCGCCTGCCGATCAAGACAGCCTTCAAGCTCTTGCGGGATGAAGAGGCAGCACGCCTGGTGAACGAAGAAGAAATCCGCAGCAAGGCGGTAGAGCTCACGGAGCAGACAGGCATCGTCTTCATCGACGAGATCGACAAGGTGTCCGTACGCAATGACTCGGGCAACAGCGGCGTGTCCCGCGAGGGCGTCCAACGCGATCTGCTGCCCCTGATCGAAGGCTCCACCATCACCACCAAGTACGGCAGCGTGAAGACGGATCACATTCTCTTCATCGCCTCGGGCGCGTTCCATCTTTCGAAGCCCTCGGATCTGATTCCCGAACTGCAGGGCCGCCTCCCGATCCGGGTAGAGCTGAGCGCGCTCACGGCGAGAGACTTCGAGCGCATTCTGGCGGAGCCGCGCTGCTCCTTGACAGAGCAATACCAGGCCCTGCTGGGCACCGAGAATCTGCGCGTGGAATTCACCCCGAACGGCATCGCCCGGATCGCCGAGATCGCCTACCAGGTGAACGAGCGCACGGAGAACATCGGGGCACGTCGCCTGCACACGGTCATGGAGCGCCTGCTGGAGGAGGTGTCCTTCTCGGCTTCCGACGCCGGCGTGGGGCAGGGCACGACCCTGGTGATCGACGCCGACTACGTCGATAAGCAGCTGCGCGAGCTGGTGACGGACGAAGACCTCAGCCGCTTCATTCTGTGACAGGCAACACCATGAGCATCGCACCGAGCAACATCGTCCTGCGCCGCAAATCCGGCCTGCTCGTGCTGGAATGGCCAGACGGCAGCGCATGCTCCCTGGAGGCCGAGTTCCTGCGGGTGCTCTCTCCCTCCGCCGAGGTGCGCGGCCACGGCCGCCACGGGGCCGTGCTGCAGACGGGCAAGCGCCGGGTGGGTATGCGCGCAGTGGAGGCGGTCGGTCACTACGCCATTCGCATTCTCTTCGATGATGGCCACGAATCGGGCATCTACAGTTGGGACTACCTGCAGCAGCTGTGCGCGAACAAGAGCAGCCTGTGGGCGAAATACCTCGCGGAACTGGCCGCAGCCGGAGCCAGCCGCGACCCGGCGCCCAAGGCCGTTTCCTTGTCAGAGCAGGTTCAAGTGATTACCATTGCGCCGCTGTCGCAGCCCCGGAACTGACGCCCTGCCGACACTCATCCCCCCCATCCAGACCGCCACGGTCAGCAGGAAACCACGATGTCCGACACCGACCCAAGCAAGGCCCATACCACGCATTTCGGTTACGAACAGGTGCCCGTGGAAGAGAAGGTCAAGCGCGTGGGCCAGGTGTTCCACTCCGTCGCCAGCAAGTACGACGTGATGAACGATTTGATGTCGCTGGGCACGCATCGCCTGATCAAGCGCTTCACCGTGGAGCTGAGCGGCGTGCGACCCGGCCATCGCGTACTGGATCTGGCGGGCGGCACCGGCGACTTCACCATTCGCTTTTCCTCCCTGGTCGGCAAGAGCGGCCAGGTCGTGCTGGCGGACATCAATGCATCGATGCTGGGAGTCGGTCGCGACCGCCTCATCGACAAAGGCATCACCGACAATGTCGTCTACACCCAGTTGAACGCGGAAATGCTGCCCTTTGCGGACGATACCTTCGACTGCATCTGCATTGCCTACGGCCTGCGCAATGTCACCGACAAGGACGCCGCACTGCGCTCCATGTACCGGGTGCTCAAGCCGGGCGGCCGCGCCCTGGTGCTGGAGTTTTCCAAGCCGCGCAATGATCTGGTCAGCAAGGCCTATGATGGTTACTCCGCGTTGTGGCCGGTGGTCGGCAAGCTGGTGACCGGCGACGCCGACAGCTATCGCTATCTCGTGGAGTCGATCCGCATGCATCCCGACCAGGACACTCTCAAGGGCATGATGGCGCAGGCTGGCTTCAGCGACTGTCGCTACCACGACGTGATGGGCGGCATCTGCGCCATTCACATCGGCTTCAAGTCACCCCACGCCGGCTGAACCTCCCAGGGCATCATGAACCCACTCGTGCTCATCGCCGTCTGTGCCCCGCTGGAAGCCCTCATCAATGCGGTGCTGGCGCAGGACGTCGGCAGCACCCGCCGCCTTGCCGCGCTGGAAGGCCGCAGCGTTCAGCTTCAGTGCAGCAAGCCCGTGCCACTGTGCGTGTACGTGCAGGTGAATCAGGCGCGGATCGCGCTTCGGGCCATGCAGGAGGAAGCGCCCAGTGCGAGCATCACGGCCGATGCCGGCAGCCTCCTGCGACTCTTGCTGGCCGGCTCGCAGACCAGCGCCCTGTTTTCGCCAGACGTGGCACTGAGCGGCGACACCCAGGTGATCCAGACTCTGCACAGCGTGCTCGCGGGACTGGAGATCGACTGGCAGGCGCATGCCTCGCGACTGTTCGGAGACGTGCTGACCCGGCAGGCCGAGACAGGCCTGGGCAGCGCCAGGCAGTGGAGTGCGCAGACGGCGCAGTCCTTGCGCGCCGATGTCGACGAATACCTGCACGAGGAAACCCGTGTGCTGCCCTCGCGCGCCGAAGTCGAGGTGTTCAACGCGCGTCTGGATGAGCTGAAACTGGGGCTCGATCGTATACAGGCGCGTGCCGCACTGTTGCGACAAAATGTCGCAGAACGGCCACTCGACTTGCAATAGACTGCCTGGGCGGCATAATCCAGCCCGACCCATCGTCCCGGAACTTCCGCCGCACGAGCGGCAATGCCAGACCAAGGAGATACCCGCATGAACACACAGGATGGCTTCAAACTTGCCTACTCCGCCGCCGCCCTGCTGGTGGCCAGCGCCGCGATGTCCGCGGGGACCGCAGCCCAGGAAGTGGTCGAGCCCGTGAAAGTCAGTCTCTGTCAGGGCCTGACGTCCTGCCATGGCCAGAGTGCCTGCAAGGGCTACGGCAACGACGCAGGCGCCGGCAAGAATACCTGTGCCGGGACGGGTTTCGTCAGTTTCGCCAGCGGCCACGCCATGGTGTCCAAGAGTTTCTGCGACAAGCTGGGTGGCAAGGAAGTGGGCACAGCTTCCGCTGTCGCCGCCACACCGGACACCCATGTCCTCGAGGGCGTGCAGGTGGCTTACTGCAACGACCTGTTCAGCTGCAACACCTTCAGCGCCTGCAAGGGCAATGGCAATGACAACGGCGCCGGCAAGAACAGCTGTCACGGTATCGGCTTCGTAGCCATCGCCACAGGCAGCATGAGCGTCTCCGAGCAGCTGTGCAGCAAGCTGGGTGGCACGCTGATCTCCAGCCTGTAAGGGCTGCCCCGAACTGGAGTCCGCGATGCATGGATTCGGCCTGGGTCTGCGCAGTGTGCATTACGAACATGTGCTGACCCACTGGCCCACCGGCGTGGACTGGTTCGAACTGATCACCGAAAACTATCTCGCCCCCGGCGGGCGCCCCCGGGAAGTGCTGCGGCGGGTCCGCGAGCACTATCCCGTGGTGCTGCACGGCTTGTCCTTCAATGTCGGCACCCGCGAAGCGCCCGACTACACCTACCTGGCGCAACTCAAGCAGCTGATTCGCGAAGTGGAACCCGCCTGGGTCTCCGACCATCTGTGCTGGACCGGCCTGCACGGCTTCACCTCCCACGACCTGCTGCCGATCGCCTACACCGAAGAGAACCTCGTCCATGTCGCCGACAAGGTCAGCCGCATCCAGGACTACCTGGGCCAGCGCATCGTGCTGGAGAATCCGTCCGTGTACATCGGCTTTCGCAGCGACACCATGACGGAGCCGCAGTTCATCAATGCGCTGGTACAACGCACCGGCTGCGAGATCCTGCTGGATGTGAACAATCTTTTTGTCTCCGGCTTCAACCTGGGTTTCGACCCGCACGCCGGCCTCGATGCACTGAACCCGGCGGCGATCCGCCAGTTCCACCTGGCAGGCCACACCCACAACACCACTCACATCATCGACACCCATGACCACCCGGTGTGCGACGAGGTCTGGGACTTGTACGAACATGCCTGCCGCCGCTTCGGCCCCGTCGCCACCCTGCTGGAGCGCGACGACCGCATTCCGCCGTTCGACGAACTGCTGGTCGAACTCGAACAGGCCCGAGCGCTGCAGGCCCGGGCGCTGGCGAGTCGCCACCCATGAGCTGGGAAGAGGAACAGGCGCGCTTCTGGCAGTGGATCACGCGCCCTCAGGACCTGCAGCAGGACGCCGACCAGATCGCTGCCCTGCTCGCTCCGCACCGTCATCTGAGCCAGGCCGAGGCACTGTCGATCTACAACAATGCCTACCACCAGCGTTTGGTGGAGGTCTCCAGCGCGATCTTTCCCGTGCTCTACAACACGCTCGGCAGGACGCTGTACAGCCAGCTGTGGATCGCCTACATGGGCGAGCATCCCCCGCGCAACGGCCCGATCAACCGGGTGGGCGACGATCTGCCGGCGTTCCTGCGCGGGCATCCCCAGTTCCGCGACCTGCCCGCAGTCGCCGACATCGCGCAGCTGGAGTGCCTGTTGAACTCGCTCTTCGATGTGGTCGACGAGGCCCCGTACACCCTCGCCATGCTGCAGCGGCTGCCCGGACAGGACTGGCCCACTCAGCGCTGGCAGGCGAAACAGGACTGGACACTGCTGCAGACGCGTTTCGATCTCGAAGCCTATTGGCGGGAGATCCAGAGCCACATCCAGGCCGGCGGAGAACCCGGAGCCGCCGATGCCAGCATCACCCTTCTGCCGAACCTCGACCCGCGCTTTCCCAACCTGCTCGTGTTCCGCCGCGAACAGCGCATGCAGTTCCAGAGCATCCGGCCCGCCTTCGGCCTGTTCCTGGAGGGCATCCAGCGTGGCGAGACCTTGGCCTCCCTGTGCAGCACCCTCGCCGAGAGCTTCCCAGAGCAGGACATTCCCGCTCTCAGCCTGAGCCTGCTGCTGCGCGCCATCGAGCTGGAGCTGCTGCGCGCCGAGGCTGTGCCGCCGGCATGACAAGCCTTGTCCGCGGCCCCCGCTTGGTGCTATCTTGCCGGCCCTCGGATTTGCAATTGCAAGCTCCTGATAAATAAACAAATACTGACACCCCCGCAGAGGTGTTCGCACCCCGGCTCCGCACTGGGCTGCCACGAAGGCTCGACACGTGTCCCATTTGCCCAGACTCCTGAAGCTTCTCAACACCGCCGCCCGTTACGGCCTCGACGACATCTCTGCGGCCGTGCGACCTTCCGGCCTCGCCCGCGTCCTGTTCAGCCTGTGGAGCCTGCCCTGGCGGCTGCACCCGTCGCGACGCCTGCCCCCCGAGCTGCGCCTGCGTCTGGCCCTGGAGGAGCTGGGCCCGATCTACATCAAGTTCGGTCAGCTGCTGTCCACGCGCCGGGATTTCCTGCCCACCGAGCTGGCCGATGAACTGCAGTCCCTGCAGGACCATGTGCCTGGCTTCAGCAGTCCGAGCATCCAGCAGCTCGTCGAGCAAACGCTGGGCTGCCCCTGGCAGGACGTGTTCAGCGAGCTGTCCACCACGCCACTGGCTTCGGCCTCGGTGGCCCAGGTCCACGCCGCGCGCCTGCACAATGGCGACGAAGTCGTGGTGAAGGTCATCCGTCCGGGCATCGAACGCACGCTGGTGCAGGACATCCGCCTGCTGAAGTGGCTGGCGGGCCTGATCGAGAAGCATCTGACCCATGGCCGCCGATTGCGGCCGCGCGAGGTGGTGAACGATTACGAGAAGGTGATCTTCGACGAGTTGAACCTGCTGGCAGAAGGAGCCAATGCCACCCAGCTGCGGCGCAATTTCGAACACTCGCCCTTGCTCTATGTGCCACGCGTCTACTGGGAATACACCCGCAGCAATCTGCTGGTCACAGAGCGCATCTACGGCACACCCGTGGCCGATGTCGCCGCGCTGAACCAGCGCGGCGTCAACCTGAAGAAACTGGCCGAGCGCGGCGTCGAGATCTTCTTCACCCAGGTGTTCACCCACAGTTTCTTTCACGCCGACATGCACCCGGGCAATATCTTCGTGGCCCTGCACTCGCCGGAGAACCCGCAGTACATCGCCATCGACTGCGCCATCATCGGCTCGCTCAGCCGCAGCGATCAGCAGTATCTGGCGCGCAATCTGCTGGCCATCTTCCAGCGCGACTACCGCAAGGTGGCCGAGCTGCACGTGGAATGTGGCTGGGTGCCGCGCGACACCCGCGTGCCCGAGTTCGAGGCCGCCATGCGCTCCGTATGCGAGCCGGTGTTCGAGAAACCGCTCAAGGACATCTCCTTCGGCTATCTGTTGGTGCAGCTGTTCAAGACGGCCGGCCGTTTCAACATGGAGGTGCAGCCTTCCCTGGTCCTGCTGCAGAAGACTCTGCTCAATGTCGAGGGGCTGGGGCGACAGCTCTATCCGGAGCTGGACCTGTGGACTACGGCTCTGCCCTTCCTGGAAGAGTGGAACCGCCGCCGCATGCAGCCCGGCACGCTGTTCAAGGCCCTGAAGGAGAACGTGCCGGACTGGATCGAACAACTGCCGCTGCTGCCCCAGCTGATGATCGACAATCTGAGCCAGGCGCGGGAGCTGAAGCAGCTCAACGCGCATCTGCAGGAGCGTCTGCAGCAGGAGCTCGCCACCCGGGAAACACGTGCCAGCCGACGCCTGCAAGCGGGAATCGCGCTCCTGGCGGGCAGTGCCCTGAGCCTGCTCCCAGCCCTGCAAAGCCCCCTTGCCACATCGCCAGGAGCCACAATTCTTCTGGCCTGCGGCGGACTTTACCTTTTGTGTTTTAGACGCTGACATTGCATACTAGCCAGCATGAAAGCAGCGGCAGACCCCACTTTGACAACATATTGGCTTGATCAAATCACGTGGTCCGAGGAGGGCCTTGTCCCCGTCGTCGCCCAGGATCACAGCACCGGTCGCGTGCTGATGCAGGCCTGGGTCAACCGCGAAGCGCTCAGCCTGAGCGTGGCGGAACGTCGCGCCATCTACTGGTCACGCTCACGCAATAGACTATGGCGAAAGGGCGAGGAATCTGGTCATGTACAGCATCTGCACGACATCCTGCTCGACTGCGATGGCGACGCATTGATCTATGTGGTCAACCAGATGGGTGGCATGGCCTGTCACACGGGGCGCGCCAGCTGCTTCTACCGACGACTCGACGGCAACAACGAATGGCAGGTGACCGACCCGGTGCTCAAGGACCCTCACGCCATCTACGGAGGCAGTAACAGACACCATGGATGACGTGCTCACCCGTCTCGGCCAGATACTCGAGGAGCGCCGGCGCGCGAATGCCGACGACTCCTACGTCGCCAGTCTGCACCGCAAGGGCCTGAACAAGATTCTGGAAAAGGTCGGCGAGGAAGCCACGGAAACCATCATCGCCGCCAAGGATGTGCCGGGCGGTGGCGACAGGCAGGCGCTGGTGAACGAAACCGCAGACTTGTGGTTCCACTCGCTGGTGATGCTGAGTCACCTGGACCTGGGCCCGCAGGATGTGCTGCAGGAACTGCAGCGACGTTTCAACATTTCAGGGCTGGCCGAAAAGGCAGCCCGAATACAGACCAAGTAGGCGTTCGGCCCCTTTTTCAATGCCGCAGGCGTTGAGGGCGGAAACACGGGAGGCAGTCATGGGTATCGGTGGTATCGGAATCTGGCAACTGATCATCATTCTGGTGATCGTGGTCATGCTGTTCGGCACAAAGAAGTTGCGCACACTGGGTTCCGACCTGGGGGGAGCACTGAAGGGTTTCAAGACAGCCATGAAGGACGACGAGGTCAAGGACAGCGACGACGAAGTCGCCGTGAAGAAGGTGGCTGACAGCACCTCCATGAAGTCCGAGAAGTCCGACGACAAGGCCTGATCCCGTTCGCGCGTTCTTTCCCTTTCACTCATCTTGATGCCGGGCGGCGCACATGTTTGATATTGGTTTCATGGAACTGGTGCTGGTCGGCATCGTTGCCCTGATCGTGGTGGGGCCGGAACGACTGCCTGGCGCCATCCGCACCACGACCCTGTGGATCGGGCGGGCCAAACGCAGCTTCCAGCAGGTCAAGACCGAGATCGAACGCGAGATCAATGCCGACGAGATCCGCCGCCAGTTGCACAACGAATCCATCCTGGCCGGCATCGAGAAGGCGCGCAAGCAAGCCAGTACGCTGGTCGAGAATGCCCGCCACGATATCGACGCCTTCGACAGCGAGATAACGACCACGCTCAAGAGTGAGGACCAGTCGGTGCGCGAGATTGCCGCGCGCGATAACGCAACCCTCAAGCCTGCTGCCGCTAAGCCTGCACGTGAGGCACCGGCGGCTGCAGTGGAAGACCCTTCGATTTATGACGAAGCCCCGCTGCAAGAGGAAACCGCTGCAGACGAGGCTGAACCGGCGGCTCAGGCCGCGCCGGCGAAGCCCGTAGAGGATTTTTACAACAACCCTCCAAGCGGCACCATCAGGCTCAAGGGCGGGGTCTACCGCGCCACCTCCTCGCTGGACGACGAGACTGATTCAGGGCGTCGGATATGAGTGAGACACCGGATCCCGTGAAGACGGCCGAGCTCACGCTGGTCGATCATCTGATTGAGCTGCGCGACCGCATCATGAAGTCCCTGGTGGCGATCCTGGTGATCTTTCTCTCGCTGTTCTATTTCTCCAACGACATCTACACCTTCGTGGCAGACCCGCTGCTGGCCGTGCTGCCCGACAATAGCGGCATGATCGCGATCGACCCGACCTCGCCGTTCTTCGCGCCGTTCAAGCTGACTTTTTTCGTGTCCCTCTGCCTGGCCGCTCCCTACATCCTCTTCCAGGTGTGGTCGTTCATTGCGCCCGGGCTCTACAAGAACGAAAAGGAAATCGCCATTCCGCTGTTCGTATCGAGCGTGGTGCTGTTCTACGCCGGCATCGCCTTCGCCTACTACGTGCTGTTCGGCTTCGTGTTTTCCTTCTTCGTCTCGGTGGCGCCGGAAGGCATCATGGTCACCCCGGACATCAACAGCTTCCTGAGTTTCGCACTCGCAATCTTCTTTGCGTTCGGGGTGGCCTTCGAAATTCCCATTGCCGTGTTCATCCTGATCTGGACGGACATCGTCGAACCGGAGGATCTGGTGGAAAAACGGCCCTACGTGATTGTCAGCTGCTTCGTGATCGGCATGCTGCTGACGCCACCCGACCCGTTCTCGCAGTCGATGCTGGCCATTCCGATGTGGATGCTGTTCGAGGTGGGCATCTTCTTCGGCCGCTTCGCCAATCGTCGCGCGGCAGACCGCGAAAAGACCGAGGAGCAGGTGAGCAAGCCCTGAGGGGAGCGCTGCGACGCAGGTCAAACCCGCAGCAGAAACGTCACCGGGCCGTCATTCTCCAGCCCGATCTGCATGTCCGCCCCGAATACCCCGCTCACCATCCGACAAGACTCGCGCTGCGCCTGTTGCACCAGGTAGTCGAACAGCGGCTCGGCCTCGGCAGGCGGCATGGCAGACGAGAACCCCGGCCGCAGCCCTTTGTGGGTGGTTGCCGCGAGGGTGAACTGTGACACCAGCAGCCACTCCCCCGCGATGTCGAGCAGCGACAGATTCATGCGCCCCTCGCCATCGGCAAACACCCGGTAGTTCAGAATCCGGTGCAACAGACGATCCGCCTTGGCCGTGTCGTCCTCCTTCTCCACCCCCACCAGCACCACCAGCCCCTTGCCGATCTCGCCGCGCGTCTCGCCGGCGATGCGCAGGCGACCCCAGGTCACGCGCTGCAGCAGGGCGATCACGCCACCGGCTCCTGCCGCAACAGCCGCAGCATGTCCTGGGTGGCGCGAATCAGCGCATCGGCGATGCCGGGCTCGACGGCGGAATGCCCCGCATCGCGGATGATGAACAACTCGGACTCAGGCCAGCGCTCGTGCAGTGCCGTGGCATTGTCCAGCGGGCACACGACATCGTAGCGCCCATGCACGATGTAGCCGGGAATACCCGCCAGGCGGTCGGCATCGCGCAGGATCTGATCCGGCTCCAGGAAGGCCTGATTGACGAAGTAGTGCGCCTCGATGCGCGCCAGCGCAAGAGCAATATGGGGGTCAGAGAAACGTTCCACCACATGCGGATTCGGCCGCAGAGTGGAACAGCAGCCTTCCCAGACCGACCACAGCTTGGCCGCCGCCATGCGGGCAATCTCGTCACTGCCTGTCAGCCTGCGGTGGTAGGCGCCGATCATGTCATGCCGCTCCTGCTCGGGGATGTGGTTCCAGTAGTCCTGCCAGAAATCGGGGAACAGGCGGCTGGCGCCATCCTGGTAGAACCACTGCAGATCCTTGTCCCGACACAGGAAGATGCCGCGCAGCACGAGACCGAGAACACGCTCGGGCCAGGTCTGCGCATAGACCAGGCTCAGCGTCGACCCCCAGGAGCCGCCAAACAGCACCCACTTGTCGATGTGCAGGAACTTGCGGATGGCCTCCATGTCGGCCACCAGGTCCTGAGTGGTGTTGTGCTGCAGCTCGGCGTGGGGCGTGGAGCGACCGGCACCGCGCTGATCGAAGACGATGATGTGGTAATGCTCCGGGTCGAAATAGCGGCGGCTGTTGCCATCGGTGCCCCCACCCGGTCCCCCGTGGACGAAGAGCACCGGGATGCCTGCCGGATTGCCGCACTGCTCCACGTGCAGGGTGTGCAGATCGGACACCGGCAGGCGGTGCGTGGCGAAGGGTTTGATCTCGGGGTAGAGAACCAGCATGAAGATTCCTCGGGGCGATGACGTTGAGGCAATCTTAGGGGAGATCGGCTGGGCTGGCGACAGTCTTGTCCGGATGAGGAGTATTCGTGGGAGCGGCCCTGCCCGCGAACTCGACGCCCATGGTGCTGGCGCAGGGTTCGCGGGCAGGGCCCGCTCCCACAGAGGAAAATCACACAGCAACTGGGCTCACCGAACCCGCCCTGCGCGTCAGCCGCGGGCCGGACGATCGGCGCGCTTGCGCTCGCTCTCGGTCAGCAGTTTCTTGCGCAGACGGATGTGGTTGGGCGTGATCTCGACCAGCTCGTCGTCCTCGATGAACTCCATGGCCTGTTCCAGCGTGTGCTTGACTGGCGGCGTCAGAATGATGTTCTCGTCGGTACCGGAGGCGCGGATGTTGGTCAGCTGCTTGCCCTTGGTCGGGTTGACCACCAGATCGTTCTCGCGGCTGT
This sequence comes from Pseudomonadota bacterium, assembly GCA_041175045.1. GTDB lineage: Bacteria > Pseudomonadota > Gammaproteobacteria > Pseudomonadales > Pseudohongiellaceae > UBA5078. The sequence continues at coordinate 1,757 of JBEDFR010000073.1, read as the reverse complement.
GCAGGCCGACGATCATGCCTTCGTAGACTTCGACGTTAGGCTCCACGAACAGGCGGCCACGTTCCTGCAGGGTGAACAGCGAATAGCCCAGAGTCTTGCCGCGCACCATGGACACCAGCACGCCGTTCTTGCGAGCGCCGATGTCGCCCATCTTTACCGGACCGTAATGATCGAACACGTGGTTCATCATGCCGGTGCCGGAGGTCATGCTGAGGAACATGGAGCGGAAGCCGATCAGGCCGCGGGTCGGGATGATGAACTTCAGACGCACTCGGCCCTTGCCGTCCATCGTCATGTCCTGCAGATCCGCCTTGCGCATGCCCAGCTCTTCCATGACCGAGCCCTGGTGCTGCTCGTCGCAGTCGATGACCAGCACCTCGTGTGGCTCCTGCATCACGCCGTCGATTTCCTTGACAATCACTTCCGGGCGCGACACGGCCAGTTCGAAACCTTCGCGGCGCATGTTCTCGATCAGGACCGACAAATGCAGTTCACCCCGGCCGGAGACCTTGTACTTGTCCGGGGTGTCGCCTGGCTCGACGCGCAGGGCCACGTTGTAGATCAGCTCGCGTTCCAGACGGTCCTTGATGTTGCGGGTGGTGACGAACTTGCCCTCCTGCCCGGCAAAGGGCGAATCGTTCACCTGGAAGGTCATGCTGATGGTGGGGCTGTCGACCGTCAGCGGGGGCATGGCCTCGACGTGGTTCGGGTCGCACAGCGTGTCGGAAATATTGAGCTTGTCGATGCCGGTGATGCAGACGATCTCGCCCGCGCTGGCCTCGTTCACGTCCACGCGCTCGAGACCGAGGTGGCTCTTCACCTGCAGGATCTTGCCCTTGCGCTGGTTGCCTTCACGGTCGACGATCACCACCTGGGAATTCACCTTGGCCACCCCCCCAGTGACGCGGCCGATGCCGATGACGCCCACATAGCTGCTGTAGTCCAGGGCACTGATCTGCATGCGGAAGGGGGCATCAAGCGAGACGGGGGGCGGGGGCACGCGGTCGATCACGGTCTGGAACAGCGGGGTCATGTCGTCGGCCATCTGGTCCAGCTCCAGGCCGGCGAAGCCGTTGAGCGCGGAGGCGTAGACCACCGGGAAGTCCAGCTGCTCGTCGGTGGCACCGAGGCGGTCGAAGAGATCGAACACTTCGTTGAGCACCCAGTCCGGACGGGCACCGTCACGATCCACCTTGTTGATCACGACGATGGGCTTGAGGCCCTGGTCGAAGGCCTTCTGGGTGACGAAACGGGTCTGCGGCATGGGGCCGTCCACGGCGTCCACCAGCAACAGCACCGAGTCCACCATGGACATGACGCGCTCCACCTCGCCGCCGAAGTCGGCGTGTCCGGGGGTGTCGACGATGTTGATGTGGTAGCCGTTCCAGTTGATGGCCGTGTTCTTGGCCAGAATCGTAATGCCGCGCTCGCGTTCCTGATCATTGGAGTCCATGACGCGCTCCACTACCTTGCCGCGATCTTCCAGCGTCCCGGACTGCTGCAGAAGTTTGTCGACCAGGGTGGTCTTGCCGTGGTCAACGTGGGCGATGATGGCGATGTTGCGGATTTTCTCGATCACGAGCTGATGTCCTGTAGGTGAGGGAAGCGGAGCCGGCTGGGCAAAAAGGCCGGGGAGTATACACCAGCGCCCGCGGCGCTAGCTACCCAAGGAAGCGATAGCCCACGCCCGGCTCTGTTTCCAGATAGCGCGGGCTGGCGGGGTCATCGGCAAGCCGCGTGCGCAGACGCGCCATGAG
>JBEDFR010000072.1:0-6019 GCA_041175045.1 Pseudomonadota bacterium | reverse complement strand
GGAGAATGTCGCTGTCATCGAGGAAGCGGTGCAGAGCAGCACTGCAGAGGCGAGCGTGACTGATAAAGCGCTCGAGCTGGTCGTCGAGGCCGCGCAGGCAGACGTTGCCACGCCCGAGGTGGCCCCTCAGCCCGCCGCGCCAGTGGAAACACCAGCCGCCGTCCAGGCACCGGTTGCTGCCGTGATCCCTGCCCTGTCCGGCCGCGCGCCGAACGATCCGCGCGAGATCAAGCGTCGCCAGATGCTCGAAGCCGCGCAGCAACAGCAGCAGAACGACTCGCAGGCATAAACCGCAGGCCCGCAAACGACAAGGCCCGTGATTCCCCTGGAGTCACGGGCCTTTCTGTTTTCCGATGACGCTTTTGCGCCAGGGTCAGAGTTTTTCCGCCAGCTCCGGCAGCACCTTGAAGAGGTCATCCACCAGACCGTAGTCAGCCACCTGGAAAATCGGGGCTTCGGCGTCCTTGTTGATCGCGACGATCACCTTGCTGTCCTTCATGCCCGCCAGATGCTGGATGGCACCGGAAATGCCCACGGCAATGTACAGCTCGGGCGCCACGATCTTGCCGGTCTGCCCGACCTGCATGTCGTTGGGGACGAAGCCGGCATCCACCGCTGCGCGGGAGGCACCGATGGCAGCGCCCAGCTTGTCAGCCACTTTTTCCAGGAGCACGAAGTTCTCGCCACTCTGCATGCCACGCCCGCCGGAAACAACCACCGAGGCCGCCGTCAACTCCGGACGCGTGGAGATCGACAACTGCTGGTCCACGAACGCGGACAGCCCCTGCTCCTTGACCAGATTGAGAGACTCCACGCCAGCGGCATTGCCCGCACTGGTGGCCTCGGCAAAGGCCGTGGCGCGGACGGTAATCACTTTCACCGGGTCTTCCGACTGCACGGTCGCCAGCGCATTGCCCGCATAGATGGGGCGCACAAAGGTGTCGGCAGACTTCACGGCGACGATGTCGGAGATCTGGGCCACGTCCAGCAAAGCGGCCACACGAGGCAGCAGGTTCTTGCCGGTTGTGGTGGCAGCCGCAAGAATGTGGGTGTACTGGGTGCCGATCTCGGCCACCAGGGCAGCGATGCTCTCGGCCAGCTGCGCGGCATGGGCGGGGTGATCCGCCACCAGCACACGGGCAATTCCGGCCACCGCTGCGGCAGCGCTTGCCACCGCCGCACAGTCGGCGCCAGCCACCAGCACATCGACGGGCTGACCGATGGCCAGGGCGGCCGTCACCGTGCTCAGGGTGGCAGGCTTGAGGCTGAGATTGTCGTGCTCTGCAATCACCAGAGTCTTCATGTGTCGTCCTTCTGTTTGAATTCGTGTGGTGGGCGCGGCCCGGGCGTCAAATGACCTTGGCTTCAGTCCTCAGGCGGGTGATGAGTTCATCCACGCTGGCAACCTTGATGCCGGCGCTGCGCTCGGGCGGCGGCTCGACGCTCAGCGTACGCAGACGCGAGGCGACACTCACGCCAAGATCAGCGGGCGTCAGCGTATCAATCGGCTTCTTCTTGGCCTTCATGATGTTCGGCAGCGATGCGTAGCGCGGCTCGTTCAGACGCAGATCCGTGGATACCACTGCCGGCAGGGTCAGGAGCAGAGTCTGTTCGCCGCCATCGATCTCGCGCACCACCTTGAGCTTGCCATCCTGCACCTCGACGCCACAGGCGAAGGTGCCCTGGGGCATGCCGCCCAAGGCCGCCAGCATCTGGGCGACCTGGTTGTTGTCGGTATCGATGGACTGCTTGCCCACCAGCACCAGGCCGATGGCCTCGCGCTGTACGAGGGCGTGAAGTAGCTTGGCCACGGCCAGCGGCTGCAGCCCGTCTTGCGCCTCGACGTGAATGCCCCGATCGGCGCCCAGCGCCAGGGCTGTGCGAATCTGTTCATGGCAGGCCTTGTCGCCGATGGACACCACGATCACCTCGTCGGCCTGGCCTTTCTCCTTCAGGCGAATGGCCTCTTCCACGGCGATCTCGCAGAAGGGATTGATTGCCATCTTGGCATTGGTCAGATCGATACCGCTGTTGTCGGCCTTGACGCGCACCTTGACGTTGGCATCGACGACACGTTTGACGGCCACCAGAATCTTCATGGAGTCTCCACCTGGAAGTGAGTAGTGAGATAGATTGAACGAAGCACACGGACGGCAGACTGGGACAATATATTGTCATTATATGCTGCGCGCCGCCCGAAAAGGGGCCAATGATGCCGGGTTTGGCTGAGAGCGTCAATTCAGCTGCCAGGCGCCTCTTTTCGGCACAGAATTTGCTGGATTTGCTGCAAAGCAGCAACGGCTTCTTCCTCGCTCCCGTGGCCGGCTCGACTGCGACGGCGGACCAATTCAGTGAGAAGCGAGCCAAAGAAGGCATCGAGTACAGCCCATGGATTGCCGACAATGGCGCCATGTCCAACCGGCAGGCGGTCACTACCTGCACAGAGCATGGCGCTTAGGCCTGGCGATAAGTTGTGGCAGCGACAAGGACTGTCGCCAGAGCGGCAGCGCCTGTCACCGGCGCGCAAATCACTTTCCTGAAAAGCCGGCGCGCTCGATCAGCGTGCCAGCCCTGAATCGCTCAGTGCGCGGGGCCAAGCACGAAGATCTCGCCCTGACTCCTTAATGCAAGAACTGCCCCCTCGGTTCTCTCCAGCGTGATGGCACGCTCGACAAGCTGATAGAACACTGAGCGCGCCAGGCGAGCATGCAGGCCAGGCCGTACCTCCAGCAGGGGCAGCGGTGAACCGTCTCTCTGCTCTACCCAAATCCGGTGCTGCGGCCCGGCGAACACCACATCGCCGGTATTGAGGGTAAAGCGCAGGCTCGTGGTGTCCACGTCGCCTTCGATGTCCACGAGCACTGCCACAAATGGACATTCGTCCACCTGAATGCGCAGCTTTTCCATCGGCGTGACCAGATAGAATTCACCATCGTCCTCGCGTCGCAGAATGGAGGCGAACAGTCGGACCAAGGAGGGCCGGCGTATGGGCTGCCCCTGGTGAAACCACTGCCCGTCAGTCGCAATCCGTATGGCAATCGCTGCCGTACAGCAAGGGCTCCAATTCGCATCGGGCTCCGGTGAAGGGCGCTCGGACACGGTAGACGGCAGCGTCTTTTTGAGGAAATGCAGGGAATCGGTCATAGCCCTTACGGTACCAGACTGCCTGAGTGGCGACCAAGGGCGCGCAGCACTGGAGGGAACTGACGGCCAATTTCGCCGCAAAGCAGCAGGGACAGCCTGTGTGTCTTTCCCTGTCCGGCCTCTCCATACGCCCGTGTCTCTGGCACGGGACGACATCCTTGTTCCTGGTTTGCCATTCATGCAATATCGGCCGCTCTTCGAGGAGCTTGAACACGGCGAGAGTCCGGGGAACGTCACTTTGCAAGAAACTGACCATCATCTTTTGCGTTCATTGCTGCTCAATAATACTCCACTCATGGACGTCAGAGCTCCCTCCGAGTACGTCCGAGGCGCGTTTCCCTGTGCAGAAAACCTCCCTCTGCTTGACGATGTAGAGCGTCAAAGAATCGGCACCTGCTACAAGCAGGAAGGCCAGGATGCCGCCATCGCGCTGGGACACCGGTTGGTGCAAGGCCCTATCAAGCAGGCTCGACTCGAACGCTGGCAGGCCTGGCTGCAAGCTCATCCCGGCGCCTGGCTGTACTGCTTTCGCGGCGGGCTGCGTTCGGCCATCGTGCAGCAGTGGCTTGCCGAGGCCGGCACCCCCTGCCCGCGCGTTCCGGGCGGCTACAAGGCCATGCGGGAGTTTCTGATGGAGACCATCGAGCAGGCCAGTCACAACCGCCCGCTGCTGGTGATCGCCGGCGCAACGGGCTGCGCCAAGACCCATCTGTTGCGGCAGTTGCCAGACGGCGTCGATCTGGAAGGCCATGCTCGACATCGCGGCTCGGCCTTCGGTGCCATGCTCGGCGGCCAGCCCAGCCAGATCGACTTCGAGAATTCCCTCGCCATCGATCTGCTGCACCAGGAACAGCGCCAGGGCAGCGGCCGCCTGGTACTGGAAGACGAAAGCCACGCCATCGGGTCGCTGTCCGTCCCCTTCGTGCTCTACAGCGCCATGAAACAGGCGCCCATTGCCTTGATCGAAGAGCCGCTGGACGTGCGCGCCGACACCATTCTCAACGACTACATCCGCAGCAATCTGGCCGACTTCGAGCGCGTGGATCCCGAGCTCGCCTTCTCCCGCTTCGCGCAGTACCTGCTGGGCAGCCTCGATCGCATCACGCGTCGGCTGGGCGGCGAGCGGCATGTCGAGCTGCGGCGTTTGATGGAGGATGCACTTGTCGTGCAGGAGCGCACGGGGGCAACGCAAGGACATCGCGACTGGATCATGCGTCTGCTCGCGGAATACTACGATCCGATGTACCGCCACCAGCTGGCGAAGCGGCTCGATCGGGTGATCTTCCGGGGCAATGGTTCAGAGTTCCTGGCCTGGGCAGCCTCGACTCAGGACTCGGCGACGGCGTAGATGCCGGGCGCATTGCGCAGCCAGCCCTTGTAATCCATGCCATACCCGAAGAGATAGCGATCCGGGGCATCCATCCCGGTGATGTCGGCACGTGGCATGTCCCTGCGCCGGCGATCATGATTCTTGTCCACGAGCACCACTGTCAGCACCTGCGCGGCACCCTGTGCCAGGCAATGGTCGCGGATACCTGCCAGCGTGTCGCCTTCGTCGAGGATGTCGTCCAGCAGCACCACGACCCGGCCTTGCAGCGACAGCGTTGGCATGGCCTTCCACTGCAGGTCTGCCCCGCTAAGCCGTTCGCGGTAACGTGTGGCATGCAGGTAGTCCAGTTGCAGCGGGAACTGCAGACGTGGCAGCAGCGCCCCCGTCAGGATCAGGCCCCCGTTGAGCACGCACATCAGCACCGGCCGGCTGCGGGCTACGCGCTCGCGCAGTTGGACAGCCATGACATCCAGAATGCTCTGCAGGCGCGTTTCATCGGCCAGGCAATCCGCCTCGGCCATCACCCGGTTGATTTCCTCGATCATCCCTGCACCCCCAGCGCGTCGATCATGGCGCGAGCCTCCTGCCAGCGCGCCGACGCCAGCAGCACCTCGCGTGCCTGGTCGTGGCGGCGGCGCATGCGGGCGAGCCTCGGACTGCCAGGCTGTTGACGTGTGCGCAAATGCGCCAGGGCTGCAAGCGCCATGTCTCGATCATTGCAGACCAGCACCATGTCGCAACCGGCATCCAGCGCGGCGTTCACGCGTGCCTCGATGCCCCCGGCCGTGGCTGCCCCCGCCATGGCGAGGTCATCGCTGAAAATCACGCCATCGAAGCCCAACTCTCCGCGCAGCACGGACTGCAGCCAGAACGGCGAAAAGCCGGCGCAGCGCGAATCGGCATGCTCGTAGATAACGTGGGCGGGCATGACGGCATCCATGAACGGCGTGCAGGCGGCAAACGGACGCAGGTCCTGCTCACGAATGAGCGCCAGAGGACGTGAGTCGACCGGGATATCGGTATGAGAATCGGCGCTGACGCTGCCATGGCCGGGGAAATGCTTGCCCGTGGTGGCCATGCCGGCATCACGCATGCCGCGCATGAAAGCGCCGGCCAGTCCCGCCACCTGCTCCGGGGTACCGCCGAACGCGCGATCCCCGATCACGGCACTGACACCGGCATCCAGATCGAGCACGGGGGCAAAGCTGAAGTCGAAGCCGGCGCTGAGCATTTCGGCCGCCATCAGCCAGCCACATTCGTGCGCGCGGCTTTCGGCCAGCGCACGGTCGCGTTCCCACTGCCCGGCAAACACCCGCATCGGCGGCAGGCGGGTATAGCCCTCACGCAGTCGCTGGACGCGCCCCCCCTCCTGATCCACGGCGATCAACAGCGCCGGATTGCAGGCCCGGATGGCCTCGTTCAGTGCGCGCACCTGCGTTGGGTTCGCCACATTGCGTGCAAAGAGGATCACGCCACCGACCTGCGGGTCGCGCAGCAGCTCGCGTTCCTCCGGCGTGAGTTCCAACCCGACCAGATCGAGCATCA
>JBEDFR010000071.1:0-18140 GCA_041175045.1 Pseudomonadota bacterium | reverse complement strand
CTCGAACTCAGAAGTGAAAGTGCTCAGCGCCGATGGTAGTGTGGGGTCTCCCCATGTGAGAGTAGGACATCGTCAGGCTCTTAAATACACAAACCCCAAGCAGAAACTCTGCTTGGGGTTTTGTGCTTTGGGGCACTGGGATTTTCAGGGGGGATAATAGTATCTCCTTGGATTTTGCCCAAATTGTAATGGCGCGATCGCTGGTTTAAGATCTTCTTAAAGCGCCATGCAATTTATGAGTGACCATTATGCTGTCTTATACCGGAAAAAAGTATTCAGCCAATTCAGGCAAATCTCAGCGCTCACTCAGTGCCGACCAGGCTTCGACTTCACCTGCCAGAGTCATTAGTGGTCACAGTCTGTTTGCAGTTCCTGCATTGTTTACAACAGCCTTCTTTCTTCTGTCCTTCCTGCCTCGAGTGCAAGGCAACCAGACCCTAGTGTGGTCTTTCTGGGCAGCAACGGCAGTTCTTGCCACCTGGCTCGCCTTTCTTTTCCAGCGAGTGAGGTCCGGTGACGGAAAGAAGTCATTTGTATTGACAGCGCCTAAGCCGCAGCACTACATCCAGGCTATGGTGCATCTTTCGGTGTATTCCTATTGGGGCTGGCATTGGCCACCTGTGCAGGAGCACGCCTTGTTACTTCTCGCGCAACTGTTTTTTGCCTACGCCTTCGACATACTCATGGCCTGGACGCGACGAGAAAGCTATCTGCTGGGCTTTGGTCCATTTCCCATCATTTTCAGCACCAACCTCTTTATGTGGTTCCGGGATGACTGGTTCTACCTTCAGTTCCTGATGATTGCCGTTGGCTTCATGGGGAAGGAGTTCGTTCGCTGGAACAGAGATGGCCGAAGTACCCACATTTTCAATCCTTCGGCTTTCACGCTTGGCTTGTTCTCTCTCGTTCTTATCCTTACCAACAACACTGACATAACATGGGGACCACAGATTGCCTCCACGTTGAGTCTTGCGCCGGGAATTTATACCTATCTTTTCCTGGGTGGCCTTGTTGTTATGTATTTTTTCTCGATCACATTGATAGCGGCTTCCGCAGCGGCAGTCTTGTTCGGATTGAGTGCGCTTTATTACGCTCTGACAGGTGTTCCGTACTTCCTCGATTCCGAGATTCCCACTGCTGTGTTCCTTGGGCTGCACTTGCTCGTGACGGACCCGTCGACCTCCCCCAGAACCCCGCCCGGGAAACTGTTGTTTGGAATTCTCTACGGCCTTGGTGTCTTTGCCTTGTACAGCATCCTGAGTGCATTCGGAGCGCCGACGTTCTATGACAAGCTGCTTTGCGTTCCGTTGCTGAACCTGAGCGTGCAATGGATAGACCGCTCAGTGCAACGACTGAAGGAAAACAAGGCGCTGGAGCGAATTGGTCTCGGTGTGGTTCCGAGTCGCAAGGCGAATCTTGGCCATATGGCTGTGTGGATAGTGTTCTTTGCCACAATGACCTTGATTGGCAAGACAGACGGTCGACATCTCGGAGACAGCGTTCCCTTCTGGGCAGAGGCCTGTTCCGAGGGTCGAGCCACGGCGTGTGACAGATTGTTGCTGATCGAGTCGAATTACTGTGCCGACAATTCCGGCTGGGCCTGCAACGAGATAGGTGCACACTATGTTCGTGGCGATGTTGGCGAGCCTGATACAGAGCGTGCTCTGGGATTCTTTGCGCGTGCATGTGAGCTTCGATTCCAAGCCGGCTGTTTCAATCTTCTGGAGCCTGAGAACGCAATGGTGGCGGATCCGCGTGCACTTGATCTGCGCTTGTTGCTTCGAGAGGGAGGCCAGAATCTCCTGGAAATGGCCGAGAGCGACTTGTATCTGCGTGCTTGCGAACATGGATGGAGTCATGCGTGTCGGATGTCAGTAGCCGGTGTGTTGTGAAGACGCGAAATAAAGTGACCCGGGCTACGATTTCAGTAGGTATGGGGCAATGAGCCTTGGTTTTGCTCAGTTTGACATCGACGAATGTGCACACCCTTCGTCAGTATTCAAATTCAAGAGGATGACTACGGTCACGCTGGCTGCCAGTTTCTGGCTTGCCGGTGCAGTGTGCGCTCAGACTACACAGAATGTTGTTTCTGTAGCAGAGTTAACGCCGAGGTTTCAGGAAAGCATATGGCAACTTCCTGACGAGTCATTGCTGGGATTCGTAGAAATTCCGGCAGGTCCGTTCCCCATGGGCAGCAATCCTCTCATTGATCCAATGGCGTTCGAAAACGAACGCTGGTCAGAGACCCGTCGACAGGGGACCGTTGATCTCGCGCAGTACTACATCGCACGCTACGAGACCACTGTGGCGCAGTTTTCCGCCTTCATCGCGGAGACTGGTTACAGATTTGTCGAGATACCTGACACCGCGAGTGCTGATCATCCCATTTCCGGGGTCTCATGGACGGATGCGTTGGCGTATGCCCGCTGGCTGGAAAAACAATTGCAATCATCCCAGCTGGTTCCGGTGGAAATTCGCAGTCTGCTGTCCAGCGGTTGGCGCCTGACTCTGCCTGACGAGGCGCAATGGGAAAAGGCGGCACGTGGCACTGAGCCGCGGATCTTTCCCTGGGGCAATACTGCGCGCAGGGACAGGGCTAATTTTTCTGCCTCTGGTGCGGTGCCAGTGGGCAGTATTCCGTGTCCGGAATGTCCCTATGGACTCAGCGACATGAGCGGAAATGTGTGGGAGTGGACTCGCAGCCCGTATCAGCCCTATCCCTTCACTACTGACTATGATGTTGCGAATCTGCAGGAAGATGCGCTCTGGGTAATGCGGGGTGGATCCTTCAATGACGCTGAGAACAATGTTCGCACGGCAGTGCGAGGTGCCGCCGACCCGGGCGCACGTCGTCCATTCATTGGATTTCGTTTGGCAATTGTGAGGGAGTGATCAAGAGGCTGTCACAATCCCGACCAGTAAACGCGATACGTTCGACACAGAGTTTCAGCAACCGTTGATCATGAGGTGCAATCCAATGGGTGAAGCGAAATCTGCAACTGCACTGTCTACAGTTCCCTCCGTATCCAATCCCATCTTCTACGTCCTCGATACCAACGTTCTCATCCATGATCCCGCTGCGATACGCAATTTCGATGAGCATCATGTTGTCATCCCTATAACCGTGTTGGAGGAACTCGACCGGCTCAAGAGCGGCAAGCTTGCCATGGCGGCCGACTGCAGGCAGGCGATCCGTGAAATTGACAGTGTGATTGGACGAGCCTCCCCGGAGCTGGTGGAACAAGGTGTGCCAATTGAGCGAGGCAAGAGGGCAAGGCCAGTTGGCAGCCTCTCGATACTGATGTCTGAAACCCCAGCAAACGTCGTGCTGCTGCCTTTCCATCTCAATGACAACAAGATTCTCAATGCGGTCGCCAGCCTGAAGCAGCGCCATCCCGGGCGACGAGTGGTGCTGGTCACCAAGGATATCAACATGCGCCTTAAGGCTCGTGGTATTGGCATAGAGTCCGAGGACTATCACAGCGATCAGCTGCTCGGCGACATCACCCAGCTGAACAAGGGCTACATTGAGTTCAAGCACAGCTTCTGGGATGTGGTGGAGGATGTACGTACTGATCATGCAAGTGGCGGAACTCTATATCATGTCGCCCGAGAGGTGATTGCGCATAACGTATTCCCCAATCAATTCTTGTACGACAATACTGGATTTCTGGCGCGGGTATTGAAGGTTGGCAAGCAAGAAGTGGTCCTTCGCCATCTGGACCTTGACAAGATGCTGCAGCGCGAAACCTGGGGGTTGAAACCTCGCGACGCGTTCCAGGCCATGGCGCTGAATCTTCTTCTGGATCCCGACATCCATATCGTCAATCTGACTGGGGCGGCTGGTTCTGGAAAGACCATTCTAGCCCTCGCTGCAGCCATTGAGATGACTGTCCCCCAGAAGCTTTATCGCCGCATCATAGCCACGAGAAGCACTCAGGGTCTTGATGAGGACATTGGCTTTCTCCCCGGCACAGAAGAGGAGAAGATGGAGCCCTGGCTCGGTGCGATTACTGACAACCTTGAAGCATTGCACTGGGATGACGAAAACAGCGCCAGCAGCATCGAATATGTGCTAGCGCGCGTTCCCTTGCTTTTCAAGTCTCTGAACTACATTCGCGGGCGAAGTTTTCAGCACAGTCTTATCCTGATCGACGAATCGCAGAACCTTACGCCACATCAGATCAAGACTATTGTGACGCGCGCTGGAAATGGCTCGAAGGTTATCTGCCTTGGAAATCTTGCACAGATCGATACGCCATACCTGAGTCCCACTAGCTCAGGATTGACATACTTGACTGAGAGGTTCAAGAATTTCGAACATGGCGGCAGTCTGCAGTTGCAGGGAATTCCACGATCAGCCCTTGCGGCTTATGCAGAGAGATATCTCTGAGACTTTCGTCTTGGCAGACTTTCGGTTCAGAAAGTCGCGCGGCGTGGGAGGACCAGACAGATGTCTTTCATCATCTTGGCGTGGTGCTTTGCCTGACTTGCCATGGGGTCAATATCATCGAGAGCCATTTTGATGCGTTCATTCGGAATCACCACGCCCATCGATAATGTAATCTTGGTAAGGAATCTTTCTTCGCCATAAAGTCCTGGGCTTGGAATGCCGCTTTGCAGGATCTCCTCCGGTTTGCCAAGACCGGCGGTCTGCAGTTCAAACCCAGTCCGAAAATGCATGAAGCGCTGCAACCAGTCGCTGTTCGAGAACGCAAAGATCTAGTCATTGCCTCCTAAGTGTGCGACAAAATCGATTCGCGAATCGACAGGGTCTCGCACGATTTACGCGATCAACTTCATCATATATTCAAAAAATGAGTTACTTTCCCGGCAAAAGGGAAAGGGTGATGGCTTATCGCCCGATACCCATCTGCCAATCGATGATCGTCTTCAGCCCGGGCGCCTTGCGCAGTCCGGCGTAGCAACCCTCCTCGACGAGGAGGACAGTCTTTGCGCCATGCAGCGCTCGGCCATGCTGGGAAGAGAAGGTCGCCTAGAGACTGCTGCGCCGGATCAATCCGACGGGTTTCTGCGTGTTGTCATGATACGGGCGAGGAACTTTGTCCAGAAGGTTTGTGATGTCTCCCTGCTTTGCCAGAGCAGGCTCTGAACTAGAATCTGCTTAGTGCGCCTTGAACGTGCCTGCAAAGCGTGTAGGGCGGAGAAGTCAATTAGTACCCCTGAGCATAGGCAGTGTCCATGTCAGTGGATGTGGCGCTTTCCTGATGGCTTTCGATACCCTTGACAATCGATCTTCACACATTCGGGGCGCACCTTGGATCAGCGTCGCAAGCCAGAGCAGCCTGCGGCAGGGCCTTCAATCGCGATTCCAAAGCCCATGGCACGACAGCGCGACAGGGCGTCGTCCACGAAGGCAAGGTCTGTCAGAGGCGCCCGTTGAGAGATCTCGATGACGACATCGAAGGCGTCAAACCGCGCCTTTGCAGATTCTCTGAGGTCAGTCCTGAACGATACTGCGGCTCTATGAGGCCCTGCGGGGTGGCATTCAGGAGTGGCCTGCCCAAGAGCCGCCGATCATGAAAGAGTGCCTTGCGACACGACACGTCGAGTTCGGTCAATCGTTCCTATCGAGGCGCCAGGTCGAACAGCATGACAGGGCTGTGCAAGGTACTGTCTGATGGACGTCTTATAAACGACTTGTAGCCAAACATGGTCTGTTTCCGTAACTCGACAAAGGGTTGGAAATGGGCGCGCGATGGACTTGTTCGCAGAATATCGAAGAAGCGCCATCGCAGTTCGGAGGAGTCGGCGTCGGGCTGGTGTGATTGCTGAGGTTTAAGATGAACGATATTTCCACCCGTGTCTGCCCGCCGTTCACGCAATGTAGTTTGCAGAGTATAGCCAATTCACATGAGCGCAGTCTTACATCATGAACTAATGGTTCAAGGTGGAGTCGTCATTAAGCACATTCTGATCCATGGTGCGCGAAGGAAGATCCGTGCATGGTTTGCCCACCTTGCGCGCCGGCACGCCGACCACCGTGGTGTGAGGAGGAACATCCTCCAGCACCACACTGCCGGCGCCAACCTTGGCTCCTGTGCCCACCTCTAAGTTCCCCAGCACTTTGGCGCCAGTGGAGATCAGCACGCCCGAGCGAATCTTGGGATGGCGATCGCCCGTTTCGTTGCCGGTACCGCCCAGCGTGACTGACTGCATAATGGAGACATCGTCCTCGATGACCGTCGTCTCGCCTATGACAATCCCTGTTGCATGGTCGAACATGATGCCCTTGCCCATGACGCAAGCGGGATGGATGTCAACGCCAAACACTTCCGAGTTTCGACTTTGCATAAAAAGCGCCAGTTCTCTGCGTTTGTTTTGCCAGAGAAAGTGCGCGAGCCGATGCACCTGTATTGACTGATAGCCTTTGAGAAACAGCAGGATGGGCAGGTATGAATTGGTAGCGGCATCGCGATCGTAGACTGCCTGCATGTCATGGACAGCATTGACGATCATGTCGGGTGCCTGCGCATAGGCCGCCTCGAACAGTTCACGCACTGCCATGGCGGGCATCACCGCATCGGCCAGCTTGTTGGCCAGCAGGTAACTCAGCGATGCCCCCAGACTGTTGTGGTTCAATATGCAGGCGTAGACGTAGCTGGCAAGCAAAGGCTCAGTCTCTACCAGTCGAGTGGCTTCTTCATGAAGCTTGATCCAGATTCTGTTCTGCATGTGGCGGGTCCGAATGGCCTGTAAAACTGGCCCCGATTATAGCCGACGCAAGCAGGCTGACAATCCGCAGGGATATGGGTCGGATATGAGTCTGCGGCGGGCCAGTCGCCCGATTCAGTCCAACTCTTGGAGGGGCTCAGCCTTCGTTGCTAATTCTGTGCGCGCCGTTGCCTGCCTTGCTTTCTTTGCGGCTTCTCAGCATCTTCCTCGGCCACCAGGCGCCGATTGACCTCGCTGACGGCCTCGGTGTCGCGAAGATTCTTCTATTGTGTCGGCTGAGCAAACAGTACGACTGGCAGGAATTGGCCCAAGGCTGCCTCGCGATCCGCCACCCGGCGCAGGCCGATCAGAGCCACATCGGGCATCCTGGGCACTTCATCAATGATGAGGACAATGAGCAGCCCGTCTGGGCATGGTTCCGCAATGGCTTCTTGAAACCTTTCTCCAGAATGCCAAGGGTAGATTCATCGAGTCCGGGTGCCGGACTCAGTGCGCTGAAGAAGTTCCTTTCGCTCGGACGAGGGCGCGCAAGGTGGATGACACGGTAGCGTGAGCGCAGACAGTATGGGGCATTCAACAACCTGCGCCACAGGATGGACTTGTCGATATCAGGCTGGCCTTCTGCAAGCATGACACCGTCGATTTTGTTCAGACTGGCCAGCAATTTCTTGAACAACACTCTCGCATTGTTCAATATCAGAAAGAAGCGAGTGTCTGGTGTAGTAAAAAATGGCGCGCCGGAGAAAGCAAAAAATCCGGTTATATCGGCCACCGGAGCTGGAATTTAGGCGTGCTGTTCGATACCGGGATGAATGCGCTTCCATTATGCTGTCGGAGCTCGTGGACGGCGTGAGTTCCTTTAGAAGCACGAAGCCACCCTCGAAACATGCCGCTATACCTTGTCTGTGGAATCGGCGACAATTGGCCCCTCACTAAGGCAGTCACAGAACGATATAAAATGGTGTTTCCATGAAATCGTCCCATATTGCGCTGCTGGCCCTCTTCCCATGGCTCGTCCCGAATACCTTGTTTGCGCAGGCAGACGAACGCACTCCGATCTGGGAAAGTCTGCGGGAAGCTGATGTCAGGCTGGCCGAAAGCTCACGCACTCTGGGTTTCAACCAGGCGTTTCTCAATTCATTCAGCGAGGGTGCCGTCATTTTTCGACGTGGCCCCGTCGATGCGCGCAATCTCTACGAACAGGCCGGACCCGCGCAGCGCGGTGAAACCACGCTTGAATCCAAGGCCAATTACATCGATTTCTCCCGTGCCGGTGATCTGGGACTGACCAGTGGCCCCTACCGATTCACCAATGGCACTGGCAGTGACGCGCGCAGGACCTACGGTCACTTTGTCACCATCTGGCGCAAGTTCGATGGGCAGTGGCGCATGGCAGCAGACATGACAGTTCGTGTCCCCGGTGTCCTCAGTCTTGATGTCACTCCTGATATCGACGAGACCATGAAGTCCCTCGATGAGGCAGTGACAGCCGACGTGGATCACAACAGTCTGAATTCGCTGGTGGAAGCCGATGAACGATTCATCAGTTCCATCAACTTCCGTGGTGGCATGCGTGCGATGTTGCGTTACGGCTTGGAGAACCAGCGTGTCTATGTGCCAGGCATGGCGCCGGGCATTGGCAACGAGGCCGGCGCCCAGGTTTATGGAGCCTATCTGGATGCCAGTCTTGAAATGTCGGCGATTCAGCATCAGCCAGGTGGCTACTTCCTGTCAGAGTCCGGTGACGTGGGCTACACCTTCGGCACCATGAGCGCCCAGGGTTCCGAGTTCAACACGAATTATCTGCGTTACTGGCGCTTCACGCCCGAAGGTGAGTGGCGCATCGCCGTGGAAGTGCTCAATCCCTACTGAGCGGTACCGCCCGCCTCACTCCACAAACACCGTTCTGTCGCCAAAGTATTGAACCTCCCCGGAGATTCCCGTGGTCTTGATGCGCAGGCGCGCACGGCCTGAGGGCAGCGTCTGTGTGTCAAGCGCCAGCGTATAACCGAGCAGGGGTGCGTTAGGATCGTCTTCCGCAGCCATGGCCGCCACCACATCCGGGCGCGGCTGTCCGTATTGCGCCAAGCCTACCGTCACGCCGTTCAGTTGCACCTCGACGCTATCGACGCCCAGCCCCTCGTTGATGACCCAGCCCGCGACAGTGAAATATCCCGACAGCCGAGCCTCGTCCGACGGCACATCGACCCAGCCCAGCGAGGGCTGCGGGCAAGTGCCCGTCGGACTCGCGCCGACATTTTCCGCGCGATAGTAGCTGAAGCGCTTTTCGCCGCCAAAAAGGGACAACTGGCTCAGGAACTCCAGGTGCTGGAACTCAGCGCAGGCTCGTTCCAGCACGGCGAGCTTGTCAGGAACGGTCAAGGTGCTGTCCTCGGTAATGAACAGGGCGCTGCGTCCGATATTGTCCCGCAGGCCGCTCAGATTGCTGCGCCATATCTCGTACTGCACCGCACGGCCGTCGCGGATGGATTTGTCCATATCGATATTGAACACGGGGTGAGTGTCACCCAGGGCAAGAGCCAGCTGCGCGCCGGTGTAATAATTGTCGGTGACCAGCAGATCATCAGGACGCAAATGCTCCGCCTGCAGAACCTGATGGGTGTAGGCGACAAAGGGTCGCCAGCCGGCCATTTTGTTCGACAGCACCCCATCGCCGACGAAAGGGCGCAGCGTGTCCTGCAGGGTTTGCGTTCCCATGCCCAGCAGTGCCACCAGTGTTCCAGCAAAGCCCATGCCCAGGGTCGACTTCAAGAGGCGTCCTGCGACGACACAGCCATGGCGTACAGCCAGCCAGGCGTGCAATTGTCGAAGTGTCTGCGGCAGGAATACCAGCATGGGCAGATAACCTGACAGGGGCCAATGGATTGAAGTCCGCGTGTTGTCAGACCAGGGAGCAAGCACGAGATACAGTCCCAGATTGACGAGCGCAAGCATCCCGAACAGGCCCCGTCGATGATCGCCCGCTCTTGCAGCGCGAAGCAGTTGCACCAGCGTGGCGATCATGGCGACGTAGAGCAGTGGAGTGACCAGCCCCGCCTGTTTGAAGATGTGCAGCAGTCCCTCTGCCTGGAATTCCCACGGGTGGCGTTCGAGCAGGTGATAGTCGACGCCGCTCAACTGATTACCGAGATTGAAGGCGAGGATCGGATACAGCCCCAGCGCCAGAATGCTGACGGCGAGCCACAGGCCAGGGTGTTTCCAGAATCTGTGCATGTCCTTGAACACCAGCATGAAGAGCAGGGCCGCAAGAAGCACTGGAGCAAACCGGTAATGAGTACTGACGCCAAGTGCTGCCGCGATGCCCGCACTGATCCACCAGGCCAGTGTTCCCAGGCGGGTGGCACGCTCAAGACATCCCGTCAGCAGCAGTCCAAAGAAAAGCAGTGGCACATCCGGCACGGCCAGAAGTCCGAGGAACGCGCACAGAGGCAGGCACAATGCCAGAGTTGCTGCTTCCAGGGACTGCTGTCTTGACACCAGAGGACTGGCAAGCCAGTACACCAGCAGAGGAATGCTGCTGCCCAAGCACAGGAACAGAGCTCTCACTCCAAAGGCCGAGTCCCCCACAAGTGCCGTGCCCAGTCCCGCCAGCAATGCTGACATGAAGGGCAGGTCGCTATAGGCAAGTGCCGGCTGCGTCGAGGCCTGCCAGTAGAAGATCTCATCGCTGTAGAGGTCGAGGTGCCAGGCCAGCACAAGCTTCAGCGCGAGTACTACCAGCATGCCGGACAGCAGCAGTCTGCCCGGGTGCTGCGAGAGGAGGGGGCGAGTGTGCTCTGGGAGTTGGTGATTCATGCCGGACAGTCACTGGGGCGCGAAAATCTGGCGGCATGGTAGCACGAAGAGAGTCCTTTTCCGTTGGGCTGGCGGATGTTAAACTTTTTGACAATCATTCTCATTAAGCTTTAAGATTGTGAGCCACGGAGGAGCCATCATGTACGTCTGTATCTGCCGCCAAATCACCGACAGCCAGATCCGCGAATTCTGTAGCGACGGGTCCCGTCGCATGGCGGATATCCGTGAGAAGCTGGGCGTTGCCTCCGAGTGCGGCAAATGCGGCCGTCACGCCTTGCGCATCATCAGCGAGTTCAAGGGCACTGCGACCTTCCTCAACGCCGCGGTGCATTGAGCCATCCCCGGCAGGCGTTGCACGACCAGCAAGTGCGTCTGTTTCCAATTAATATCAGTATCTTACAATTTCCCATCCTTGACAGATCGGCGCTTAGCGACGACCCTGTGCGCTGAATTTCACGCCAGAGGAAACAGCCATGAAAGCCGACGCCACTGTCATCAAGCATCTCAACAAAGCCCTGGGCAATGAATTGATTGCCATCAATCAGTACTTTCTGCATTCCCGCATGTTTAGGGAATGGGGGCTCGGCAAGCTGGCCAGCAAGGAGTACGAAGAGTCCATCGACGAGATGAAGCACGCCGACGCATTGATCGGCCGAATCCTGTTTCTGGAAGGGCTTCCCAATCTGCAGAATCTTGGGAAGCTGCTGATAGGGGAGCATACGCGCGAGATGCTGGAGTGCGATCTGCAACTGGAGATGCTGGCTCTGCCGACCCTCAAGGAAGGCATTGCTTATGCCGAATCCGTGCATGATTACGTCAGTCGGGACTTGCTGGCGGCTATTCTGCGCAGTGAAGAAGAACATGTCGACTGGCTGGAGACACAGCTCCACCTGATCGACAGGATCGGCATCGAGAATTACCAGCAGTCCATGATTTGAGCCGCTGCGGATCTCAGTGTCACATCATTGCCACATAGTGAGGGTAGGGTGGCGCATCGCCTTCGCTCCCCGCACAGGAATCTTTCTCTGTCATGTACGCCTGCGTCGACCTGGGCTCCAACAGTTTCCACCTGCTGATTGCTCGCTGGCACGACGGCAGGAGCGAAATCGTCGAGCGCTTCAGTCATATCGTGCAGCTGGGGGAGGGCGTCACCTTGAGCGGCGAAATCTCGCCTGCAGCCTTTGGGCGCGGCATCGACTCCCTGCGTGAATTCGTCGATGTCATGTCCCGTTATCCCCTCCGTCAATACTGGGCGCTGGGCACCAATGCCCTGCGCCTCGCGCGCAATGCCCCGCAGTTCCTGGCGGCTGCGCGAGAGCTGGGGCTTGAAGTGTCCGTGATTTCGGGACTGCAGGAAGCGGTGCTGGTCTATCTGGGGGTCATGTCCGGGCTGCCGCAGACGGATGAAGTGCGTCTGGTCGCCGACATCGGCGGTGGCAGCACCGAGGTGATCATTGGTCGTCAGGGCGCGCGACTGGTGACCGGAAGCTTGCCGATTGGCTGTGTCAGCTGGCGCGATCGCTTCTTCACCCCGCTGGCAGGCAAGCCTTCGCTACTGAGTCAAGTTCTGGATGACGCGGTGGCGGAGGCGCGCAAAGTATTCGAGGGCCTTCGCGCGGAGAGTCTGTTGCACCCCTGGGAGGCAGCTTACGCTTCCTCCGGCACGGCCAAGATGCTCGCGGCAATTCTGCAGATGCGCGGTCTTCCCGAAGGGCAGATCAGCCGGCAATCACTCCAGGCATTGCGAGGTGATTTGCTGGCCTGTGCGGCCGATACGTCGGCGCTGCTGCCAGGGCTGAAAGAACGACGCAAGGATCTGCTGCTGCCGGGCTGGGCGGTGTTGGCAGGCATGATGGACGCCTTCGAGATCGAATCGATGCAATTCAGTCCCACTGCCCTGCGTGAAGGCATGCTGCATTTCATGATGCAGAACGGTCCCGATACCTCACGGCTCGACCGGCAGGCGATGCCGCAGGTGACTCAGACTGCGCTGTAACGCACCGTGGCCAGTTGCTGCAGCAACAAGGTCTGCACAGGCTCACGCTTGTCACATTCCTCAGGCGCCAGCCGCAAATAGCTGCCGTCGGGCTGCAACTCCCAGCTCTGGCAGCGATCGTTCAGGTACATCTCCAGCTCTTCCAGAATCCTGGTGATCCATTTCTTGCGCACGATCGGGAAGGCTACCTCGATGCGGTGCATGAGATTGCGCTCCATCCAGTCGGCACTGGAGCAATAGAGCGGGTGCAGATTGTTGGCGAAATAGAACACCCGGGAGTGTTCCAGGAAGCGGCCGATGATGGACACCACGCGGATGTTCTCCGAAATGCCCGGAATGCCCGGCCGCAGACAGCAGATACCGCGCACGATGAGGTCGATCTTCACGCCGTTGCGCGAGGCATGGTAGAGCTCGCGGATCACGTCAGGGTCCGTCAGAGCATTCATCTTGGCGATGATGCGCGCGGGGCGTCCTTCCAGCGCGGCATTCTTTTCCTGCTGGATCAAGCGGATCAGCGATTTCTTCAGGCGGAACGGCGCGTGGATGATCAGGTCCGGCATGATGCGCTTGCCCATGCCCGTGATCTGCTGGAACACCTTGTGGACGTCGGCGCACAGGGTCTCGTCGCAGGTCATCAGGCCGTAGTCGGTGTAGACCAGCGAGGTCTTGCGGTGATAGTTGCCCGTGCCCAGGTGCGCATAGCGCTTCAGTTTGCCGCCTTCGCGCCGCACGATCAGCAGCATCTTGGCGTGGGTCTTGTAACCCATGACGCCGTACACCACGACAGCCCCGGCTTCCTGCAGCTTGCTCGCGAACTGCAGGTTCTCCTGTTCATCGAAGCGGGCGCGCAGTTCGATGACCACGGTCACCTCCTTGCCGTTGCGGGCTGCCTCGGAGAGCGCTTCCACCAGTTCGGAGGATTCGTTGGTGCGATACAGTGTCTGCTTGATCGAGAGCACCGCCGGGTCCTTTGCCGCCTGGCGTACCCAGTCGATGATCGGCAGGAAGGACTGAAATGGGTGTAGGAGCAGGAGATCTTCCTTGGTTACCGCGTTGAACATGGAAGCGCCTTCCTCCAGCGCCAGCGGCGTGCCCGGTGTGAAAGGCGGATAGCACAGGTCCGGCCGGTTCACCATGCTGGTCAGCGTCATCAGTCGCTGCAGGTTTACCGGACCGTCCAGACGAAACAGGGCATCTTCCGTCAGATTGAAGCGTTGCAGCAGGAAGTCGGTCAGCTCGGGCGGACAGGCGGCGCCCACTTCCAGCTTGGCCGCCGTGCCGAAGCGCCGGGAATGCAGCTCGCCCTGCAGAGCGCTGGCCACGTCTTCGACTTCCACGTTCGACATTTCCAGGTCGGAGTTGCGCGTCACGCGGAACTGGTGGCATTCCTTGACGCGCATCCCCGGGAAGAACTCTTCCACATGGGCATGGATGATGGAGGACAGGAAGATGAAATTGTCCCCCTCGGGCACAATCTCGCGCGGCACCTTGATCAGCCGCGGCAGGGAGCGTGGTGCCGGCACGATGGCCAGGCCGCTGTCGCGCCCGAACGCATCCTTGCCCTCCAGGGACAGGATGAAATTGAGGCTCTTGTTCACCAGACGCGGGAACGGGTGGGCCGGATCCAGTCCCAGCGGGCTGATGACAGGCAGTACCTCGTCACGGAAATAGTCACGTGCCCACAGGGTCAGCGCGCTGTTCCACTCGTTGCGGTACAGGAAGCGGATGTTCTGCTGTGCCAGTGAGGGGAACAGTTCCTCGTTGAGGATGCGGTACTGTTCGGTCAGCGCCACGCGCACCTGCTGATTGATCTCGCGCAGCACCTCGTCGGGATACTTGCCGTCGGGGCCGGGCCGCTGGCGACCGAACTCCAGCTGCTTCTTGAGTCCCGAGATGCGGATCTCGTAGAACTCGTCCAGGTTGGAGCTGAAAATCAGCAGGAACATCAGCCGTTCGAGCAGCGGGTGGCGTGGATTGCGCGCCTGATCGAGCACGCGCAGATTGAACTGCAGATAGCTGAGCTCGCGATTCAGATACAGCGCACTGTTGTCCAGATCCACCGGCGGGGCTTCCTCGGCGCGGGCGAGTGACGGCGCGACCGTGGCAATCGTGTCCGGCAGGAAGGGGTCGTCTTCGTGGTCACCCAGTGGTGCTGTCGGCAGGTCGCTGGCGACCTGGTGATTGTCCTCGGAGTGGATTACTGTCACTTTCGTGCTCATGCGATTGCTCATTATTCCGGCAGTGGGTTGTCGGCATTCTACATGAGCACCTTGGGGAAGAAAGTGACAGATGGATGACTGCGCACCCGGAGCTCAGGTGTCAGTTCTGTCATATTTCTGTCACAGAGGCGCCTTATAGTAGTCCCATCACAACGACCGCTGGATGCCCTCACCCGGAGACACACGATGACCCTCAAACACACGATGAAGCCCCTGGCTCTGCTGTTCAGCGCCCTGTGCAGCACCATGACATTCGCCGCGGATGTCGATCCCGGCTTGCCGGACTACGAGCGCGCCAGCGGCGTCTCGGGCAATTTCTCCAGCGTAGGCTCCGATACGCTGGCCAATCTCATGACGCTGTGGGCCGAAGAGTTCAAGCGCTTCTACCCGAACGTGAACATCCAGATCCAGGCCGCCGGTTCCTCCACCGCACCGCCCGCGCTCACCGAGGGCACCGCCAATATGGGCCCGATGAGTCGCGAGATGAAGGACAACGAAATCGAGGCCTTTGAAAACAAATACGGCTACAAGCCCACTGCCATTCCCGTCGCCATCGACGCGCTTGCGGTGTTCGTGCACAAGGACAATCCCATCGAAGGGCTGACCATGGCAGAGGTGGATGCAATCTTCTCCTCCACGCTGCGTTGCGGGCATGATCAAGTCATCGAGAACTGGGGTCAGCTTGGCCTGAGCGGAGCCTGGGAGCGTCGCGACCTGCAGCTGTTCGGTCGCAATTCCGTGTCTGGTACTTATGGTTACTTCAAGGAAACGGCACTGTGTACCGGTGATTTCAAGAACTCCGTGAACGAGCAGCCGGGCTCGGCGTCCGTGGTGCAGTCCGTCAGCACCTCCATCAACGGCATCGGCTACTCTGGCCTGGGCTACACCACGTCCAGCGTGAAGTCTTTGCCGCTGGCACGTGAAGCCGGCGACGAGTACTTCGGTGCTACCCCCGAGAATGCCATTGCCGGGGACTACCCGCTTGCCCGCTTCCTGCTGGTGTACGTGAACAAGGAGCCGAACAAGCCGCTGTCTCCGCTGGAGCAGGAATTCGTCAAGCTGGTGCTGTCCAAGGCGGGACAGGAAGTCGTGCTCAAGGATGGCTATATTCCGCTGCCGGCCAACGTGGTGGAAGCAACCTACGAGGCGCTTGGACTCTGATTGCGGATAAACGGCGCCGCTGCCTGCGGCGCCGTCTTGGCGCGTTTGTGCGCTGTCATCAAATTGTCATATTCGCCGAATAGACTCGCTCCTCATGAATCAAGAGCCCATCTCCACGCCTGCACAGGCCACATCCTCCGCGGCAGGAGCAGCATTCGCTGCTTCTGCCGCGGTCGTTTCACGCCGACGTTTTCGTCACTTCAAGGACAAGCTTGCTGCCGTCCTGATCGCCATCGGCGGTCTGGGTGTCATCGCCGCGATCCTCACGATCTTCCTGTACCTGATTTACGAAGTGATGCCTCTGTTCCGCGGTGCCTACATGGCAGAACACAGCCGCTTCGAGTTGCAGGTGCCCCAGTCCAGCGAGGTGCTGCATCTGGCGCTGGAAGAGCGCCTTGAAGTGGGCATGCGCCTGGGCAGCGATGGGCAGATGGTCTACTTCAGTACCGACGATGGTGCCGAGATCGGTCGTCTCGCCCTGCCTGTGCCGCAAGGGCAGAGTATCAGCAGCTTCGCGCTGGACACCGATGTCAGCGGCATCTTTGCGCTGGGCTTGACTGGTGGCCAGGTGTTGCTGGCCCAGTACGGATACGATGAGAGCTTTGGTCCGGACAATGCCCGCGTGGTCAGCCCCGCCATCTCCTACCCGTTTGGGGAAGAGCCCTTCGAATTGTTCGGTGGTGCCGCGGTTGCACGCTTGAGCGTGCGTTCCAGTCGCAACGAACTGATGCTCGCCGGCAGCAGCGCTGCCGGTGACGTGAGTCTGCTGCGGGCTCGACGCGAAACCAGTCTGCTGTCGTCCTTCGGGGGCGGTGGCGCCCAGTGGGAAACTGAACTGGCGACTCTGAACGGGCTGGTCCCCAGCGTGGATCAACTGCACCTGGATGTGAACCGGCGCTGGCTGTTCGCCGTCGGTGCCACGGGCCGTGTCAGTGTGGTGGACATCCAGCCCGCGTTCAGCAATGGCACACCGGCGATCACGCAAGAGCTTCTTCTGGTGGATGCGCCAGCCCGGCTCACCCAAGTGACCTTCCTGCTGGGCGGCATCTCGCTGCTGGCAGGGGATTCCGCTGGCACCATCGCCCAGTGGTTCCTGGTGCGCCGCGACAGTGGTTTCACTCTGGAAAAGGTGCGCGACTTCGACGCCCGCAGCGAGGTTGTGGCGCTGACATCTGAACAGCGCCGCAAGAACTTCGTCATGGCAAATGACGCGGGCTACATCGGCATCTACAACGCCACCGCGCATCGCGAAGTGGCCTACGAACAGCTGGCGAGCGGGGCACCCCGCGCCATCGCCATGGCAGCACGCGGCGACGGCCTGCTGATCGAGCAGGGCGATGGCAGTTATGTCATGTACGACGTGCTCAATCATCACCCGGAAGTCTCGTGGGAAGCCCTCTGGTCCAAGGTCTGGTACGAGAACTACCAGGAACCCGAGCACATCTGGCAGTCCTCGGCCGCGAACAATGACTTCGAGCCCAAGTACAGTCTGGCCCCGCTGGCCTTCGGCACGCTCAAGGCGGCGTTCTACGGCATGATCCTGGCCGCTCCGCTGGCAGTATGCGGCGCCATCTTCACCGGCTATTTCATGGCGCCGCGCATGCGTCAGAACGTCAAGCCGCTGATCGAACTGATGGGAGCACTGCCGACCGTGGTGCTCGGCTTCCTGGCCGGCCTCTGGCTGGCGCCATTCCTGGAGAACAATCTGCTCGGGATCTTCAGCACGCTGGTGCTGGTGCCTGTGGGAATACTTCTGGCCTCGTATCTCTGGACGCGACTGCCCGAGGAACTGCGCTTCCGTGTGCCCGATGGCTGGGAAGCGGCCATGCTGATTCCCGTGATCCTGCTCAGCGTGCTGCTGGCCTTCCTGCTCGCCTCGCCCATGGAACAGATGTTCTTCGGCGGTGACATGCGCGTCTGGATCACCAATGACCTGGGGATTCCCTACGATCAGCGCAATGCCATGGTGGTGGGGCTGGCCATGGGCTTCGCGGTCATTCCGACGATTTTCTCCATCGCCGAAGACGCCATCTTCACAGTACCCAAGCAGTTGACCTATGGTTCTCTGGCACTGGGCGCGACACCCTGGCAGACCCTCAGCCGCGTCGTGCTGGCCACGGCCAGTCCAGGAATCTTCTCGGCCCTGATGATCGGCATGGGCCGTGCCGTCGGCGAAACCATGATCGTGCTGATGGCCACCGGCAACACCCCCATCATGGACATCAACATCTTCGAGGGCATGCGTACCCTGG
>JBEDFR010000070.1:0-15072 GCA_041175045.1 Pseudomonadota bacterium | reverse complement strand
GGCTTCTTCCACCGCCTGACATTCCACAAAGAACGGATCCATCAAGCCGGGGTCCCTGTCCCGCCTGGCAGGCGTCGAGCCAGAGCGCAGGGCGGCGGCGCTCAGCAAATGCAGATGTGCGGGGACATTCAGCAGATCGTCACTGCGCAGCCAGGCATCCAGCAAGGCCAGACTCGCCGGCAGCACTTGCGGACCATAGTCGCCGGCCTTGGCGCGGGACAAGGCCGGAGAGTGCAGCAGAATGTCCTGCAGCTCTCCCTGACGGGCCTGCCACTGCACGGACAGCGTCTGCAGCGCCGGCAGCAGCGACTCCCAGCGCGCAAACTGCTGCGTGACAGTGCCTGCAACCACGGGCAACACGCGCTTGTCATACGCGTCGCGCAGGACACGCTGTTGGGCCAGCAAGGCGTCGATGCTGGTGAAGGCCCTGGCCAGAATG
Organism: Pseudomonadota bacterium; assembly: GCA_041175045.1. Classification (GTDB taxonomy): domain Bacteria; phylum Pseudomonadota; class Gammaproteobacteria; order Pseudomonadales; family Pseudohongiellaceae; genus UBA5078. The sequence goes on along the minus strand of JBEDFR010000070.1, from coordinate 14,633 downwards.
CCCAGATGCAGAGGCTTCAGCGCATAGGTATTGCGTCGCCACCAGTCCTTGAGCGCATCCTGCCAGAGCCCGTCCTCGTCGGGGATCAGCTGCATGTCGAACGGCTGACCACTGTTGAACGCATGGTCTGTCAAGGCGCGCTGGCAGAACCCGTGAATGGTGTAGATGGCGGCCTCGTCCATCGTGCGCACGGCGAGCTGCAAACGTTCACACTGAAGGCGCCGATCCACTTCGGTGGCCGTGGCGCGTGCGGCGAGAAGTGCCAGCATGAATGCATCCTGCGGCGGCGCATGACCATCCTGTTCCGGGCGTTCCAGCCACTGCGCGGTCTGCTGCAACCGCTGACGAATACGACCTCGCAACTCTTCCGAGGCCGCGTTGGTGAAGGTCACCACCAGAATGGCGTGGACGGGCACACCCTCCAGCACGTGGCGCAGATACAGATTGCTGATCGCATAGGTCTTGCCGGTACCGGCGCTGGCCTCGATCAAGCGCAGCCCCTGCAGCGGCATCGTCAGAGTGGTCTGGGCATCGAGGACCTGCATGGGCCTGTGAACATTCGTCATGGGGTCACCTGTGCAGCAAGCAACGGACCATAAACCTTCTGAGCCAGGTCTTGATGTTCCGGCAGCGCGATGGGTGAGCCTTCACAGCCACGCATGGCCAGTTGCAGGTACGGGTCCGCGGCATCGCCACCAAACTGATCGCCCTCCCAGGCCTTGTACGCATCGGCCGGCCCCTTGCTTAGCAGCGCATAGCTGGCATTGGGAAAGAGCGGCAAGGGGCGACACTGGCCCTGCAGAAACAGCGCCAGATACTCGGCGAGCCACTGCCTGGCCTCTTCCTTCGGCAGGGGCGCCAGGCTGAGGCTGCTGTCCGCGCAATGCAGCACACTGAATTCCCCAGGCGGCAATTGCTCGGTAGCGCACAGCGCCAGATGTTCCAGCCAGAGCCGCAGGGCATGTTTGCCCTTGAGCCTGGCACTGGTGCAATGCAACACGCCCAGCCCCGGATGACAGTGAAGAATCTGCGCCTGCAATTGCAGACGGTTTTGCGGGGCCCCCACGACCGTCAGACTGAGTGACACATGGCGCCGCCGGGTCGGCACGCTGCGCCAGGGCGCAAGGCGAGTCAGCATATCCTGCAACTTGTCCCGCGCCTGCGCCAAGCCAAGCGCTGCCTGAGCGCCGTGCGGCAACAGACCCTCGGCTGCCAGGCGCTGCTGTACTGCCAGCTCGGCGTCATCGCCCTGCATCCAGTGCTCCACCAGTGCCTGCCTGACCTTCCACGATGCCAGCCCGGTGAGGGTGAATACCTCCTCGTCCTCGGCCGGCTCGTCCTCCCTGAGAAAAATACGCAGCCTTGCATTGAAGAAGCCCTTGACCGGATGTTCCAGGAAACGCAGCAACTGCGTCAGCTCCACGCGCGTGGCAGGCTCGGGCAAGGGCTCCAGCACACTCTCGGGCCAGGCGGTCAGACCAGAGCCCTCTGGCGGCCCCGCTTGCAATGACCGAGCAACGCGACACCACCAGTCATCGTGACTCGCCATGACGCGCTGTGCCGGATCGACCAGGAAATGACGCCAGCTGAACGGCTGCAGCGGCTGCACGCGGGTGATGCACGCGCTCATGGGCGTCACTTCGCCACTCTTCGGGATGTAGTGCGCATCGATGCAGTCGAGCAGTTCCCGCAGCAGCACGGACGGCTGACATTGCGAATTATCGGTGAGGCTGCGCCCGGTATAACTCAGATACAAGGCATCACGCGCGCACAGCAGGGTTTCCAGCAGCAGATAACGATCCTCGTCAGCCTTGCGCGGGTCGCCCGCACGTGGCCGGGCCGCCATGGCATCGAAGGAAAGCGCGGCATCACGGCGCGGAAAGGCGTTGTCATTCATGCCCAGCACGCAGATCTGCCTGAATGGAAGACTGCGCATGGGTCGCATGCCGCAGAAACTGACTCCGCCACTGAAAAAGCGATTGTGCACGGTGCGCGTACTCAGTCGCTCTTCGAGACACTCACGCAGCAAGACTGCAGAGAGGAGCTGATCGCCTGCCAGCGCCTGCAACTCGGCAATCTCATCACGAATCTGCTGCACGCGGTCTTCATGCTCGTCGGCTTTCCCGAACAATTGATCCAGAAGACGATTCAGATCGAGCTGCCATTGGCGCGCGCTACGCGGGCGCTGCAGTTCACGACTCCAGTACTCCAGCACCGCGAGCAAGTCCATGAATCGCCCGAGCATCACGGCACGATTGCCAGTCGCGCCGGCTTGCGGCGCGATGCCATGCCACAGCTCGTCATCGCCCAAAGCATAGGCAGCCAGCAGTCGCTCGAGGGCATGTGCCCAGGTGTTCTGCTGCGTGGCCGGCAAGTGCAACGCGGCCTTGTGCGCAGCATCCAGCCCCCAGCGCGCCTGCGCCGCCCGTAGCAGGGAATGCAGCTCTTCCTGCGCCGCGCTGTCCAGTCCCCAGGTACTGGCGACACGTGGCACCTCGACGATCGAGAGCACTTCAGAGAAGCGCATTCGCGATGCTGACAGTCCCAGCAAGGCAAAGAAGACTCGCACCAGGGGGTGTTCATCCACCACGGTGATGTCCGACACATTCCAGGGAATGGTGGGCCGAGATCCTTGGGTGTCGCGACGGAACACAGCCTCGATTGCCGGCGCGTAACGACTGATCTCGGGCACGATCACCAGAATGTCCTCCGGCTTGAGGCTTGGGTCAGTGGCGAGCTGGTGCAGCAGATGGTCGTGCAGCACCTGACATTCACGCAGCGGACTGTGGCAGATGCTGATCTGAATTGACCCGTCCGGCTCCCTCGTGCGAATGCCTTGCTCAAGCCCCAGCATGTCGCTCTGTAACTGGTGCAGGAGGGAGTCGGCACCCGGCTGACGATAATCCTCCCAGGTCACGGCATCGAGCAGCTCATGATCCAGCAATTGATCCTGGAAGGCCTGGCCCTGGCGCCCCCAGGACGCGAGTAGTTCATTGCCTGTCTCCAGAAGGACTGCGGCCTCGGGCGCGGCCAGCCGCTGCCGTGCGAGCGCCTTCTTGCTGCGCAGGTCGGCCCAGTACTGGTCCGTCGGACTGTGCTGGTAGAAATGAATGTCGATATGCGCCGACAGCGCCTTGAACACCTGCACGAAGAGCGCTGGCAAACTGCTGAGGGCGAAGCAGGAAAGTCGGGCAGGCAGATGCAGTGCGGCAATTGCCTGCGGCTGGGCGGTCTCGAGCACCTGCAGCAGCCTGTCCAGCAGTGCCACCCGATGCGCTCCGGCGCAGCGCGACACGAGCACACGCCACAACAAGGGCTGCCAGGCGGGATAGGGAGCGCCAGGCGGCACATCCGCATAGCCCGGCCGACTCCAGGCGCGGATCCAGTCGGGGCGATAATACTGATAGCGGTCGAAGACATCGGCGATGCGTTGAGCCAGCTGCCAGTGCTTGACGCCCGTGGCGTCATCGCCCAGATAGCGATTCAACTCCTCGAAACCCTCGGTGGGCAGCAGGGCCGGCAACGCTGCGAAGATCTGCCAGGCCGCCTGCTCGCGCGAAAGAGGGTCTTCGCGCGCAACGCTGGTCGGATCGAGACTGTGGGCCCTGGCGGCCAGTTGCCAGATCCAGGCTGCTGGCAGGGGAAACTCGATATTGGCTGCAATGCCATGTGCAGTGGCGATCTGCAGACCAAGCCAGCGACGCATGGCATTGCCCGGGACGAGGATGAATTCCGGCTGGAACGGATCGCGCAACGGGCTTTCCTGCAAGCGTGCACACAACTGCAGTTGCAGGCTTTCCACTCTATTGGAACAACTCAGCCAGAACCCCATGCAGCCCCCTCCCTGGTCTGCAGCTCAGCGCAAAGTCCGAAAGAAGGCGCGCACGTCTTCCAGCAACAGCTCGGGTTCCTCCATGGCAGCGAAGTGCCCCCCCCTGGGCATCGGGGTCCAGCGTACGATGTTGTAACTGGCTTCTGCCCACAGCCTGGGTGTGAGGTAAATCTCGGCGGGAAAGATGGCGCCTGCAGTCGGCACTGTCACGAAGCCAAGCGGCTCCTGCATGACGACGTTGCGGTTCTCAAAGTAGATGCGCGCCGAGGATGTGATGCTGCCGCTGAACCAGTACAGGCTGATGTTGGTGAGGATCTCGTCCTTGGTGAACTTCTCCTCGAGACCGAAACCCGCTGGCAGGCGGTGATCAATGTCGCTCCAGCCGTGGAATTTTTCGACGATCCAGGAGGCGAGCCCGGCAGGCGAATCATTCAGGGCAACGCCCAGAGTCTGCGGCTTGGTGCCTTGGATCTGCTGATAACCGACCTCATCGAGCATAAAGGCCTGACGTTGCTCTCGTGCGGACATCTCGGCTTCAGGTACCCGCTCTGTGAGCGATGGCTCGGCAGGCTGGTTCGCAAGCACGAAATTGGAATGCAGTCCGATCAGGCGCTCTGGATAGCGATAGGCATGAATACGATTGATGATAGCGCCCCAGTCTCCACCCTGCGCGCCATAGCGCTCGTAACCAAGGCGCAGCATCAATTCAGCGAGAGTGTGAGCCATGCGTTCCGGATTGTATCCACGTTCGGTTGGCTTGCCGGAGAATCCGAAACCAGGCAGCGAGGGCGCGACCACATGAAATGCATCGGCGGAATCACCACCATATAATTCTGGTTGCGTCAGCGGGCCGATGATTTTGCGGAACTCGACAATGGAGCCGGGCCAGCCGTGCGTCAGCAGCAGCGGCATCGCGTCAGCATGCGTGGAGCGCTGATGAATGAAGTGCACATCCACGCCATCGATGGTCGTGATGTACTGATCGTATTCATTCAAGGCACTTTCCTGCTCACGCCAGTCGAAATCACTCCGCCAGTAATCGATGAGCTCGCGCAGGTAGCTCATGTCGGTGCCGTAGTCCCAGCCGGTACCAGGAATCTGATCAGGTATGCGAGTCTGCGCGAGCCTCGCCTTGAGATCGGCGATATCGGCATCGGGAATGGCGATGGTGAAGGGCCTGACGGCAGTCGCAGCGTCTTGCGCCTGGAGTCCAGCGGACCAGGATGATGCCAGCACGGCGGTGATCAGGAAAACCTTACTGCAAAGGCGTGAGAGACGCATGGCGGAAGACCCCGCTTCTAATATTGCGCCTATGGTGTCACATGGACGGAAGCGGAGACAACTGCAGAAACTCTAAGGGAAAACTTCAACGTCAATAGTGGCGGAGAGAGAGGGATTCGAACCCTCGATAGGGTATTAACCTATACACCCTTAGCAGGGGTGCGCCTTCAGCCACTCGGCCATCTCTCCAAAAACGCGCGTAAGAATAGCATAGATCGTGGGAAATGGCAGAGCCGCGATGGTTTAATTTTCCGAGTATCAGGACTGTGAATCCTCGTCGCCTGTATCGCGTTCTTTCTGGATGCGTTGATAGATTTCCTCACGATGCACGGCAACATCCTTGGGAGCATTCACCCCGATGCGTACCTGGTTGCCCTTCACACCGAGGACTGTCACTGTCACATCATCACCGACCATCAAGGTTTCACCAATTCGGCGAGTCAGAATCAACATGCTCTTTCTCCTTTCCTTCCTACGATTTCCTTGCGGATTTTGTCGCGCCTACGCCGTCATTCGACCAATTCACGGATGGCGGAAAGGCGAATAACCCTCAGGCATTGCCTTCTTCCGCCAGTCCGAATGCACTGTGCAGAGATCGCACAGCAAGTTCCAGATATTTCTCATCAATCACCACGGATATCTTGATCTCGGACGTCGTGATGATCTGGATATTGATGGACTCATCGGCCAGCGCCTTGAACATCTTGCTCGCGATGCCTGCGTGCGACCGCATGCCAACACCGACCAGAGAAATCTTGGCGATCTTGGTATCGACAGCCACATCTCGAGCATTCACATCCTTGGCTATGCGACCAATAATCTGTCGAGTCTGTTCACAGTCCGCTCGCTTCACCGTGAACGTGATATCGGTGGTGCCGTCGGCAGACACATTCTGCACGATCACATCGACTTCGATTCCCGCATCACTGACTGGTCCGATGACGCGATAGGCGATTCCGGGGACATCTGGCACCCCGGAGACAACGATCTTCGCTTCGTCTCTTGTAAATGCGATACCGGAAATAATGGGAGATTCCATTTCGTTCTCTTCCTCCAAACTGATTAGGGTGCCGGGATCATCTTCAAAACTGGACAGCACTCGCAGCGGCACCTTGTACTTGCCGGCAAATTCCACTGACCTGATCTGCAGCACCTTGGCGCCGAGGCTGGCTAGTTCGAGCATTTCCTCGAATGTGATGCTGCGCAACAGCCGGGCATCCTCCACCACTCTGGGATCGGTAGTGTATACGCCCTTCACATCGGTATAGATCTGGCATTCGTCTGCTTTCAGAGCGGCAGCCAGCGCAACAGCCGAAGTGTCGGAACCACCACGCCCAAGCGTCGTGATATTGCCTTCCTCGTCGATTCCCTGAAAACCAGCCACGACTACGACACACCCTTCGGCAAGTTCATGTCTAATGCGCGTGTCATCGATCTCTCGAATGCGGGCACGAGTATAGGATTCATCCGTGAGAATGCGCACCTGGCCGCCCGTGAAGGAGCGCGCCTTGCAGCCACGTTTTTGCAACGCGATGCTGAGCAGCGCAATGGTGACCTGCTCGCCAGTGGCTAGAAGCACGTCGGTTTCGCGCGGTGCAGGTTGCGTGTCAATGGCATGAGCCAGTGCCAGAAGACGATTGGTCTCGCCACTCATGGCCGAGACAACCACAACGATGTCATGACCCTGCTCGCGAAAGACGATGATCTTTTCTGCGACAGACTCTATGCGCTCAGTGGAACCTACCGAAGTACCGCCAAATTTTAGAACGTAAAGTGCCATTTTCCAGGTACGCAGAATTAAAATGGATGAAGATTAAACAAAATCGCGGTTGGCAATGCAATCGCTATTTCCCGGCGCGCACTGCCCCTGGAAGGGGCGCATGCTCGGCGCGCGGATTCACTGCAGACGAGCCTCGATCCATGCAGGAACCGCTGCAAGCCCCGCAGGCAGCCCGGCAACATCCGCACCTCCGGCCATGGCCATGTCAGGCCTGCCACCGCCCTTGCCACCGACATGCGTGGCAACCATGTTGACGAGATCGCCAGCCTTCACGCGCTCACACACATCCTTGCTGACACCGGCTACGATGCTTACCTTGCCGTCCTCGATGCAGGCCAGCACGACGATCGCTGAGCCCAGCTTGCTCTTCAGCTGATCGACCGTCTCTCTGAGAGTACGGGCATTGAGACCTTCCACGGTCTTCACGAGCACATTCACTCCGTTGACGACCTGCGCGCCGCTTCCCATGTCAGTGCCGCCGGCACTGGCTAGCTTGATACGAGTCTGCGCCAGCTCACGCTCCAGCGCCTTGTTGCTGCTCAGTAGCTGCAACACTTTCTCGACGAGGCTGTCGGCATTGGTCTTGACCACGTCACAGATCTGCTTGAGCAAGGCCTCCTGACGTTCGACAAGTGCCAGCGCTCCCTTGCCGGTGACGGCCTCCACGCGACGCACACCTGCTGCCACTCCTGACTCGCTGACGAACTTGAACAAACCGATATCGCCAGTGCGCTCCACATGCGTGCCACCACACAACTCGGTGGAGAACTCACCCATACTGACCACTCGCACTTCGTCGCCGTATTTCTCGCCGAACAGTGCCATGGCTCCCTTGTTCATTGCCTGCTCCATGCCCATGATCTGCTTGCTGACCGGAGAATTGCGGAGGATCTCGGCATTTACCAGAGCCTCGATCTTTGCCAGTTCGGCTGCGGTCACGGCTGTCTGATGCGAGAAATCGAAGCGTAGACGATCAGCCGACACCAGCGAACCCTTCTGGGTAACGTGCGTGCCGAGGACCTTGCGCAGCGCGGCATGAAGCAGGTGCGTGGCAGAGTGGTTCAAGGCAATGGCGGCCCGGTTCTCGGCGGCGACGCTGGCGTCAACCTCATCGCCCTCGGCCAGAGTGCCGGAACGCAGAATGCCCTTGTGTATGAAATGCTCGCCCTGCTTCTGCGTGTCGATGATCTCGAACACGGCTTCATTCGCAGCACCGCTGTGGCTGCTGACAAAGCCCTTGTCGCCGACCTGGCCGCCGGACTCAGCATAGAACGGACTTGCATTGAGAATCAGCAGCGCTTCCTCGTTGGCATTGATGGCGCGAACCTGGGCACCATTGCTGTAAATCGCCATAACGCGAGCCTGCCCCTGCAGGGTGTCGTAGCCGGTGAACTGAGTGCCCCGCTCCAGATTGATGACCAACTTTTCCACGGCATTGAATTGGCTGGCCGCACGCGCCTGCTGCTTCTGCACAGCCATGGCACGCTCGAAGCCTTCCATGTCCAGGGTCAGCTGATGCTCGCGAGCCACATCGGCCGTCAGATCGACGGGGAAACCGAAAGTATCGTAAAGCCGGAATACTGTGTCTCCCGGCACCACAGCGGTCTGCAAGCCTGCGATGGCATCCTTGAGAATGGCCATGCCGTTCTCCAATGTGCGGGCAAATTGCTGTTCTTCCTCGCGCAGCACTTTCTCGACAATGTCCTGACGCGCCCTCAGTTCCGGATAGGCGTCACCCATCTGCTCGACCAGCGCCGACACTAGACGATAGAAGAAAATCTCCTTCACACCCAGCTGATAGCCATGGCGCACCGCACGACGAATGATGCGACGCAGCACATAGCCGCGCCCTTCGTTGGACGGCAGCACACCGTCTGCCACCAGGAAGGAACAGGAGCGTATATGGTCTGCTATGACGCGCAGGGACGTGTTGTTGGAGTCTGCCGTGCCGGTGACTTCGGCTGCTGCCTTCAACAGCGCTTGGAACAGATCAATCTCGTAATTGCTGTGCACATGCTGCAGCACCGCTGCCAGGCGCTCGAGCCCCATGCCGGTGTCCACCGACGGTTTGGGGAGACGCACCAATTTCCCGTCAGGTTGACGGTCGAATTGCATGAACACCAGATTCCAGATCTCGATGTAGCGATCGCCGTCGTCATCGGGACTTCCCGGCGGCCCTCCTGCCACCTCCGGGCCGTGGTCGTAGAAGATCTCGGTACAGGGTCCACAGGGTCCGGTGTCCCCCATGGCCCAGAAGTTGTCCTTCTCGCCCAGGCGAGACAGCCGATCGGCGGGAACACCCACCTCATGGAGCCAGATGGCGGCGGCCTCGTCGTCCTCGTGGAAAACCGTGACCCAGAGTCTGTCGGCAGGCAGGCCGAGTTCCTTCGTCAGAAACTCCCAGGCGAAGCGGATCGCATCACGCTTGAAGTAGTCGCCGAAACTGAAGTTGCCCAGCATCTCAAAGAAAGTATGGTGACGCGCTGTGTAACCCACGTTCTCGAGGTCGTTGTGCTTGCCACCGGCACGCACGCAACGCTGGGAAGTCGTGGCGCGATTGTAGGAGCGCACCTCGTTGCCAAGAAACAGGTCCTTGAACTGCACCATGCCGGCATTGGTGAACAGCAGGGTGGGATCATTGGACGGCACCAGCGAACTGCTGGCCACGATCTGATGACCCTGGGAATGGAAGTACTGCAGAAACTTCTGGCGAATATCGGCAATTTTCATCGGCTGTTCCAATCAGTGGTTTCTCTCGAAAAGACGCTAAATTATACCCTCTGCGAAGCGGCTTTGCAGGTCAATCTTCGGTGATGTTCACGCGTCCATCACTCGAGAGAAGAATCGCGATGGGTCGTGTGCGAGGGAAGTGAGCAAGCACGATGGTGGTGATAATCAGCAAAGGCACGCACATGAACATGCCGGGCACACCCCAGATCGAGCCCCACAGGGCAAGATTGAACAGAATCACAACCGGGCTGAGGTTGAGCGAACGTCCTGTGATGCGCGGCTCGATGATGTTGCCGATCAGTATCTGCAGGGATGTGATGCCGAGCAGCACAGCAAAGAAGAGACCGAAGCCATCGCTGCTTTGCGCCAGCGCCATAAGCGACGGAAAAAGGGTAGCGACGATGGAACCGATGGTGGGAATGAAATTGAGCAGAAAGATCAGCAGACTGTCCCTCGCGATGCCGGTAAACGAAACCGCCACTGTCGTCACGTTAGCGGAAAGATCGAGTCGCGCTGCCATGTTGTCAAAGAAACCGTCGATGGGGACGTATTCGGCAAACGGCAGATGGGCCCACAGCGCGCGCAGGTTCCTTTCGGAATCGATGGTGGCATTGCCCACGTCCGACAAACTGCCGGTGATGAACTGCACCAGCATGGAAATGCCGAACACAAAACTGAGAATGGACAATGCGAAACAGAGAAAGCGCGGGAGGACAGGGCGACCAAGACGAATGCGAACGAAGGCACCAGTGGCAACAGCAGATCCTGTGCGACGATCAACAGGGTGAAGATCAACGCCGTGATCAACATCGCCATGCCGAACCTGATCAACTTCATGTATCGGGTATCCGCTTGCAAGCTCAGGCATCAGGCCTGCACTGGTCTACATGGGTCTGCCCTGCGAACGCCAGCCCGGCGTCATTGACAGCCGCGTCAGAATGGTACAACCGTTTCGCGTCAGATCGCGGAGAACGCGTCGACCATGATCGAAGGCGTGAGAATCTGCGGCAGGATCACGGGCTCCCTGCCAGCACCGGGATAGAGCAGATAGAGTGGCACGCTGGGGCGCTTGAAGCGCTCCAACACTTCGCTGATCTCCGGATCCTGGTTCGTCCAGTCGCCCTTGAGATAGACAATGTCGCTGTCCTGCATCGCCTGAATGACACGCTTGGAGCTTAGCGTGGTCTCTTCGTTTGCCAGACAGGTAATGCACCAGGCAGCCGTCATGTTGATGAACACCGGACGCCCTGCCGCCTGCAGCTCCGCGAGTCGAGCGGCCGAAAAAGGCTCATACACATCGTCCAGCAGCGATTGCTCTCCCTCGGCGCCGGCGACCACGGCAGTGGCCTGGCGCGTCTGCAACAGCGGGGACTGCAGCGCGTAGACGACAATCAGCACCAGAGTCGCAGCCACGACCGCATTGGCGGTGCGCCAGAACGGACCAACCACACGACGCTTCTGCAGCAACCACAGCCCGAACGCCAGCAGCAGACAGGAACCGACCACTGCGGCCATGCCATTGACGCCCGTCTGATTCCCCAGCACCCACAACAGCCAGAGTACAGTGGCATACATCGGGAAGGCCATGAATTCCTTGAAGGTATTCATCCAGGCACCAGGTCTCGGCATGAAGCGCAGCAGAGCCGGGCTGAACGAGAGCAAGAGGAACGGCAGTGCCATGCCCAGACCCAGGCACACGAAGACCACCATCGCGACCAGCCAGGACTGGGACAGGGCGAAGCCAAGGGCAGCGCCCATGAACGGCGCCGTACAGGGGCTGGCCACAACTGTCGCCAGCACGCCGGTGAAGAAGGAGCCCTTGTAGCCGGTGCTGCCGGCGAGCGAGCTTCCCGCCCCCATGAAGTTGCTGCCGAATTCGTATACGCCCGAGAGGCTCAGACCCATCACGAAGAACAGGTAGATCAGCAGTGCGACAAACCAGGGTGACTGCAGCTGGAAGGCCCAGCCTACTGCTTCTCCCCCTGCCCGCAAGGCGAGCAGGATGGACGCCAGCAGCATGAAGGTGACGATGATGCCGGCGGTGTAGGCCAGCCCGTGCAGTCGCTGCTGCGCCTGCGCTGTGCCACTGTTGGCGGCTAAAGCAAGCACCTTCAACGAAAGCACCGGGAACACACAGGGCATGAGGTTGAGGATCAGGCCACCCGTGAGGGCGAACAGCATGACTGTGAGCAGGCCGGGGCCGCCGCTGGCGGACCCGCTGTCGCCATTCCCGGGGGCACCACCCGCCAGTGCCGTGATGGAAGCCAGACTGTCGCTGGTAACGGGCACTGCCCCTACCAGATAGCCCTGAGTGCGACCATCGGCATAACCTACCGAGAGCAGGCCCGGAATCTGGCTGTTCTCGACCAGAAAACGACGCGCCTTGGCGTGCGTGATCTGAGCCATGGCATCAGTCAGCGTGACATCACGCAGGGGGCCAGGCTTGAGGATGCGTTTGCTTTCCGGGAAGAACCAGACATCGGTGGCACCGTCAAACACACTGCCGGCCTCCTGGAAGGAGAAACTGATGCGCTCGCCCGCTTCGGCGAACATGGCCTGCACGGCATGTTCATCCGCTGTCAGCGGCATATTGGCGCGGGTGCTGGCGAAGGCCGGCTGCCAGCGCGGGTCGGCCTCCAGGCTGCTGCCCTCGACAGGCAGACTGAGGGAAAGCGTGGCTTCTCCCAGAATGCAGATCTCGTCACAGACCTGCCATTCGGCGAAAACCGAGATGTCAAAGATGGTGGCGGCCAGGGATGCAGGCACGTCGATGGGCACTGGCAGGAACACTTCGTCCTTGTAAGAGAAGGTCACGAGATCGGAGCCGGGGAATGGCAGCCACGTTGGCGTGGGGAACTGTATCTCGCCGGCCACTGCACCTGCTGGCAGCTGCCAGTTGGTCAGTCGCGTCGCCTCGCCGCTATCGCCCTGCCACCGCGAGTAGGTGTGCCAGTGCTCGGTGGGTGTCAAGCGCAGGGCGAGCCACAGGGTCTCGCCCGGCACCACATTGACACTCTCGGAAATCAGCTCGACCTCGATTTCCTCGCCTTGAAATACCTGGGCCTGAACCAGAGACGGCAGCACCAGCACGGCGGCCGCGACAAGAAAGGTCTTGAATGGCGTTTGCATTGTCACTCTCCTGGGTCTGCTTGCTGCTGACATGACCGCATTCTAGCTGCGGCAAGGGCAGTGCGACGTCTGTTTCTTGTGACTAAAGGTAACACTACTCCTGCACTGGCTCCAGCTGGTCGATGATTAGCTGCAGATTGCGCTGTCCGCGGAATTCATTGACGTCGAGCCGGTACACCGCACGAATCCTGGACACTTTGCAGCCGGACCAGTGCTCGCCCTGAACATTGAAGGCGATGGCATCCAGAAGGAGCCCACGCCGGCCGGGAGGGCTAAGCACCAGCTTGAGGTGGCGTTCACCCAGCAGCCGCTGCTGCAGCACGTCGAACTCGCCGTCAAAACTTGGCTCCGGAAAACCCTGCCCCCACGGGCCGGCCTCGCGCAACAGCTGGGCAGTCGCCAGCGTCAGCTCCTCAGCAGTCACTTCGCCATCTGTGAGAATACAAGCCTGCAGGGCCTCCTCGCTCAGTTGCGCCGCCACCAGTTCAGCAAACGCTTGACTGAAGCGCGGGTAGTCGCACTCCCGCAGACTCAACCCAGCGGCCATGGCATGGCCGCCGAAGCGACTGATCAGCCCGGGGTTGCGCGTCGCCAGCGTGTCCAGCACATCACGGATGTGCAGTCCAGCGATGGAACGCGCCGAACCCTTGAGCTGCGGCTCGCCGTTCTCATCTGCACCCGCACGGGCGAAGGCAATGACTGGCCGGTGCAGGCGCTCCTTGATGCGTGCCGCCAGAATCCCGATAACTCCCTGATGCCATTGTGGGTGAAACAGACACACGCCGGCTGGCGCAGAGTGCGGAGCAATCTCAAGAGCCTCCAGTTCCTGAAGTGCCTGGTCCCGCATATCTTCTTCAATAGACTTGCGCCGCTCGTTCATTTCGTCCAGCTGCTGCGCGATCCGCATGGCACGCTCCGGCTGGTCGCACAGCAGACACTCAATGCCGAGAGCCATGTCATCCAGCCTTCCGGCAGCATTCAGGCGGGGTCCTGCCGCAAAGCCGAGATCACTGGCCTGCAGCGACGCCATGGAGCGTTTACCCAGCGCCAGCAGGGCAAGAATACCGGGGCAGGCCTTGCCCGCACGAATGCGCTTGAGCCCTTCGTTGACGAGAATGCGATTGTTGCGATCCAGCGGCACGACATCGGCCACTGTGCCCAGCGCCACCAGATCCAGGAACGCAGCCAGATGGGGTTCGGCAATTCCCCGTTGAACAAACCAGCCCGCTTCACGCAGCGCGCTGCGCAGTGCCGCCATGACATAGAACACGACGCCCACGCCAGCCAGCGCCTTGCTGGGAAAGCAACACTGCTGCTGATTGGGATTGACGATGGCATCGGCTTCGGGAAGCTCCATGCCAGGCAGATGGTGATCCGTGATGAGCACCTGGATGCCGAGAGCCCGTGCCGCCCTGACACCTTCCAGGCTCGCGATGCCGTTGTCCACAGTCAGCAGCAGATCGGGCGCCTTGCTTCTAGCCAGTTCGACGATCTCGGGAGTCAGGCCGTAGCCGTATTCGAAACGGTTCGGCACGATGTAGTCTACATGGGCAAAACCCATTGCGCGCAGTGCCCGCAGAGCCAGCACGCAGCTGGTAGCTCCGTCGGCATCGAAGTCGGACACGATGAGGATGCGGCGCTGCTCAGGCAGCTGCGCCATGAGCAACGCGACGGCAGAGTCGATGCCACTCAGGGCCGAGGGCGGCAGAAGATACTGGAAATCCAGCGCGCGGTCGTCCTCGCGCAGTACCTGCCGTGCGGCGAGGACCCGCCGCAGCAGCGCGGGGACAGCCAGTGCACTCTGCGCTGCAGCACTCGACTTACGGCGACGGATCAGCATGCTCACAGATGACGTTGCACGAAGTCCGTGACGGCGCCCAG
>JBEDFR010000069.1:0-12867 GCA_041175045.1 Pseudomonadota bacterium | reverse complement strand
CCTCCTACAATGCGAGACAGACCGGCACCGACATGGCGAGTCAGACACTGACTGCCAGCATGCGCGCGCTCTCGGCCAACCACGCCCTGGTGCTGGTGAATGGCAAGCGTCGCCATATCACTTCCAACGTGGGCGCCAGCAGTGGCAACGCGGCCTCTGACCTCTCGTTCATTCCCTCCTCCGCCATCGAGCGCCTGGAGGTGCTGACTGATGGCGCTGCGGCGATCTACGGCTCCGATGCGATCGCAGGCGTGGTCAACATCATCCTCAAGGAGGACTTCCAAGGCGGCGAGATCAATACCAACGTTTCCGAGTACACCGATGGCGGTGGCTACACGACGAATATCCAGGGCGACATCGGTTTCGGCACCGACACCGCCTTCCTGAATCTGAGCATGGAAACGGAAGAGCGTGACACCGTCAGCCGCTCCATCACCTACGGACCGGCGCTGTGCGTGGCGGAGCCCGGGGAGTGTCTGAATCGTCTGAACAACGGCACGCCCAGTGGCTACGCCGTCAGCACCGCCTACCGCACCTATCTGGAACGCGACAGCAAGATGGCCACCGCACCGGGCTTCCCCACGCTGAACAACCAGGGCGATCCGCCCGATGTCGAGCGCGCTGCAGTATTCTTCCATGCTGGCTATGAGTTCAGCGAGGACCTGAACTTCTACAGCTTCGGCAGCATCGGCCGCAAGAAGGCATCGTCGCTGCAGACCTATCGACGCCCGTCCCAGGACGGCGGCGTCGACGTCAACCGCGATGGCGATCGCAATGACCTGACTCCTTCTGGCGTGCGTGAATTTCTCGTCAACAAGTACGAGTACGGCTTCAGCCCGAAACTGAACTCCGACGAAGAAGACTTCTCCCTGACCGCCGGCATCAGCGGCATGAGCAATGACTGGATGTGGGATCTCGCCACCACCTACGGTGACAACGAGATCGGCATGACCAACACCAACTCCATGAACTTCTCGCTGTGGAATACCACGGGTGCATCGCCGGACCGTTTCTACCTCGGCAGCTTCGAGGCCTCGCAGTGGACCACCAGCCTGGATGTGAGCAAGGAGTTCGAGATCGGCATGGCGGCCCCGATGACCTTTGCCACAGGCCTGGAATACCGCAAGGACACTTACGGCATCAACGCCGGGGAACCAGAGTCTTATTTTGGTTCAGGCGCGGCTGCCTTCCCGGGCTACAACCCCGCCGTGAACACCGGCGACTATGACCGTCACAACTACGCCACCTTCCTGAACTTCGTGTTCGTGCCCACCCAAGACTGGCTGGTGGACGTAGCGGTTCGCTACGAGGATTACAGCGACTTCGGCAACGAAACAGTCGGCAAGATCACCACGCGTTATGACTTCGCGGACGGCTTCGCCATTCGTGGCACTGTCAGCACGGGCTTCCGTGCGCCGACCCTCGGCGAAGGCTTCTACTCCGCGGTGAATGTGGCCCCCACCAGCGCCACGCCGCAGTTGCAGCCCAACAGCCCGGCTGCGGCAGCGCTTGGCTTCGGCGGTGGTCTGCAGCCGGAAACCTCCGAGAACTACAGCATCGGTCTGGTGCTGGAGCCGATTGACGGCCTGACCACCACCATCGATGCCTACGAGATCACCATCTCCGATCGCATTCAGAGAGGTTCGTTCAACTACTCCCAGGCGCAGAGCAACAACACCATCACAGGACGCACTACCGGACGCTTCAACAACATCCTGCCGGACCCGGCGGACACCAACGGCGACGGTCGCCCGGATGACAGCTACAACGAGGCGCTCGGCCGCGCCCTGGTGGACTTCGGCTACATCGGCGTGTGGAACAAGCCCACTGCGCCTGGCGGCTCCCTGGATGCCACGGCGCGTGCAGCCATCAACGTGGCGATCTTCAACAACTCGCTGGAAACCAAGACCAGCGGCGTGGACTGGGTCAACACCTACAATTCCCGTTTCGGCTGGGGCAGCATCAACTGGACGCTGGCTGCCAACTACAACAAGACGGAAGTCCTCAGTGCCAGGCCGGCGCCTGCCAGCCTGGGTGGCGCGGTGATGTACAGCCCGGTGACTCTGGCCAACCTGGAGACCGACAGCCCCCTGTTCCGCGTGACCCTCGGTGCGCGCATCCAGTGGGGTGATTTCTCCCTGAGCCTGCGTCAATCGATCTATGGTCCGCAGTACACGCTGAGCAGCACCTCCGGTCTGCCGGCGGCCGTGGTGGCGCAGCTGGATACCGAGAATGTGCGCGGGACCACCCAGCTGTACTACAAGAACGAGATCGACATGCTGCAGCAGACCAACATCGAGCTGACCTGGACACCGACCGAGGCCCTGCGCATCGGTGCCGGCGTGGACAACGTCTTCAACGAGTACCCCAGCAAGACGCCGCAGGCAGTGTGGGACTACAACCAGGAGCGCTATGCCAATACCAGCCGTCAGTACCTGACAGGCAGCCCGGTGGGCTACTTCGGGGCGCGCTGGTTCGGCAAAATGTCCTACACGTTCTAAGGCGGGAGACAACCACGAATCCAGTTCTGAACTGTCGCAATCTGCTCTGGGGAGGCGCCTCACTCGCAGGCGCCGCCCCGAGCGGCCCGATCCGCATGTCGTCCAACGCGAACCCCTGGGGCTCAACGCAGGCGGCCGGCATGCTGGCCAGCCTGGACAAGGGCTCCATCCTGGCGCCCTACCCCACCTTCGGTGCGCTGCTGCGCGCCGCCGAGGACATGGGCGCGGAAATCCGCCTGGACACGAAGATGGTCAATCTGTGCAACCCGAACCACCCGATCCCGTCCATCATCGCGAAGAAGGCGCTGGAAGACTTCGTGCGCAGGGTGCCCCGGGGATCGACTGGTGTTCATCGACGAGGCCTGCAGCGAGGCGCGCCACCCCGCTCGCTGCGGCGCATGCAATTTCCCGCCCCGTGCGCTAACTTGTGCGCCATCGTTCACCCCCCAGGGAGGCATCATGACAACAAGAACACCCGCACTGCTTCTGTCCATCGCCCTGCTCGGCGGCCTGGCCGCCACTCCCTCCCTCGCACAGACGAAGATCCCCTACGGCAGCGACCCGATGCAATACGGCGAACTGTCGCTACCGGAGGGCGACGGCCCCTTCCCCGTCGTCACCTTTTTCCATGCAGGCTGCTGGATGTCCTCCGAGGGCATGATCAACAGCTATCGCGCCATGGCGAAGGCCATGACCGAGCACGGCATCGCGGCCTGGAACGTGCAGTATCGCGGCGCCACCAGTGAAGGGGGCGGCTGGCCCGGCACCTGGCACGACATCGCGAACGGCTTCGATGCCCTGGCAACGCTGGCCGAGGATTATCCCCTCGATCTGCAACAAGCCATCGTGGTCGGGCATTCCTCCGGCGGCCACTTCGGCGCCTGGCTCGCCACGCGACCGCAGTTGCCGAAGGACAGCGAGATCTATGTGGAGCCCGCACTCAACCCGAAGGCGCTGGTCATGGCGGATGCCTACATCAATCCGGCAGTGATCGACTCCATCGGCGTCAGTGGCGAGATCTATTGCGGCGAACCCCTGCTGGAGAAGCTCACCGGCGCGCCGGTGGATGAGCAGGGCGCCAATTTCAAGGCGATCTCGCCGCTGGAATGGCTGCCCTGGGGTATTCCTCAGGAGTACATCGTGAGTACCTACCGCTATCCGCTCTCGATGCCGCGCGAACTGGCCCAGGGCAAGACGGCGCTGCAGACGCTGCCGGATTATCCCGCCATGGCCATCATCGCGGGCGACGAAGTGAACGTGCGCATCATCGCCAATGAAGACCACGGCGCCTTCGTGCGCGAAGGCTCGCGCGGCTATCACGCGACGATCTCGGCAGTGCTGCGTCTGCTGGGCAAGGCCACCGAGTAATCTGTTGCTGGCTCTGCGACGTCGCATGGCCAATAATGTCGCCCTCTCATCCCGCTGACAGTGGAGGTACCGGATGACACATTTACTGGCACACGTCAGAGTCGCGAGCGCACTGCTTGCGCTCACACTCGGCGCGGGTCTGCAGACTCCGGCGCAGGCCCAGATGCCGCTGCCGGATTGCGCACCGGTGGCCTCTCTGGCCGCCACCATCATGACGGAGCGTCATCGCAACGCCGACATCATGCTCATGCTCAACAAGATGACGGCCGAATACAGCGATCATGCCGAGTTGCTGACCTGGGCCACGGCCATGGTCGACAGCGCCTGGGCCCAGCCTATCGCCCAGGGCGCCGAAGCACAGACGCAGCAGGTCGCCCAGTTTCGCGACCACTGGCTGCAGCGTTGCGAGGCACGCAGGACAGCCGCCAATTGAGGTCTCAGGGCGCTTCGGTCACGACACGCAGCGCCTGGCCCGCGTACTCGATCACATCGCCATCGACAATCTTCTTGCGCTTCTGCGTCTCCACCACGCCATTGAGGGTTACCTGGCCCTCGGCAATCACGGCCTTGGCTTCGGCACCGCTGGTCGTCAACCCTTCGAACTTCAGGATCTTGAACAGTTCCACGGGAACGCTGTGGACGAGCACGTCGCGCATGACTTCACCTCGAACAAGGATTGGCGGGCAGCGCAGGAATGCAGAACGCTTCAGCGCCCCCACACCTGCGGATTGAGACTCTGTGATTGCGTGTCGGCCTCGGGCGCAGCCCGCAGGCGCAGCTGCAGGCCCTTGAGGAAGTGGCGCAACAGCTGATCCTCGCACTGGCGGTAGTGCTTGTGATCGGGCCGGCGAAACAGCGCCGTCAACTCGTGATTGCTGAACTGCAGGCCCGTGCTGGCCAGCAGCGCGAGCATGTCCTCGGACTGCAGGTTCAGCGCGATGCGCAGCTTCATCAGAATCATGTTGTTGGTCAGGCGCGTCTCGGGCTCGGCCGCAGGCCCGTCCCGCCGACCGCGCCGGGCATTGATGAGGCCATTGAGAAACAGCGCCATGTCGCGGTCGGCCAGCGGCTGAAAGCCCTCGGCGTCCTCCTGCTTGAGCCAGGCGCAGACCTGCTCGCGACTGACGGCGTGATCGGCGCAGGCGCACACGTCGATCATCTGCGAGTCATTGAAATCGAAGGCATAGCGCAGACGGCGGAGCACGTCATTGAAGGTCATGGGCAGGCATCCTGGCAGGGCATGGGAAAGCACGCCGGCATCTTACCTCAAAGCGAGTGACCTTCTACCCGGGCTGCAGGTAGAATCCTGCCACTTTCGTTCCCCACAAGGACTTCGACCATGCGCATGCTGCTGATTCTGACCTTCCTCTGCTCCACCCTGACCCAGAGCGCCCTGGCGGCCGATATCACCATGGACCAGTGCCATGAGCAGATTGCGGAACTCAACGCCAATCTGCCCATGCAGCTCGACGGCATCACCACCTGGACCAGTACCACCTGCGTGGACAAGGGCAACTCCGTCATCGATCTCACCTATGCCAATGAAGTCGTGGACGGCAATGCCATCACCCAGACCCAGCTCGACACGGTGTTGCCCAGCCTGATCGCCTCCTGGTGCTTTGGCCCCACGCTGGCGCCGCTGCTGCAGGTGGTGGACACCATCCACTACTCCTACGACTTCGCCAACGGCCAGCACATCGGCGATCTCTACTTCTCGGAGCAGGACTGCAACATGGCCGAACGCTTCCCGGATCAGCAGTAAGCCATGCTGGCCGTCGAACGACGTCTGCCGCTGCAGGCGAGCGCAACAGCTGTCTGGGCCATCGTGGGAGACGTGACTCGCATCGACTGGGTCCCCGTCATCACACACTGCGCGCTGCAGGGCGATGTGCGCACGATGACCATGTCGGGGGTCGGCGAGGTGCAGGAGCGCATCCTGCGCCGCGACCCGATCGCGATGCTGCTGGAATACGGTTTGATCAATAATCCCCGCGTCACAGTGCATCGTGCGCGCCTGCAGGTGCTGCCTCACGCGGGCGGCTGTGAACTGGAGTGGGTCACGCAAATCGAACCGGATGCCCTTGAGCCGCTGATTGCCGCCGGCATGGACTCCGCGCTGCAGGCTCTGCAGGCTGTGCTTGCCAAGGCACAGCCTGCCTGAGCCGCTGGCGGAACAGATCGGCGCCTGCAGCGTCAGGGCGAGGCGCCGCAAGGCGCCTCAGAGCATTCATTCGAGGGTCCTTTCAAAAACATTCGAGGCATGATTCCACGGCCTCAACCCCCTGACCCGGGAGACGGCGACCATGGCAGACACTGACAAGAAGACCTCTTACTCCCGGGCCCAGCGGGCAGGACTGTTGCTCGGCCCCACGCTGTTCATCCTGACGCTGCTGTTCTTCGCACCGGACGGCCTGAGTGTCGAGGCCCGCGCGGTGCTTGCCACCACCCTGTGGGTGGCCACCTGGTGGATCACCGAAGCCATCCCCATCCCGGCCACCTCGCTCCTGCCCATCGTGCTGCTGCCGCTCACGGGTGCTCTGAGCAATGCCACCGTCACCTCGGCCTATGGCGACGACATCATCTTCCTTTTCCTGGGGGGCTTCTTCATCGCCACGGCCATGGAGAAATGGCATCTGCATCGGCGCATCGCGCTGGCCATCATCGCCTTCGTCGGCACCAGCACCCAGCGCATCCTGCTGGGCTTCATGCTGGCCACGGCCTTCCTGTCCATGTGGGTATCCAACACCGCGGCGGTGATGATGATGATTCCGATGGCGCTGGCCATCACTGCCCAAGTGGCCGACGCCCTGCGGGACACGCCCGAGGCGGATGACATTCCCGTGTTCGAGAAGGCGCTGATCTTCGGCGTGGGCTACGCCGGCACCATCGGCGGCATGGGTACGCTCATCGGCACGCCCCCCAACATCATCCTGGCGGCTCAGGCGCGGGAGCTGTTCGATGTCGAGATCAGTTTCGCCGACTGGATGCTGGTCGGGGTGCCAGTCGTCGTCACCCTGCTGGCGGCCACGTGGTTCTACCTGGGGCGCTTCGCCTTTCCCATGCGCATCAGCGGCATTCCCGGCGGCAAGGCGCTGATTGCCAGCGAACGCGCGAAGCTGGGCCGCATCGGCTTCGAGGAGCGAGTGGTGGCTGCCGTGTTCGCAGGTGCCGCCTTCATGTGGATCAGCCGGGAATTCCTCTGGTCCGGTGTGGTGCCGGAACTGCGCGACGGCATGATCGCCATTGCGGCCGCGGTCGCGCTGTTCATGGTGCCCTGCGCCAGAGGCAAGGGCGGGCGCATCCTGGAGTGGCAGGACTCGAAGGACATCCCCTGGGGCATCCTGCTGCTGTTTGGCGGTGGTCTCGCCATCGCCGCCGGGTTTCGCGAGACGGGCCTCTCCAGCTGGCTGGGCTCGCAGTTGACAGTGCTCGACGGCATGAACCTGGTGGTGATCATTGCCAGTGCCACGCTGCTGATCCTGTTCCTGACCGAGATCACCTCCAACACCGCCACGGCCACCATGATCCTGCCGGTGGTCGCCTCGCTGGCACTGGCACTGCAGATTCACCCGTTCGCGCTGATGATTCCCTGCGCCATGGCGGCCAATTGCGCCTTCATGCTGCCGGTGGGCACACCGCCCAATGCGATCATCTTTGCCAGCGGCAAACTCACCATCGTGGAGATGGTGCGCGCGGGTTTCATCGTCAATCTGCTGGCCGCCGTGCTGATCGTGGCTGCGGTCTGCTACCTGGTACCGCCGGTGTTCGATATCCAGCTGAACGTGGTGCCGGCGGGATTCTCGCTGTAAAAAAAAACGGCGACGTGCCCAGGGGACGTCGCCGTCATAACAGCCGGCTCCTGCGAGCCGGCGTCCCCGTTGATCAGATATCGAAACGATCCAGCATCATCACCTTGTTCCAGGCCGCCACGAA
Source organism: Pseudomonadota bacterium (assembly GCA_041175045.1). Taxonomy (GTDB): domain Bacteria; phylum Pseudomonadota; class Gammaproteobacteria; order Pseudomonadales; family Pseudohongiellaceae; genus UBA5078. The sequence goes on along the minus strand of JBEDFR010000069.1, from coordinate 5,065 downwards.
GTCCTGCACGAACTTCTCACGGCCGTCCTCGGAGGCATACACTTCCGCGATCGAGCGCAGTTCCGAGCTGGAGCCGAAGGCCAGGTCCACCGGCGTCGCCGTCCACTTCACAGCGCCTGTCGGACGGTCACGCCCCTCGTACACCCCTGCCTCGCCCGCCGGCGTCCACAGCGTGGACATATCGAGCAGATTCACGAAGAAGTCGTTGCTCAGCGTGCCCGGGCGATCCGTGAAGATGCCGTGGTCGACGCCCGCCGCATTCGCATCCAGGGCCCGCAGACCCCCCACCAGCACGGTCATCTCCGGCACTGTCAGCGTCAGCAGATTCGCGCGGTCCACCAGCATCTCGGCGGGTGAGCGCAGGTTGCCGGCGTCGTAGTAGTTGCGGAAGCCATCGGCAGTGGGCTCCAGCACGGCGAAGGACGCTGCATCGGTCTGCTCCGCGCTGGCATCGGTACGGCCGGGCGTGAAGGGCACGTCGATGTCATGGCCCGCATCGGCTGCCGCCTTCTCCACCGCCGCCACACCCGCCAGGACGATCGTGTCAGCCAGAGAGATGCGCTTGCCGCCGGACTGCTCGGCATTGAAGTCCTGCTGAATCTCTTCCAGCTGCTCCAGCACGCGCTCCAGTTCCTGCGGGTTGTTGACCGGCCAGTCCTTCTGCGGCGCCAGACGCACGCGGGCGCCATTGGCGCCGCCGCGCAGATCCGTGCCACGGAAGGAGGCAGCAGCGGCCCAGGCAGTGCGCACCAGTTCAGGCACCGTCATGCCGGAAGCGAGGATGGTTTCCTTCAGCTCCGCCACATCACTGGCGTTGACCAGCGGGTGATCCACTGCCGGCACCGGGTCCTGCCAGATCAACACTTCCTCCGGCACTTCATCGCCCAGGTACCGGGCCCGCGGACCCATGTCACGATGCGTCAACTTGAACCAGGCTTTCGCGAAGGCCAGCTCGAATTCTTCCGGGTTCTCCAGGAAACGGCGGGAAATCTCGCCGTAGGCCGGGTCTTCACGCAGGGCCAGGTCGGTGGTCAGCATCATGGGCGCATGGCGCTCGTTGGGATTGTGGGCATCGGGCACCAGAGTCGCGGCGTTCGCGTCAGAAGGCACCCACTGCACGGCACCGGCCGGACTGCGCGTCTGCACCCACTCGTAGGCGTAGAGGTTCTGCAGATACTGCATGGTCCACGCGGTGGGGTTCATGGTCCAGGCGCCTTCCAGGCCGCTGGTGATGGTGTCTTCGCCATTGCCGGTGCCACAGGTATTGGTCCAGCCCAGACCCTGCTCCTCGACAGCAGCAGCGGCTGGCTCGGCACCCACACAGCCCGTGGGGGCTGCCGCGCCATGGGCCTTGCCAAAGGTGTGACCGCCGGCGATCAACGCCACAGTCTCTTCATCGTTCATGGCCATGCGGCCGAAGGTTTCTCGGATATCACGCGCGGCCAGCAAGGGGTCGGGTACCCCATTCGGCCCCTCGGGGTTCACGTAGATCAGCCCCATCTGCACGGCGGCCAGCGGGTTCTGCAGCTGGCGATCGCCACTGTGACGCTCGTCAGCCATGAACTCCGCTTCCGGGCCCCAGAACACCAGGTCCGGCTCCCAGTCGTCGGTGCGTCCGCCGGCAAAGCCGAAAGTGCGGAAGCCCATGGACTCCAGCGCCACGTTGCCGGTCAGCACCATCAGGTCAGCCCAGGAAATGCGGTTGCCGTACTTCTGCTTGATCGGCCACAACAGGCGACGGGCCTTGTCGAGGTTGGCGTTGTCGGGCCAGCTGTTCAGCGGCTCGAACCGCTGCTGTCCGCCTGCGGCGCCGCCACGGCCATCGGCCACGCGATAGGTGCCGGCACTGTGCCAGGCCATGCGGATGAAGAAGGGACCATAGTGCCCGTAGTCGGCCGGCCACCAGTCCTGTGACTGGGTCATCAGCGCTTCGATTTCGGCCTTGAGGGCATCAAGGTCAAGCTCGCTGAACGCGGCGGCATAGTCAAAGTCTGCACCCAGCGGATTGGATTCCACCCCATGCTGACGCAAAGGGGTCAGGTTCAACTGTTCCGGCCACCAGAACTGCGTGGAGCGCGGCTCGCCCTGCGCGAACGCAGGATTGGCCAGCATCAGCGGCGCGGCGCCGATGGTCAGGGCCGCGAGCAGTGGAAGGGTGCGGGTAAGGGTCTTGCGTGACATGGATATCGTCCTCCTGAATGTGAATTCGATGTGGACGATATGCTAGACAGATCGATTCCGCCTTATAAATTGAAAGAACTAATGATGACGATATGAAAACGCGCCGTGCTGGTGCGATTCAAGACCGCTTCATGACACGCTTCAAACCCCACGCCGCAAGGATACCCACGACCATGACGACATTGGCAAGAATGGTGGTGTAGTACAGATCGAACGGTGCCGGTCCCTGCAGCCAGCCATTGCTCAGGGCGATGGTCCAGCCGGTAAAGAGCAGCGTGGCACCTATACCAATCCAGGGCAGCAGGCCGCGAATGCGGTCTGTGCAGAACGCGATGGCATAAAGCCCGAACAGCCCCCCACCGAACAATGACACGAGAATCGTTCCAAAATCCTGCAGCGTCGTGGTGTCGGCACGCAGGATCGCCAGCGCCCCGACGATCATCAGCACACTGCTGAGCGTGGCAATCAGGTGAGCAACGCGCAGGTAATGCGCATCCGAGGCCTGGCGGCGCAGGAAGCGGCGATAGATGTCATTGATACCGACTGTGGAAATGGCGTTGATGCTGCTGTCCAGCGACGACATGGCCGCCGCCAGCGCCGCCGCGATTACGATGCCGGACAAGCCGGCGGGCATCTCGTGGACGATGAACCAGGGCAGGATCTCCTCGGCCTTGCGCGTGCCGTCCAGCATCTGGCCGGCCTCGACCGAGGGGAACTGCTGGTAGAAAACGAACAGCGCCGTGCCCAGAAACATGTAGAAGGCCCAGATCGGCAGACTCGCGAGCACACACACCCACACCGCCTTGCGCGCCTCGCCGTCACTGCGCGCGGCGATGTAGCGCTGCACCACGTTCTGATTGCTGCCGTATTCGGTGAGCCAGTTGGTCAGCCCCAGGATCAGCATCATGGTGCCGGTCTTGCTCAGCAGCGACAGGTCCCAGGTCAGCGGCGTGCTCACGCCCTGATTCCAGTCGGCAAAACTGAGCTTGTTCGCCGCACGTGCCACGTCGAACACCTGTCCCAGACCGCCGGGCAGCGCCTGCACGATGACCACCAGCATCAGCACACCGCCGAGCATGAGGACGATGGTTTGGATCACATCGGTCCAGATCACCGCTTCGATGCCGCCAATGATGGTGTACAGCGCCACGAAGCCGCCGGCGAGCACCACGCTCCAGGTGCTGTCCAGCCCGGTGACTTCCTGAATCAACAGCGAGAGCAGATAAAGAATGGTGCTGATGCGCACCAGCTGGGCGAGGATGAACGTGGCAGCCCCATACACGCGCACGCCCGGCCCATAGCGCAGTTCCAGATACTCATACGCCGTGGTCAGATTGTGCCGACGAAAGATGGGAATGAAATATCGCACAGCCAGCAGGGCTGCCAGTGGCAGCATCAGATTGGGAAGATAGCGCAGCCAGGCTGTCTTGAAGCCGTCAGCAGGGTAAGCCAGGAAAGTCACGCTGCTGATGGAGGTGCCCACCAGACTCAGGCCCACCACCCAGCCCGCAAACTGTCTGCCACCCAGAAAGTACTCCTCGGTGGAGGTGTTGCGCCGCGCGAAATACACGCCGATCGCCAACATGACCGTCAGATAGAGAAGCAGCGTGAGCACGTCGATCAAGGGCAGTTTCATGCGGGGCGGGTCCTGTACGGGCGTGTGTCTGGCTGGGACGAAGTGTAACCCAGAACGCCGGCATCGCGATGCCCCGGGCGGCCCATGCTGCCATCAAACTGTCATGCGACTGTGCCAGCATGCGCGCATCGAAAAGCATGACAGACAGTCTCCATCGAGTAGTGAGGTGACAGGTGAGCCGAATCATTTACGGCGTCTCCGGAGAGGGCTCCGGACACACGAGCAGGGCGCGCGAAATGGTGCGGCATCTGCTCGACCAGGGCCACGCAGTGCGTGTGGTGGCCTATGACCGCAGTTATGCTGCACTCAAGGACGAATTCGACTGCCTCGAGATCGAGGGCCTGCACATCGTCAGCCGCGACAACCGTGTCAGCGCACTGGCCACCATCACGCACAATCTGCGCCGCGCCCGCCAGGCCATCGCGCGCAATCGCGAACTGCGCGCACTGTTCGACAGTTTCCAACCCGAACTCGTGATCACCGACTTCGAGCCGGCCACGGCCTGGCTGGCGTGGTGGCGCAATCTGCCGCTGCTGAGTCTCGACAACCAGCACAGGCTGCGTTACATGAAATACCGGGTGCCCGCGTCACTTCTGCTCGACAAATGGCTCACCCGACTGATCATCGCGTTGATGATTCCGCGCCCGAACATTGCCCTGGCCACCTCGCTCGAGCAGGGGCCGTGCACGAATGCCCGCACCCGCCTCTTCCCGCCCATCGTGCGCCAGGAAGTGCTGGATCTGCACAGCAGCGAGGGCGACTTCCACCTCGTGTATGTCACCAGCGCCTTCGCCTCGCTGATCGCCGCGCTCCAGGCCTTTCCAGACAGAACGTTCCACGTCTACGGCCACCATGCCGAGCGCCAGGAAGGCAATATCCACTACCGTGCCTTCAGCGGCGATGCCTTTGTGCAGGATCTGGCGCGCTGTAGCTCGGTGATCGCCACGGCAGGCTTCACCCTGATGAGTGAATGTCTGTATCTGGAGAAGCCCCTGCTGGCATTGCCGATGACAGGTCAGTTCGAACAGCAGGTCAACGCGCTGTTTCTGGAACGCTCTGGCTGTGGCGTGAACGCGCGGCGCGCCGGCGTCGAGGTGTTGCGCGACTTCTTCGCCCGCCACGCAGCCTGTCGCCAGGCGCTGCAGGCCTACAACGCGGCACTCAAGGCCCGGGGCTGCGAGCGCTACGGCGGTGCCGCCATCAAACAGACCCTCGACGAGCTGCTGGCCAATCAGAGGCGCCTGCGCC
>JBEDFR010000068.1:0-12061 GCA_041175045.1 Pseudomonadota bacterium | reverse complement strand
CAGTACAAGGAGTGTATGAAATGAATCAGTTTGCCATCAGCCATTATCAGCCCGCGTTCGCTTGCGGATCTTTTCAACCAGGCGTGTTGCTGCCGGCGCCGCGCGAGCTTTCGGAAGAGGAGATCGAATCAGTCTCCGGCGGCATTGCACCATTGATAATCGCTGGCGCAAGAATTGCTGGCGTTGCCTTTGCAACTACCTTTGGCGCCACTCTTGGTGCTAAGACAGCGGAATTGGTCTGGAGTGGTATCAGCTCCGTGTGGGGTGAGGAAGAGCAAGCCTGCAGATAGTTTCGGGCAATTCCAAGAAGCGTGGGGAGCTTGAGCGTCTAGCTCCCCTCCTTCAAGCGAGGTTGAGAGTGAGAGCTTTTGTGTTGATCTATATTTCCATACTGCTAGTGATCATCGACCGATTGTCGACATGGATAGCTCTGGAGGAAAACCTGGGCGAGGAGTCAAACCCTCACGTGGACACCGAAAGTCTAATGACTTTGTTCCTTTCTCCAGTCCCTCTCAGTTTATCCATGCTTTTTCTAGTCTGGGTCGTGATTACCGAGGTGTATACAAACAAGGTTCACTCGCTTCTTTCAAGCAAGAATCCACTTGCTCCTATGTGCCTCATGCCACTTTTCTTTATATGGATGATGTCAATCGTTTGCCTAAGCAACCTTTTCGGGGCAATGGGCCTGGGTACTCCTCTTCCCTGGTTTGCTTCGTTGTTCGATTTCATTACAGAGGACAGGCATGAGCTTGCTGTAATTTCTTTGGCAATTCTGAATGTAGCGGGACTGCCCTTGTTGACCAAGGTTGGTCTCAAAATATACGCCCCGAATGTTTGCTCAAGTACTGCAGACATATCGTCCGGCCATATCCTTCAGCGAGGAATGTGAGGCAACGTCAAGCACCATGAGACCCACCATCCTGATAGCACTTCTGGTGATCGTGAGCGCCATCGACATCGCCAGCACCTGGTACCTCCTGAACAACACGAACGGCAACGAGATCAACCCATTTGTCAATGTCGACTCGCTCTCAGGAATCATCCTGTCCCCGATTCCCAATCTGGTCGACCTCACCTTTCTGATCTGCGTCTACCTGGCTGAGCGGCACCGACATCGATTCGAGGAATTCCTGGCAGCCAGCGTGTTCAAGGCCGCCATCTTCATTTTCCCTCTGTACTATCTGTTCCAGCTGTTTCTTGTCGCCGGCAGCAATACCATCGCGGTTTTCGGACACAACACCCCGCTCTCGCAGGCCATCGGATTGTTCTCCTTCGTGTCGGACAATATGTTCATCCAACTCGGCATGTTCCTGAGCGTTACCCTCCTGCTCACCCTGCCCCTGCTTGTCAAACTCGCTAGGTACCTTTATGCCGAACCCGTGTCGAGCAGTACCACGCAGCAGGAATGATGTGGGAGAGGTCGAGAAGCCACTGGGGGAACCCAGCGGATGACAATGCTCGACAGCCGCCGCCTCGCTCTTCACAATCGAGCAAACCTTGATCACATCCGTTGAGCGAAGCGTCACCCATGTTCAAGAAACTCCTGCTGACTCTCCTGATATTCGCCATCGGCATCGCGCTGCTGACCTATGTCTACTTTGATCAGCTGATCCGCCGCGGTGTCGAGGTCGCTGGCAGCAGCGCCCTCGGCACGCCCGTCACCGTCACAGGCGCCAGTCTCTCGCCACTCACCGGCCGCGGCAGCGTGCGCGGCCTCAGCATCGCCAATGTCGAAGGCTACGACGCGCCCTACGCCATCGCGCTGGAGTCCCTGGACTTCGACGTGTCGCTGCTGTCCCTGCTGACCGATGTCATCGAGATCACCCGCATCGAAGTCAGCGATGCGCGCGTGAATTACGAAAGCCGCGTGATCACCGACAACATTCGCGCGCTGCTCGACAATCTGCCCAGCGCCACGGCGGCACCGGTGGTGGAGGCTTCGCCCGACGCGGCGCCACCGGGCAAGCGCGTCATCATTCGCGAACTGCTGATTCGCCGCCCTCAGATCACGCTCTACACGCAGGTGACGCGGGCGCCGCTCTCCCTGCCTGATCTGCGCCTGCAGAACATCGGCGTGGAAGAGGAGGCGGCCACGATCCCCGAGGCGGCGCGGGACATCCTGGCCGCGCTGAATCGCTCACTGTTGTTTGAAGGCATCCCGGATACCCGCACCGTGCTGGACAGCGCGGGGCAGCAGCTGCGCGACAGCGCGAGTGCCGTGGGGGATGCGGTGGGCGGCGCAGTGCAGTCTCTGGGCAGTGGTCTGCGCGGCCTCTTCAATGGCGATGACGACGCCAGGCCAACGCCAGCACCGGCTCCAGTACGCTGAGCCCGGCACTGCGAGCGCCTGGGCACTCAGCCCTGGGGCGCGCGCACGGCGTCGGTATCGCAGTAGGTGCTGTCGTCCAGGCGCCGGGTGTAATTGTTCAGGATGCGCATGCCCTCGGCCGGCTTCACCACGCCGGCCTCGATCTTGCGGCGGATCAGCTCCGTCATGCGGCGGTCGAGATCGCTGGGGAAATACTGCACGGTCGAGAGCATGTCCTTGATGCTGATGGCCTTGAGGGTCTCTTCGATCCAGAAATTGCCGGGCTCGTCGGCACTGGCGTAGACATGGGCCTCGCCCACCCGGCCCAGCAGATTGTGGGCGTCGCCCAGAATCTCCTGATAGGCGCCCACCAGAAACACGCCGACGTAGTACGGCTCGCCCGGGCGGTAATCATGCAGGGGCAGCCAGGCCTTGTTGGCATTGCTGCTGACGTACTGGGAAATCTTGCCGTCGGAGTCACAGGTCAGATCCACGATCTGGCCGCGCCGGGTGGGCTCCTCGTCTAGTCGGTCCAGCGGCATCACCGGGAACACCTGACCGATGGCCCAGTGGTCCAGAATCGACTGGAACACGGAGAAGTCGCACAGATACAGATCGGTGAGCTGCTTCTCCAGCTCCAGCTGCTCGGCCGGCCGCGGCTCGATGTCCAGCGCCGTGAAGCGCTGCAGCACCTCGCGCGCCGTGCGCCAGTACAGGCTCTCGACGAAGGCCAGGTGCTCGATGTTCAGATAGCCCAGCCGCGCCAGTTGCTCGGCCTCCAGCCGCGCCTCCTGAGCGTCGTGAATCACTTCCGTCAGCTTGCCCCGTGAGTGCACATGACTGGCCTCCTGCGCGGCGGCCTGCATGCGCTTGACCACGGCCGGCTGCTCGGCCAGCGGCTCGGGCATCGGCGGCGCGTCGGGACGATGCACGCCCAGCACGGGCACCACCAGCACGGAGTGATGCGCCGTCAGGGCACGCCCGCTCTCCGACAGCAGCGTCGGCATGGGCACACTGCGCTCCTCGCAGATCTCCTTCACGGCGAACACCACCACGTTGGCATATTCCTTCAGCCCGTAATGGATGGAGGATTCCACTTCGGCATATTCGCCGCCGTAGCTGCCGCCGTAATTCACGCCCAGGCCGCCACCGACATCGAGGTACTGCACCGGCACGCCGCGCTCCTGCAGATCGGCATAGAACTGGGCGATCTCGCGTACCGCCGTGCGCAGCACCTGGGTGTCGCTGATCTGGCTGCCCAGATGGAAGTGCAGCAGAGCCAGCTGTTCGCGCATGCCGCGCTTCTCCAGCTCGTGCACCAGCTTCACCAGCTCGGGCACGGTGAGGCCGAACTTGGAGCCGGAGCCGCCCGACTCGAACCAGCGGCCCGCGCCGCGCGTGGACAGCTTGACCCGCACCCCCATGCGAGGCGCCTTGTCGCCCACCAGGCCACGCTGATCCGCCAGCACCATCAGCTGCTCGAATTCACTGTATTTCTCGATGACGGGCAGCACCTGCTGGCCGAGCTGCTGGGCGTTGAGCATCAGTGTCAGCATCGAGTGATCCTTGACGCCGTTGCACAGCAGCAGCGTGTCGTCGCTCACCAGCGCCAGTGCCGCCATCAGCTCGGCGCGCGAGCCGCACTCCAGGCCGATATTGAACGGCTTGCCGGCCTCCATGACCTCGGCCACCACCTCGTGCAGCTGATTCACCTTGATCGGGTAGATGCTGCGGTACTCGCCCTGATAGCCCGCCTCGGCAATCGCCTCGCGGAAAGTCAGATTGAGGCGGCGCACGCGGGCACTGATGATGTCCTGGAAGCGCAGGATCAGCGGAAAGCTGCAACCCTCCTTGACCGCTGCGTCGATGACCTCGGTGACGTCAATCTCCAGCTCGGAGCCAGGCACAGGATGCACGCTGACGTGCCCCTTGTCGTTGACGCCGAAGAAACCGGCGCTCCAGGTCTTGACGGCATAGAGTTCCTCGGCGTCACGGGGGTTCCAGGCGCTGCTGGCGTTCGCGGTCGGGTGCTGCGGCGTCTCGCTCACACGTCTCTCCTGTCAGGGGCGCTGCGGCGCCTGCTTCTGTTGACGGCCGGCACGCGACTGGGCGTACAGGCACAGCAGTTCGATGGCGATCTGGGCTGCGGCGAGCGCGGTGATCTCCGCATGGTCATAGGCGGGCGCCACTTCCACCACGTCCATGCCCACCAGATGGATGCCCACCAGCCCCCGGATGATGTCCAGCGCCTGGAAGGACGACAGTCCGCCCGGCACCGGCGTGCCCGTACCAGGCGCGAAGGCCGGGTCCAGACAGTCGATGTCGAAGGTCAGGTAGACGGGATTCTGGCCCACGCGTTCCCGAATCTGCTGCACGATGGCGGCCGTGCCCTGGCGATGCACGTCGGCGGCCGAGAGGATCTGGTAGCCCAGGGTGTCCTCGTTGGTGGTGCGGATGCCGATCTGCACCGAGGACTCGGGACGCACGATGCCCTCCTTGGCGGCCTTGTAGAACATGGTGCCGTGATTGATGCCATGGCCCGAGGAGGGCCAGGTATCGGTGTGCGCATCGAAGTGAATCAGACTGAGCGGGCCGTGGAATTTCGCATGGGCGCACAGACTCGGGTAGCTGATGAAATGATCCCCGCCCAGCAGCAGCGAGGCCGCGCCCGCCTCCAGAATCCGCTGCACATGGGACTCGATGTGGGCCACGCTCAGCAGTCCGCCGCCGCTGTTGTTCTCGCAGTCCCCGTAGTCCACCACCGCCAGTGCACTGAACGGGTCGGTCTGCCAGGGCCAGGGACGCTCCCAGGCCAGGGACAGCGAGGCCTGGCGGATGGCTCGCGGGCCCAGGCGGGCGCCGGAGCGATTGGTGGTGGCGATGTCCAGCGGCACCCCGCTGACGGCGACATCGACGCCGCTCAGCTCGCGCGCATAGGGCGTGCGGAAGAAGCTGCCCGCCCCGCCGAAACTGTGTGAACCGACCATGCCGGTCTTCGTGCTGCCCTTGAAGGCGTTGTCCCAACTGCTCATGGTGTGTCCTCGTGATGGATGGCCAGGGCCGTCCCGACGTCTGTGTTGTCCTGCCCGGCCGCGGCCGGTGGCCGGCGCCCCAGGGGCGGCGTGCTGGCCGGTAGGCGACGCAGGCCCGTGGCCTGTTCCCAGGCATGGCCCAATGCCACCAGGCGCTCGTCGGCGAACTCCGCGCCCAGCAGCTCGATGCCTACCGGAAGCCCCTGCGCGCTGAAGCCGGCCGGCACGGACAGCGCCGGATAGCCCGAATTGGCGCTCAGGCTGCAATGATTGCCCGGCTGGGCTTCCCCGATGGTGACAGGCAGGGCGCCTGCCGGTGGATAGGCCAGCACCTCGACACCGGCAGCCGTCATGGCGGCGTTCAGCGCGGCGCGCAGCTCCTGGCGCGCGGCCAGTGCCGCCTGATAACGCGCCGGATCCTGTTCGGCCTCGGCACTGCGCGTGAGCACGGTGTCTACCGCCTCGTGATGCGCGGCGCTGGCGACGATGGCTTCCAGGGTGGTCGGCGTCTGGCCGGCCGGGGTGAAGGCGGCCAGCCAGGCGTTGAGATCGGTCTCGAATTCCTGGGCGATCAGCCCGGAGCGCGCCAGCAGATCGGCCAGCGCGGGAATCTCCACATCCACCACCTCGGCGCCCAGCGCCTGCATGCGCGCCAGCGCGGCGTCCAGGGCGGCCTTCACCTCGGGCTCGGCGCTGTCGTGGTAATGCCTCAGGCGCCCGATGCGCACCCCGGCAAACGACGCCTCGTGCAGGGAATTCCAGAACGCGGGACGTGGCCGCTCGCGCATGACCGCCGTGGCGGCGTCCTGTGGGTCGTGCCCGGCGATGATGTCCAGCACGATGGCCAGGTCCTCGGTGGAGCGCGCCAGCGGGCCGATGACGTCCTGGGTGGAGGACAGCGGCATGATGCCGTGGATGCTGCCCAGCCCCTTGGTCGGACGCAGGCCCACCAGATTGTTGAAGGCGGCGGGAATGCGGATGGAGCCACAGGTGTCCGAGCCCATGCCGACGGCCGCGAAGCTGGCGGCCACCGCCGCCGCCGTGCCCCCGCTGGAACCGCCCGGCACCCGCGCCGGGTCGTAGGGATTGCGGGTTTGCCCGCCCAGGGAGCTGATGGTGGTGATGCCATAGGCGAACTCATGCAGATTGGTCTTGCCCAGGACGATGGCCCCGGCGTCGAGCAGCCGCTGCACGGCGGTGGCATTGGCCGCTGGCATGAAGTCCTGCAGCGCCCGCGAGGCACCGGTGGTGGGCATGTCGAGCGTCGCGTAATTGTCCTTGAGCACGATGGGGATGCCGTGCAGGGGACTGCGCGGACCGGACTGCCGGCGCTCGGCATCCAGCGCGGCCGCCTGTGCGCGGGCCTGCGGGTTGAGGTGGATCAGGGCATTGAGGCCGGGGCCCTGGTCGTCATACGCGGCAATGCGCGCCAGATAGGCGTCGACCAGTTCGACCGAGCTGACGCGTCGGGCGGTCAGCGCCAGCTGCAGCTCGCGCAGCGAGGCCTCGGTGACATCGAAGTTCTGCTGCGCCAGCGCAAGTTCGCTGCTCGCGCCGGCCAGTGCCACGCCCAGCGCCAGCGCCCGCAGGCGCCGAAGCAGCGAAGGGCGGGCGCGCGGGCACAAGAGGTTCTTCATCTTTCGCAAGTCTCCGTTCATTCAACCATCGCGGCGCGTGCTCTGCAGCAGTTCACTGCTCATCAGCAGCACGGCCACTTTCAGATATTCCACCAGCTCGACATAGGCCGCTTCGTTCACCTCATCTTCAGCCGCATCGAGGTCCTCGGACAGATTCGCGATGTTGACGATGTCCTTGAGCGCCTCTTCGGTCTCGGCGCTGAAGTGCGCGATCTGCTTCTGCGCGCTGGCGGTGCCGAAGCCTACCAGAAAGCCCTGACACCAGGCGGCCAGGCAGCGCAGGCGCTGACCCAGGTCCAGCTCGTCATCGGGCAGGAACAGGGTGTAGCGCGAATCCTCGCTGAACATCTCGCGTTCGATGAAAGCGTGCATGGCAAGCAGGGTGCTGCGATTGCGCTCGGAGCAGGTGTCGGCGTCCACATGCTTGAGCACCAGGGTGATGACGCTGTCGGGACGGATTTTCACGCCGGTGCTGACCACGCCTGAGAGCAGGCCATGCAGTTCCGAAGGGGAGACTTCGTAACCGAATTCCAACATCTGGTTGCAGCAGTCGTCGAAGTCGAGGGGGAGGATCTCTGGCTGAGGCAAAGCGGATGTTCTCCTGAATTGAATCACTGTTGGAGCCTGCTTGCAGGCGACCTTATCGAGGGCGGGCCCGCTGCCACAGAAGTCAGATGCGCCCCGCCCACAGGATTCGCCGAGTCAGCGCTGCGGCCGCCCCGCACGCTTCCACGGCGAGGCCGGCGCCAGCGCGATGTGGTCCGGGTGCACCACGATCAGGCCCTTCCTGAGCAGGCCACCGATGGCCTTCTTGTAATTGCCTTTGCTCACTTTGTAAACAGCGTGGATGGCTTCCGGCGTGCTGTGATCGCACAGCGGGGAGACGCCCCCATGAGCCGCCAGATGCGCCAGAATCAGCTCGGCGAGTTCGTCCCGCACCTCCTGCCCCTGCTTCTGCAGACACAGATCCAGCCGACCATCCTCGCGCACGCGGCGCACGAAGCCCTTGAGCTTCTGCCCCATACGCAGAGGCTGCAGCACCTCTGTCTTGAAGATCAGCCCCAGGTGGGTGCCATCGACCACGGCCTTGAAACCCAGATCCGTGCGTCCGCACACCAGCAGATTCACTGGCTGCATGGCCGCGAAACCGCAGCCGTCCTCGCTCAGCCAGTGATCGAGTTTGGAGGAAGCCGCGATGCGCCCGCTCGGCTTGTCGAGATAGACATACACCACATAGCTGTTGTCCTCCCGCATGGGCACGCGCTGCTCGCCGAAGGGCACCAGCAAGTCCTTGGGCAGGCCCCAGTCCAGAAAGGCCCCGGCATGATTGACCTGCACGCAGCGCAGCGACACGCACTGCCCCACCCGTGCTCGCGGCGTGCGGGTGGTGGCGATGAGCCGATCGTCCGAGTCGTGATAGACGAAGACTTCGACCGCGCTGCCCAGCACGGCACCGGCTGGCACCTCGAGTCGCGGCAGCAGGATCTCGCCCAGCACCCCACCGTCCAGGTAGACCCCGAAGGGTACCTGGCGGGTGATGGTGAGGGTGTTCAGCTTGCCGACGATGGGCATGGCAGGAGTACCACTTACGTTGGACACTGCCATCCGCTGGCAGAGCCGGTGTGGGATCAGAACGTCCCGCGGATCTTCAGCGCCAGCTTCAGGCCGGTGTTGCTGCAGGAATCCTCGATCTCGGCCAGCCGACCAGTCGCAATGGTGCCGCCCACATAGCGGGAACGCTCGCGGCAGCGCTCGCCTTCCAGCGCATTCATCGCCTCGAAGCGGTAGGTCAGACCTGCAAACCCGACTGTCTCCGCAAACAAGGTCAGGAAGTCGCCGCTGTTGTAGTCCTCGATCTTGTCGATGTCATAGGCCTTGCGATTGCCGTAGAAGCCATGGTTGAAGTTGAAGCCATAGTTCAGGCTGCGCTCCGGGATGTCATGACGGAAGCCCAGACGGAAGCTGCCGCGACCGGCCTGACGCAGACGACGATCGATGCCCAGGAAGGGGTCGGTCACGCTGGAATCTTCCAGCTGCAGACTCGAGGTCAGCAGCATCTGCGGGGCACCGATGAAGCCCAGACGCAGACTCGCATCCAGGTTGGCGCCGTAACGCTTGCCGTCGCCGATATTGCCGTTGGCAGACTGGATCGTGGTGCGGGTGGAGACATCCACCTTGTCAATCACGTCTTCCAGATCGTGGTAGAACACACGGCTGCTGAGCACACCGGCATCGTTGGGCAGACGGTATTCCAGGTTGGCTTCGTAACGGGTGGACTTTTCCTGCACCAGTTCCGGGTTGCCGGCCAGTGCAGTCTGATCGTCGTCGCCTCCGGCCACGCTGGCGGTGAAGTCCGCGAAGCTCAGCTGCGCGACGTCTTTCTCGATGGAGGCGCGTAACTGCATGGACGGGGTGATATCGAAGCGGTAGTCGATCTTGGGACGCACGAAGTCGAAGTCACGCTTGCGGCGCACATCGCCGCTCTGCTCGATGGTGGAGGTCTCGAACAGCAGCGTGCTTTCCAGTGCCATTCTGTCGTTGATCTGCCAGTTGTTCACCACGAAGTACTCGTAGCGCATCTCTTCCACCAGGGCGTCCGTGTTGGTGCTGGGCACCAGGCCTCCGAAGGCGGGGGAGGTGACGCCGGCTCGCTTCACCCCGAGCTGCAGCTGCGCGTCGAGGATGGTCTGGGCGCGCTCGACGCCGACTTCCAGCGCATGGGCCTCGTTCAGATCGAAGGCATAGGTGGAACGGATGATGCGCTCCTTGTTCACCGCCTGGTTGGCCAGATAGAGGAACTTGTCGGCCTTGCCCGCCACGATGTCATAGGCCTCGCGGGTGCTTTCGGTGTCGTTCTCGTTGACGATGAACAGGGTCTTGAAACGGGCGCCGCTGGCGAAGGTGTGCTCGTAGTCGCCGCCGATCTCCCAGGTCTCGTTGGTGGCGGGGATGCGGTCGTACTCGCTGTCCACCACCGGGTTCGGGCGCGCGGTGTAGTCGACGATAGTGCGTTCGGCAGTCGCGGGCGGGTCGGCCTCGGTCAGCTGCACGTTGAAGTTGACGCGGTCACTCAGCGTCAGGTCATAGCCGATATTGGAGGTGATGACCTTGGTGGTCTGATCACGCGTTTCCAGACGCTCCACGATGTCGTTGGGGCGGCCATCCGGCAGGATGCTGGTCTCGTTGCCGTCGCGGAATTCATAGCGCGGTTCGGCCGAGGCGCTGAGCAGATAGCTCAGGGCGCCGCTCTGGCCCGTCCAGGAGATGGAGCCCCCCGGGTCGAGGGTGCCGTCGAAGTAGTGGTCCACGTTCACTTCCGCGGCGATGCTGGAACGCGTCTCGGCTTCCAGCAGCACGATGTTGATGACCTGCGCGCCCCCGCGCACGTCGAGATCGCCGGAGGTGCCACGGATGATCTCGATGTACTGCACCTGGTTGGCGGGAATGCGCGCCAGCTGGGCGTTGCCCTCGTTTTCCTTGCCGGCAATGCGACGGCCGTTGATGAGGATCTGGTCACCGCCGGCACCCAGACCGCGGCGGTCGGCGCCGCCGGAGCTGCCCGGGCCGCCGTTGTTGCCGCCACCACCCATCGCCAGGTTGATGCCGGGGATGCGATTGAGCATGTCGTTGACGGAATAGGGCTCGTACTGCGCGAAGAACTCGGCGGGGTAAGTCACGGTGGACTCACCGCCGGTCGCCGCATCCTGGGCCGAGGCAGTCGCGGCAGACAGCAGGAGCGCTGCAGCGGCAAGGGTCATGACGGTAGAACGCGAACGCATGGCAGTCAGCCGCGCGGGGACGAAACGCACTTTCATAGGGAAACTCCAGGCCTTTGTCTTTCGAGGGGCACCGCAGCGAGGCAGCGCGCAATTCTTGTACTGTTGTGGGTTCTGTCAGCGGCGCAGTATGCACAGAATCTAATCAGGCAAGAACCCGCGCCGCCGCGCTTTGTGTGACTTTTTGTAATCCGCTGCTGACGAAATCTGGCATCAGCGCGGGGCCACAATGGTCTGGCGCTGCTCGTCCAGCCCTTCGATGCCCAGCCGCACCACGTCGCCAGGCTTCAGATACACCGGCGGCACCATGCCGTCGCCCACGCCGGCGGGGGTGCCGGTGAAGATGATGTCCCCCGGGTAGAGCGTCATGAACTCGCTCAGATGGCTGACAATCTTCGCCACGCCGAACACCATGTCGGCGGTGTTGCCCTGCTGGCGCATCTCGCCGTTGACCTCGGACCACACGGCCAGATTCTGCACCTCCTCGATGCTGTCGCGCGTCACCAGATGCGGGCCCACCGGGGCGAAGGTGTCGGCACTCTTGCCCTTGGTGAACTGGCCGCCGCGCTCGCGCTGGAAGGCGCGCTCGGAGACATCGTGGCCCACGGTGTAGCCGGCGATGTACTCCCACACCTCGGCCTCGCTGATGTACTGGGCGCGCTTGCCGATCACCACCACCAGTTCGGACTCATAGTCGAGCTTGTGGCCGTTGCGCGGCTGGATCACGTCATCGAAGGGGCCAGTCAGGGCAGAGGTGGCCTTCATGAAGATCAGCGGTTCGGTGGGCAGTTCCACCTGCATCTCGGCAGCGTGGTTCACGTAGTTGAAGCCCACCGCGATGATCTTGCCGATGCCCGTCAGCGGCACGCCCAGCCGCGGGTTGCCCGGCACCACGGGCAGGTCGGCCAGCGGGATGGCGGCGATGGCATCCAGGGACTCGTCGGAGAGAACGTCGGGGGTGATGTCGCGGATATGGGCGGAAAGATCGCGCAGCTGGCCCTGGGCATCCACCAGACCGGGCTTTTCCTGCCCCGCCGGGCCGTAGCGTACCAGCGAGAGTTCAGCGGCCTGGGAATTGCCGGCCAGCAGGCCGAGCGTGAGGGCGGCCACCAGGCCGGCACGGGGGAATCGGGACATGGAAAACCTCGTTGTTGTTGTCGGATGAGGGCGAAAAAGCTGGCCGGCAGTGTAAGCGAACTGACCGCGCCTTGTCTTGAGCGGAAGTGGATTGCGCCCTCGTGACGCCTGGTGTAAAGCTGCGCAGCGTCAAGAACAGCTGCGGCGGCCCTCGCCCTCGCGGCATACAAC
>JBEDFR010000067.1:0-5568 GCA_041175045.1 Pseudomonadota bacterium | reverse complement strand
TGATCCGGCAGGCGCGGGAACGCCTGCGCCAGCTGGAGCAGCACAGCGTCAACACCCAGCGTGCCACTGCAGCCGCCAGCACCACTGCCCCGCTGCAGGCAGACCTGTTCGCTGCCGCACCCGGGCATCCGGCGCTGGACATGATCAGAACCCTGAATCCCGACGAGCTGAGCGCCCGCGAGGCGCTGAATCTGCTCTACCGCCTCAAGGCGCTGACAGACGGCGAATAAGCGATATCAGAAAAAGGATTTTCCTTGTGCGCAGCATCCTCCTTATAATTGCCGCACTTTTTTGACAGGCCCCCGCATACCTTCCCGGCATGCCGGGCTCGACATTGACGGAGAGATCATGACATTTGTTGTTGGCGAGAATTGCATCAAGTGTAAACACACTGACTGCGTGGAAGTCTGCCCGGTGGATTGTTTCTATGAAGGCCCGAACTTTCTGGTGATTCACCCCGATGAGTGCATCGATTGCGCCCTGTGCGAGCCTGAGTGTCCCGTGGATGCCATCTATGCCGAGGACGAACTGCCGGAAGAGCAGCAGGTGTTCCTGGCGTTGAACGCCGAACTCGCACAGAAGTGGTCGAACATCACCGAGATGAAACCAGCGCTGGAAGATGCTGACAAGTGGAAGAACGTGCCAGGAAAGCTTCAGTATTTGATAAAGTAACCCATATAACTATCTGATTTAAGGTGAAAGGCAGGGCTCGAAAGAACCCTGCCTTTTTATTGACCTCTCACCAGCTTTCCCGATTGAAACCACTCTCTCCTGCCATCTGACGCAAGCGCTCCAGTGCCTCCAGCTGGATCTGCCGCACACGTTCCCGCGTCAGGCCGACCGCCTTGCCGACTTCCTCGAGCGTGCCGCTCTCGAAGCCAAGCAGGCCGAAGCGCCTGGCAAGCACTTCGCTCTGGCGGGACGTCAGCCGGTGCAGCCAGCCCTGCAGGCGTTCCCGCACTTCCTCGTCCTGCAGGATGGCCATGGGTACCTTGTCCGCATCGTCCGGCACTGCCTCCAGAATGCTCTGCTCCTGTCCGGGCTGCACAGGACTGTCGATGGAAACAACGGGCTCGTTGACGGCCAGCAGATGCCGGACGCTCGCCACCGGCTTGCCCAGACTCTGGGCGATCTGCTCCGTGGAGGCGCTTTGGTTGTGTTCCCGCAGCACACGGCGTGATTCGCGCAGACAGGCATTGAGTTCCTTCACCACATGGATGGGCAGTCGTATGGTGCGCATCTGATTCATCATCGCGCGTTCGATGTTCTGCCTGATCCACCACGTGGCATAGGTGGAAAAACGAAACCCGCGTTCGGGATCGAATTTCTCAACGGCGCGCATGAGGCCCATGTTGCCTTCCTGCACCAGGTCCATCATGGCCATTCCCCGCGGTGCGTAGCGACGGGCGATACGCACCACGAGGCGAAGGTTGCTGACGATCAGTCGACGTCTGCCCTCGTCATCGGAGCGCCGGGCCAGACGGGCACATTCCTTTTCTTCTTCCGCTGTCAACAGGCGGGCATGGCCAATAGAGTTCAGATACAGCCGGGTGCCATCCGCGAGGGCCAGGTCGGGGGCAGCTTCCGCCAGGGTGTCCTCAGCAGCGTCGGGGGGCGTTTCCGGCGAGGCATCCTCGCGCAGGTGGTCATCCGTCTCGGTGTCGTAATCGACGATCTCATCCATAGTGTTCTCCTGATCTTCCGTGGGGGGTGGGGACTGAAGCAGCGCACTACTGCTCGAATTGATGCCTGCGAGGGGATGCTAGCACTCGGTTTTGGCCTGCAACAACGCAGCCTTCCCGTCAATAAGGGGATATTTTCGGGCCGAAAAACAGGCTCGAACACGCTGAAAAAGCGTTTTAGCGAGGGAGCAACGGGACTAAAGAGGAAGAATTGCGGGTTTTTCGATCAAGGCATATAGCGGGCAGGGTCCACGGCGGCGCCGTCCACCCGGACCTCGAAATGCAGCAGCTCAGCACCGCGGGAATCCCTGCCCACCTCGGCGATCTTGTCGCCGGCGCGCACCCGGGCGCCTTCCTGGACGAGCATGGCACTATTGTGGGAATAGGCACTCAGATGACGGGCACTGTGGCGGATAATGATCAGATCGCCCTGCCCCTGAATGCCCCGTCCAGAGTAGACCACATCGCCATCGGCGGCGGCATAGACGGCATCGCCTTCTCTTGCCCCGATGTCGATGCCACGACTGGTGGCACTCGAGCTGGCACTGAAGGAGCGCACCACGCGCCCCTGCACGGGCCATTGCCAGGTGATGTCATCCACCACCTTGCTGGGTACATTGCCAGTGCGACGCTCCGGGGCAGATGTCGGGGCTCGGACTGCCGTGGCGGCAGGCAGGGCATCCCCCGCTGGCGCAGCCGGCAACGTGGGAACTGCCGCGACGGCATTACGCGAGACCCCCGAGATGTTCACGGACAGTTCCTGCC
This sequence comes from Pseudomonadota bacterium, assembly GCA_041175045.1. Classification (GTDB taxonomy): domain Bacteria; phylum Pseudomonadota; class Gammaproteobacteria; order Pseudomonadales; family Pseudohongiellaceae; genus UBA5078. The sequence goes on along the minus strand of JBEDFR010000067.1, from coordinate 3,121 downwards.
CCGGATAAATGGTGTAGGGCTCATTGAGATTGTTCGCCAGCGCCAGAGCCCGAACATCAACGGAATACTGCCAGGCGATGGAATAGAGTGTATCCCCCCGGACCACGGTATGGCGCTGTGCATCCGACGAGCCTTGAGCGGACAGCCCCGGGGTGACAGCCGGGACTGTCGTGCTGTCCTGTCCCGTCGCAGAAGCCGGCGCGCTGGAAGGTGCAGCCGAACCACCCAGTGGGGCTCTGCCCAAAGCGCTGCGACGAATACCAGCGTTCTCGTTGACGACATTGACACTGACGCCTGGCGCCGGCTGCACTGCAACACCGGCAGCGACAGTGCGGGCCGCTGTGGTGGCTGGGGCACTGGTGGTCCCCACGGCGTTTGAAGTGCTGATGGCTCCGGTAGCCGAGGAGACACTGGACGTCGAATAGATGGGAGGCGGCGAGCGTTCCAGCACCGCACTCTGATCCTCCAAGGGCGCCTGATAGTTGCCGCCACACGCCTGCAGCAGCAACGCTCCTGCCAGGCACAGGCCGTTGCGCATCGCGCGGGTGTCAGCAGGCAGCTTTCGTCTAAGCATGGTTTTCCTCATACACGTCTTCCTGCAGAGATTGTGGCAAAGCCGGCCACAACTGCATAGCCCAGCAGGAGCATCAGCAAGACCATCAATTCGGACACCGACTGCCCTGTTGCGGCCGCATAAGCGGCCGGGCTGAGAAACTGCGCAGGCACTCCCTCGGGGGCAAGCTTCCACGGCCACAGCACCAGCAACGACGCAGCGAGCATACCGGTGAGGAAGGCATAGGTCTGCTGACGAAAGTAGAAAAACGTCCATGACAGCAGGTGGGAAAAACTCAACAGACCAACCGCACATCCGCTGGCAAACACCATAATCACCTCGAATTGCAGGGCGCGCAGTGCCTGCAGCACGTAGTCGTAGACGCCCAGCAGCAGCAGGACATAGGCACCGGAAATGCCAGGCAGGATCATGGCGCAGATCGCCACCGCCCCGCAGAGAAACAGCGCAGGCAGGCTGGTATTGCCCTGCAAGGGATTGGCGAAGGAAATCAGCAGGGTAACGAACACTCCCAGGGCGAGCCAGCATAGCGCGCGCAGATCCCAGCGGCTGATCTGTTGCCGCAGATACCAGGTGGATGCCAGCACCAGACCACAAAAGAAAGCCATGATCTGCGGATATTCGTGTTCCAGCAGGTAGAGCACTGCACCCGCGCTGACATACAGCGCGAGCAGAATGCCGAGAACGAGCGCCAGCAGGAATCCCCCATTGACGGCACGCCAGAACTCGACCAGCCCGAGCCGGCGGTAGGAATACAACGTGACAGGATTGAGACGCCGCAGCGACTCGATCAGTTCCTCATAGATGCCAGCCATCACCGCGATGGTGCCGCCCGACACACCCGGCACCGAGTCGGCGATGCCCATGGCCATGCCCTTGCACAGCGTCACCGCGCGTGACCTTAGCGTGGCAGGAGAACGATGATCGACTGCACTTTCCATGGGTCTCCCGCCTGACTCAGGCATGCACGGCACCAATGAACAAGGGCACGAAACGCACCGCTGCCACGACTTCGGTGTGAAATTCGTCGCCGCTGCGGGTGATCAGCCGCAGTTCCTGCCCATCATCACCGCCCACCGGAATGATCAGCCGGCCGCCGTCGGCCAGTTGATTGAGCAATTCCTGCGGCACCTGCTGCGGTGCGGCAGCGGCGATGATGGCGTCGAACGGACCCCTCTCCTTCCAGCCCTGACTGCCGTCATCGTGCTTGAAATGGACGTTGTGCAGGCCGAGCAGGCGCAGGTTTGCGCGTGCCTTGTCCAGCAGTGGCTTGACGCGCTCCACCGAAAAGATGCGGCGCGCCAGCGGAGCGATGATCGCCGTCTGGTACCCACAGCCAGTGCCGACTTCCAGGACATTGCCGAGCTTGCCGTCCACCAGCGCCGGGTGATTGTTGAGCACGGCCTCGGTCATCCGCGCCACGATATAGGGCTGGGAGATAGTCTGGTTGAAACCGATGGGCAGCGCCACGTCCTCATAGGCGCGATGGGCCAGCGCCTCTTCCAGGAAGATGTGGCGCGGCGTGCTGCGGATCACGTCCAGCACCGCCCAGTGCTTGATGCCCTGTTCGATCAGCCGCCCCACCAGACGCTCTCTGGTACGCTGGGATGTCATGCCGATGCCGGCAAGATTCACATTGCTCACTCGCTTGCTGCCTCTTTCAGAAAACACGCCTCCCTCAACACAGCCGTGGCATACGCGCCGGGCGGCAATGCAAACTCGATGATCACATCAGCCTCGCCGACGAACTCCCAGCGCAGTCTCTGCACCAGCAATCGCAGGGCGCGCCGCTCCTGACTCAGACCTGCCCTTGCCAGCCCCTCGCACAGTACGGGCCACTGCGCGCAGACCGCCTCTTCCAGGGCCCGGGTCGCCTCACTGCTGCGCAACTCGCCTGCGCCCCACAGGGGCCCGGTGGGATGGATGTCGAAGTGCTCCAGCCGCGCCTGCAGCTCCGGCGTCCAGGCGTTCTCGGCGAAGACAGTGTCGCTGCCCTGCAGATTCCACACCTCGCCTTGCAGTCGGCTGTCCCAGCACTGCTGTTCGATGCGGCGACTCAGCACGGCATTGAACAGCTGCGAGCGGGCCGCCGACAGCAACAGCCCCCGGCGCTGGCCCCGCGGCAGGCGCAACTCGCCGCTGAAGAGCCGCAGTGCCTGGGCCACGTTGTTCTGCTCGCGGCCGAAGCGCTGCTCGCCGAAATAGTTGGGCACCCCTCGACACGCGATCTGCCCCAGCCTCTTACTCAGCCATTGCCGCAACGTGTCGGCATCACCGGCGCCCGCTTCGCGCCACGCCAGATCCCTCAGGCGCAGGCGAAAGCGATTCGCCCGGTGGCTGCCCCGCCGCAGCTTGCGTGCGTTGCGCGTCTGCGCCAGCACTTCGATGCCGTGCGCCGGCAGGTCTGTCAGGTCCAGCGCTGCCGGCACTGGCTGACAAAGACTGAACCACTGCTCGCACACGCCCTGCCGGTCCTTCAGCCCGCAATAGCCGACGTCGAACTCCCGGATACCGGCGCGACGGGCCAGCAGCCGCACAACGTGCTGGGTG
>JBEDFR010000066.1:0-7965 GCA_041175045.1 Pseudomonadota bacterium | reverse complement strand
GCGATTTCGCCCGCAAGATCGGGGTGGCCCAGTCCACCATCATGCGCATCGAAAACCTGGACCAGAATGTCACCATCGACACCCTGGAGAGCCTCTGCAAGGTTTTCCACGCCGATGTCGCTGATCTCTTTCCGCGCCTCGAAAGCAGTCGCGAGTATCTCCCCCGGCCGCCGATCGGCCTCATTCGCCCAGGGCGCGGCAGTGCGTTGCCCGCGATCCATGAGGCGGGCGTCGGCAGTGGTCCTGAGATCGGGAGGGCGGTCGCGCGCACTCGCAGCAAGAAATCCAGCAAGTTGCCCGCACCAGTCCGCACGGACGCAGCAGAGTTCGACGACACATTCTGAGCCGCCGACCCTACACCGCCAGCCACGCCACCACGGCATAGCGCGCCAGCTTGCCCGCCGTCACCAGCAGCACGAAGCCGCCGAAGGGCACCCGCAGCAGCCCCGCGATCAGCGTCAGCGGGTCGCCCACCACCGGCACCCACGAGAACAACAGTGTCCAGCGCCCGTAGCGCTGGAACTGGGTCTGTGCCCGGGCAATCTGGGCTGGCGTGAAATAGAACCAGCGGCGGTCCGCAAAGCGCAGCAGGCTGCGCCCCAGCCACCAGTTCACACAAGCGCCGAGCACATTGCCGCTGCCGGCCACCAGCACGGGAATGACGATCTGGGTCATGCCTTCAGCCTCCTGCAGCTGCAGATACAGCCAGGCCTCGGAATAGAAAGGCAGCACCGTGGCGGCGAGGAAGGCACTCAGGAACAGCAGCAGGTAGTCAGTCACGAGCGGGTCCGATAGCGTGGGCGGCGCACGTCGATGCGTGCCGCGAGGCGAGCGCCGACTATACCCGCCGCGCCCCCCGGCTGGATATTCTGATTGCAAAGCCAGCACGGGGTGGTAAGGTGCGCGCTCGTTCGTTTGCCGAGTTTTCCGCCGTGTTTGCCGATCTTTCCCTGGACCAGCGTCTGCTCAAGGCCATCGACAAGATGGGCTTCGAGACACCCACCCCCGTGCAGCAGCAGGCCATTCCGCTGGCCCTGCAGGGCCGCGACCTGCTCGTCAATGCCGCCACCGGCAGCGGCAAGACCGCCGCGTTCCTGCTGCCGATCCTGCAAAGTCTGATCAGCAAGCCGGGCGAGCGCACCGGCACGCGTGCCCTGGTGCTGGTGCCCACGCGCGAACTGGCGCGGCAGATCGGCAAGGAATGCGAGAAGCTCGGCAGCTATTGTGGCCTCAAGGTCGGCGTGATCACCGGCGGCCAGGAGTTCAAGGTGCAGCGCGCGCTGCTGCGGCGCGACCCGCAGATTCTCATCGCCACCCCTGGCCGCACGCTGGAGCTGGTGAACGAGGGCAGCACGCTGTTCAGCAATCTGGAGCATCTGGTGCTGGACGAGGCCGACCGCCTGTTCGAGATGGGTTTCAGCGAGGACGTGCTGGCCATCATCGCCACCTGCAACCAGGCCCGGCAGACCATGCTGCTCTCGGCCACCCTGCCTGCCGGCGTGCGCCGCCTGCTGCAGGTGCTCAATGCCCCGGTGCGGGTGCAGATCAATTCGGCCCGCGAGCAGCACGAGTCCATCCGCCAGCAATACATCCTGGCCGACGACGACAAGCACAAGGAAAAACTGCTGCTGTGGCTGCTGGAGCACGAGAGCTTCGAGCGTGCTCTGGTGTTCTGCAACACCCGCGACCAGGCCACGCATCTGTGCGGCGTGATGCGCTACCGCGATCAGCGCGCTGGCTATCTGCACGGCGAAGTGAAGCAGGATGTGCGCAACGCCACTATCACCGCCTTTCGCGAGGGCAAGCTCAAGGTGCTGATCGCCAGCGACGTGGCCTCGCGCGGGCTGGACGTGAAAGGCATCGATCTGGTGATCAACTTCGACATGGCGCGCAAGGGTGACGACTATGTGCACCGCATCGGTCGCACCGGGCGCGCCGGCGAGCAGGGCCTGGCCGTGGCGCTGATCGGGCCGCAGGAGTGGAACCTCAAGGCCTCCATCGAGCGCTATCTGAACGTGCAGCTGGAATCGCGCAAGATCAAGGAGCTGCCCGGCAGCTACAAGGGGCCGAAGAAACTCAAGGCCTCGGGCAAGGCTGCCAGTACCAGCAAGCGCAAGAAGCCGGAGGCGGGCAAGAGCAAGCCCCGGGCCAGGAGCAAGTCAGCGCCCGGGAGCAAGCCGGCATGAGCGCCGACACGCTGACAACGGCCGAACGGGACGAAGTGGAGCAGGGCATCCGCCGTTGGCTGGACGAAATCGTCATCGGTCTGAATCTGTGCCCCTTCGCGCGGCGTGAGGTCGATGCCGGCCGGGTGCGCGTGGCCGTCACGGGGCACCGTGACACAGAGTCCCTGCTGCACGTCTTTCACGACGAGCTGCAGCGTCTGCAGCAGGAACCGCAGATCGCCACGACCCTGCTGGTGTTTGCCAACGGCGTGGCCGATTTCTTCGCTTACCTCGACCTGCTGGAGATGGCCCAGGCCTGGCTGGAAGAGCAGGCGATGGATGCCGAGTTCCAGCTGGCGAGCTTTCACCCCGATTATCTCTTCGCCGACAGCCCGGCGGACGACGCTGCCCACTACACCAACCGGGCGCCCTGGCCGGTGATCCATCTGCTGCGCGAGGACGATGTGGAGCAGGCCATTGCTGCACATCCGGACACCGGCCGCATTCCCGAGCGCAATATCCGCCTGGCCCGGGAGCAGGGCGCCGACTGGTGGAAAGCCGTGCTGCGCCGTCTGCGACCACGCTAGCCGCTCTCGTCGCCGCGTGCGCGCCGCCCGGCCAGCCCGCGTCCGGTTGCCCGCACACTGGCCGAGTCGTTACACTCCGTGCCCTGTACTTCACGCTTTGCAAGGACCCCCCAGCATGGGCACCGACTCTTCCGCCTCATCCTCCGCGTTGGCTCGGCTCATCAGTGGCCAGAGCTTCGGACTGGCCCAGACCTACTGGACGTTCTACCTGGTGTGGGCCGCCCTGTTCTTCGTGGCGGGCAGCCTGCTGGTGGCCGAGCGCGACTGGCCGCCCTATGTGGCCCTGCTGGCGGTCACGGTGGGCTGGAGTTTCCTGCTGCTGACCCTGGTCAAGCGCTATTACGTGGGCAGTGATCCGGGCAAGGCGCTGGGCCGCATCGGCATGTTGTTCCTGCTGCTCAACCTGACCAACGCGCTGGCCACCTTCAGCTTCATCTGACACGAGCCCTCGGCATGATCCAGCGCCTGCAAAGCCACTTCTACGCCTACATCAGCAAGATCCGCTGGCTGCAGCGCTGGGGGCTCAAGCGCAATGTCATCAACGAGAACGTGATGGAGCACAGCTGGGAGGTGGCGACCATCACCCATGCGCTGGGCGTGATCCGCAATCAGCATTTCGCCGGCAGCCTGGATGTGAACGCCGTGGTCGTCGCTGCGCTCTACCACGACTGCGGCGAGGTGATCACCGGCGACATGCCCTCGCCGATCAAGTATCACTCCCCCGCCATCACCCAGGCCTACAAGGCCGTGGAAAAGCAGGCCGAGCAGGAACTGCTGAAGCTGCTGCCCGAGTCCCTGCAGGGTGCCTATCGCGGCGTGCTGCTGCACGAGGAGATCCCGGCCGAGCACCTGCAGTTGATCAAGGCCGCCGACACCCTGTGCGCCTACATCAAGTGCCGCTCGGAAGTGCTGGCGGGCAACTTCGAATTCTCCCAGGCCGAGAAGGACGTCAAGGCCAGACTCGACCGCATCGAACTGCCGGAAGTGCAGTATTTTCTGGAGACCTTTGTGCCCAGCTACGGTCTCACCCTGGACGAACTGCTGAAGTGAGTCGCCCGCCCTTGCGGCAACCCCGAGGACATCGCCCCCATGACTGATCACGTCGCCAAGACCTTTGCCGAACTGGTGGAGCTGAATTTCCAGCTTTACAACAGCCTGTTCCTGACCCTGCCGCTGGACGCCGTGGAGCAGACCGGCACGCTGCTGCCTCTGCTCAGCGAGGCCTGTGCCCGGGGGCTGGAGGAAGGCCAGAGCCCCAGCGACATCGTGCGCGGCTTCTTCGAGGTGCACCGCCCGCATTTCACCGAGGAGGAGCAGATCCACTTCCTCTTCAAGATCATCCAGTACGTCGAGCGCCAGGTGGTGCTGGTGGATGCACTGGAAGACGCGTCCTACAACCGCATTCACCGCATCGAGGGCAAGAGCCCCGTGCTGCAGCTGGTCGAGCGGGCGCGCGATGACGAGCGCGGCGCCGCCCTGCAGCAGCTGCTGGAACACTTCGGCGTGCGCGTGGTGCTCACGGCCCACCCGACCCAGTTTTACACCGGCCCGGTGCTGGCCATCATCTCGGATCTGACCGAGGCCATTTCCCGCAACGCGATCGGCACGGCGCGCGACTTGCTGCAGCAGCTGGGCAACACGCCGTTCTTCCAGAAAGCCAAGCCCACGCCCTATGACGAGGCGGTGCTGCTGTCCTGGTATCTGGGCAACATCTTCTATCCGGGCATCGGCGAGATCGTCGATCAGCTGGCCGATTTCCATCCCGAGGCAGTGACCGCCAACACCGAGCTGATCACCGTGGGCTTCTGGCCAGGCGGCGATCGCGACGGCAATCCCTTCGTCACCACCGACACCACCCTGAAAGTAGCGGCCAAGCTGCGCTACACCGTCCTGTCCTGCTATCACCAGAACATCCGGGCACTGAAGCGGCGTCTGAGTTTCCGCGGCACCTACAAGCGCCTGGAGGCGCTGGAGCAGCAGCTGCACGAGGAGCTGAGCGAGGCGGTCGTGGAGACGCCGCTGACGCTGGAGGGCTTCCTGCAGGAGCTGGATGCCATCGAGCAGGTGCTGGTGGCGGAACACCAGGGGCTGTATCAGGAACTGCTGCGCTCCTTCCGCCGCAAGGTGCAGCTGTTCGGTTTTCACTTCGCCAGCCTGGACATCCGTCAGGACAGCCGCGTCATCGGCGCCGCGCTCGAGGCCGTGATCGCCCAGCGCCGCGACCTGTTGCCCCCGCATATCCTGCAGATGGGCTGGCAGCAGCAGATCGACTGCCTGCTCAATTGCAGGGGTCATGTCGATGGCGCTGGCTTCGACGACCCGGTGATCCGCGACACCCTGGCCTCCTTCGGCGTGATGCGCACCGTGCAGCGCCTGAACGGGCCACGTGCCTCACATCGTTACATCATCAGCAATTGCCGGGGCGCTTCGGATATTGCCCGCACGTTTGCCCTGTTCAAGCTCTGCGGCTGGGCCGACGTGCCGCTGGCGGTGGACATCGTGCCGCTGTTCGAGACGGTGGACGATCTGCAGCGCGCCGGTGAGACCATGCGCTACATCTACGCCAACAAGCAGTACAAGGCACATCTGGCACAGCGGCGCCATCGTCAGACAGTGATGCTCGGCTTCTCCGACGGCACCAAGGACGGCGGCTATCTGATGGCGAACTGGGCCATCTACCGCGCCAAGGAAGACCTCACCGCCGTGTCCCGCGCGGCCGGCATCGAGGTGATCTTCTTCGACGGCCGCGGTGGCCCGCCCGCCCGCGGCGGCGGTGATACCTATCTGTTCTATGCGGCCCTGGGCAAGAAGATCGAGAGCAACCAGATCCAGCTCACCATTCAGGGCCAGACGGTCAGCACGCTCTATGGCATCCGCGCGGCGGCGGTCAACAATATGTCCCAGCTGCTGATTGCCGGGCTCGAAAACAATCTCTACGACCGTCCCGAGCGCGAACTCGACGACGAGCAGCGCACGCTGCTGGAGGCGCTGGCCTTGTCGAGTTACAAAGCGTACGAAGCGTTCAAGAAACACCCGCTGTTCCTGCCCTATCTGGAAGAGATGAGCACGCTGAACTACTACGCCATGACCAATATCGGCAGCCGGCCCTCCAGGCGCGGCGGCGCGAAGAAACTGGCCTTCAGTGACTTGCGCGCGATTCCCTTCGTGGGGGCGTGGAGTCAGCTCAAGCAGAATGTGCCGGGTTTCTACGGGCTGGGCAGTGCGCTCAGGGAACAGGAAGAGGCCGGCAATCTCGAGGCCTGCGTGCGGCTTTACCAGCGTTCGCGTTTCTTCCGCGCGCTCATCGCCAACAGCATGCAAAGCATGAGCAAGACCAATTTCCAACTCACTCGTTACATGGAGCAGGACCCGCGTTTCGGCGCGTTCTGGACGCTGCTGCACGAGGAGTTCGAATCGAGCCGCGCCATGGTGCTGAAGATCTCCGGGCAGACGATGCTGCTGGAAGACAATCCGCGCAGCCGCATGAGCATCCAGTTGCGCGAACGTGTGGTGCTGCCGCTGCTGACGGTGCAGCAGTACGCGCTGATGCGCATTCAGGAGGCGCGCCAGAGCGAGGAGGCCGAGCATCTGGAGGTGTACGAGAAAATGGTGATGCGCTCGCTGTTCGGCAATATCAACGCGAGCCGCAATTCGGCGTGACTCCTTCCATACAACAACCCTCATCAACAGGCAGGCCCCAGTGAGCGACAGCATCCCTACCACCCTTGACCAGAACCCGGGCCACACGCAGGCCAGTGGCAACAGCCCCCGCCGCGTCCTCTTCGCCAGCCTGATCGGCACCACCATCGAGTTCTTCGATTTCTACATCTACGGCACCGCCGCCGTGCTGGTGTTCCCGCAGCTGTTCTTCCCGGGCGACAACGCCGCCACCGCCACGCTGCAGTCGCTGGCCACCTTCGCGCTCGCCTTCTTCGCGCGGCCGCTGGGTTCGGCGCTGTTCGGGCATTACGGCGATCGCATCGGGCGCAAGGCCACCCTGGTGGCGGCGCTGCTCACCATGGGCTTGTCCACCGTCATCATCGGCCTGCTGCCCACCTATGCCAGCATCGGGATACTGGCACCTGCACTGCTGGCGCTGTGTCGCTTCGGCCAGGGCATCGGCCTGGGCGGCGAGTGGGGCGGGGCGGTGTTGCTGGCCACCGAGAATGCGCCGCCCGGCAAGCAGGCCTGGTACGGCATGTTCCCGCAGCTGGGCGCGCCCATCGGCTTCATTCTCTCGACCCTGGTGTTCGTGATCCTGACGGCGGTGCTCAGCGAGGAGCAGTTCTTCGCCTGGGGCTGGCGCGTGCCCTTCCTGGCCAGCGCGCTGCTGGTGTTCGTGGGGCTGTATGTGCGCCTGCAGATCACCGAGACGCCAGCGTTCCAGGCGGCCATCGAGAAGCAGGAGCGCGTGAAGGTGCCCATTGTCACCGTGTTCCGCGAGCACGGCAGCACGCTGGTGCTGGCCACGCTGATGGCGACGACGACTTTCGTGGTGTTCTACCTGATGACGGTGTTCACCCTGAGCTGGGGCACCAGTCAGCTGGGCTTCGAGCGCCAGCAATTCCTGATCATGCAGATCATCGGCGTGCTGTTCTTCGCGGCCATGATTCCGCTTTCCGCTGTGGTGGCGGACAGGCTGGGGCGCCTGCAGATGCTGATCTATGCCACTGTGGCCATCATGCTGTTCGGCCTGGTGTTCGGCCCACTGTTCGCGGCGGGCGGCACGGCGATGGTGACACTGCTGCTGTGTCTGGGCCTGGCCTGCATGGGCCTGACCTACGGCCCGCTGGGCACGGCGCTGTCGGAGCAGTTCCCGACGGCGGTGCGTTACACGGGGGCGTCCATGGCCTTCAATCTGGCGGGCATTCTGGGCGGCTCGCTGGCGCCCTACATCGCGACCTGGCTGGCGGTGAATTACGGCATCGCGGCGGTGGGTTACTACCTGGTGGCGGCGGGGGCGCTGACGCTGGGGGCGTTGCTGGTGATCCTTCGGCGCTGACCCGTGGGAGCGGGCCTGCCCGCGAACAGATAGTGACTGTGATCCCGGCAGCGGCTTCCGCTTCTCCGCTCTGCGGCTGACCCGCACTCATCCTGAGTGCCCTCGCATCACCGGGAGCCACGGTCTCCCGGCTCACTCGGTGCGGGTCTTTTATGCCGCTGATCGGAGAAGCGGAAGCCGCTGCCTGCAGAGGTGCCAGCGAAGAGTTCGC
>JBEDFR010000065.1:0-46268 GCA_041175045.1 Pseudomonadota bacterium | reverse complement strand
CAGAGCAGCCTTCATATAGTCGATCCAGATTGGCACCGGCACGGTGGCACCCTGCTCGCTTTCCCCAAGTGGTTGCGGCTGGTCGAAGCCGATGAACACGCTTGTCGCCACGTCGCGATTGAAGCCTGTGAACCACAGTTCCGTCGGGCCGTTGGTGGTGCCAGTCTTGCCCATCAAGTCCTTGCGGGGGATTTCCCGGCCGACGCGACGCCCGCTGCCTTCCTCGATTACCGACCGCAGCATGCTGCCTAGCATGAAGGCGACACGGGGGTCTACTATCTGCTCCGCCGGCATTTCATTGAAGGCGATGGACTCGCAGTGGTTGCCACAGGCAACGCTCTGCACCGGCTGCGGCACGAGGCCTTCCAGCGTGCGGATTTGCTTGATCAGGGTAGGCGTCACTTTCTGACCGCCATTGGCTATGGTGGCAAAGGCGCCGGCCATCTGGAGGGGCGGCACGTCCTGGCTGCCCAACGCCACAGTCAGGTCGACCTGCGGGAAATGGTCGGTCTCGATGCCGAAACGCTTGGCAAACGGCAGCACTGCTTCCGAGCCCAGCTGTTCGTATAGCCGCACGGCCGGGATGTTGCGCGAATTGGTCAAAGCTGTGCGCAGGGTGATCGGGCCAGCAAAATTGTTTTCAAAATTGCGCGGGCGGTAGTCGCCCCGAGCGAAGGCGGCGTCGTTGATGATGGATGCCGGTGTGTAGCCCTGTTCGAGTGCGGCGCCATAAACGAAGGGCTTGAAGCCGGAGCCTGGCGGGCGGGGCGTGATGGCGCGGTTGACCTGACTGAGCGCGAAATCATAGCCGCCGACCAGCGCCAGGATGTCGCCGTTGTCTGGAGACACCGACACGATGGCTCCCTGCAGGTCGGGAACCTGGCCCAGCGACCAAGTGCCGTCTTCGGCCTGCTTCAGTCGCACCAGATCGCCCGTCTTCACGATGTCAGAAGCCCGCTCGGGCCTGGGCCAGGCCCGGCCACGGTCGATGAAGGGGGCAGCCCAGCTCAGTCCAGACCACGAGATCGTGACCGTGCTGCCGTCCTGAAGCAGCGCCTCGATCTCGCGTTCAGCCACGTTTCTCACCACTGCCGGGTGCTGATTGCCCAGTTGCTGCTCGTTTTCCAGGGCCTGCAACCAGGTGCTGCGCGCGTCGGCATCTGCCGCCACTTCGATGTGATCCTCGGGGCCGCGGTAGCCATGGCGCTTGTCGTAATACTCTTCCAGGCCGTTGGTCAATGCGCGGTTGGCGATGACCTGCTTGTCGCTGTGGATGCTGGTACGCACTTCGAAGCCCCTGCGATAGATGTCCTCGCCATACTGGCTGTAAAGCTCCTGACGCACCATTTCGGCAACATACGGCGCACTCACTTCGATGCGACGGTTATGGCGTCGGGCATTGTCCGGGGTGTTGATGGCCTGCTCGTATTCCGCCCGTGAGATCATGTCCTGTTCGTACATCTTGGTCAGTACCACGTTGCGACGCTGGGTGGCGCGGGCCGGATCGGCGATTGGATTGCACGGAGTCGGGCAGGGCAGGACGGACGTGAGCATTGCAAACTGGGGCAGTTCCAGTTCCCAGATCGGCTTGCCGTAATAGGCATAGGCGGCAGCGTTGATGCCGTCGGCTCCGGAGCCGAAATAGATCAGGTTCAGATACAGTGTAATGATCTCTTGCTTGCTCAGCTCGCGCTGGATACGGAAGGCGAACGGGATTTCCTTGAGTTTGCGCGAGTACACGGAGTCGCTGTCGAAGGAGATGTTGTTGGCCAGCTGCATGGTGATGGTACTGCCGCCGCCCAGGTTGATCCCGCGCACGAAGCCGTAAAAACCGCGCATCAGGCCGCGGATGTCCACGCCGGAATGGGAGTAGAAGCGAGGATCCTCGCTGGCGATCACCGCATTGATCATCATCGGCGGGATCTGCTCGAAGGGAATCGGATCTCGCCTGATGCCGATCTCGTCTATCAACAGGTTGTCGGCCGTCAAGATGCGCAGTGGCGTTTCCAATTGCACATGGCGGTAGGATTCGGCAGAGGGCAGCTTGGGCGAGAGATACAGGAATCCGGCCGCTGCGATCATGACGCCGCCGCTGCTGCAGAATATCCCGAACCAGAACACGCCTCGGATGATTGTCTTGATTCTGGAGTTCACAGCAAATGCCAGCCCTCGGCTGCAAGAAAATTGCCGGCTCCTGCCGGAGAGACCTTCAAACGCCTGCATTCGTCCCACGGGAAGTCGCAGTCTACCGGCATTATATATGCTGTAGACGCATTAATCTTGAGAGCCACAATCGGGATTGCGGGGGCAGTCCGTGGCCTTGCGCTCGCTCAGCGCCCTGACGGATAAGGCGCCTGAGCATCGCCGAATTCCTTTCTTGAACCAGCAAAACACGATTTCACTTCGACTGTCTGCTCGAAGGTTATCTCAAGCCAGTCAACACCCTCGGTCAGGGGAGGGGCGTGTGCTTCCCGGCACCCTTTGCTGGGGGGCGTGAACCGGATGGTAGTATGAAGTTATTTATCGAAATTCTTATTTAATTTATTGAATTTATTATATAAATTTTCTAATTCCGTTGCAGGTATCAGAATTCGACTTCGGCAAGGAGCTATTTTCCGAGCGCGTCTATACTCGAAACGACCCCGCTCCATGTTCATCCATAGCTTTTCAAGGCCGATCAACGTGCTGCAATTGCTGTGCAGGAAAACAAGAACCCTGCTGGGCGTGGACATCAGCTCCTCCGCCGTGAAACTGCTTGAGTTCAGTCTAAGAAACGGTCGTTATCGCCTGGAGAACTATGTCATCCGCCAGCTGCCGATCGGTGCAGTGGTGGATAAACACATCCGCGACATCGAGGCGGTGGGTGACGCCATCCGGCAGGCGCTATCGAGCTTAGCGCCCTTCACGAAGGAGGTCGCCATTGCTGTGGCTGGTTCGGCCGTCATCACCAAGATCATCGAGATGGACGCCACCATGAGCGATTCCGAGATGGAAAATCAGATCATCGTCGAGGCCGATCAGTACATCCCCTATCCGCTGAGCGAAGTCGCCATTGACTTCGATCGCCAGGAACTGGTCGATCCGCGTTCCGACGTCGTCGATGTGCTACTGGTCGCCTGCCGCAAGGAGAACGTGGAGTCCCGCGTGGCAGCGCTGCATTCCGGCGGACTGGTGGCCAGGGTCGTCGACATCGAGGCTTTTGCCATGGAGCGTGCGTTGAGTCTGCTGCAAAGTCAGCTGGCAGGCACTGACCCGCACATCGTGGCGATTTTCGACATCGGTGCGACCGTCACCACGCTGCAGGTCCTGTTGGAAGCGCGGACCATCTATACGCGCGAACAACTATTCGGCGGAGGACAACTGGTTGAGAACGTGCAGCGCCGTTTCGGGCTGTCCGCCCTCGAGGCGCAAATTGCCATCCGGCGCGGCACGCTGCCCGAAGAGTACGAACAGGAAATACTGGCGCCGTTCAGGGAGGCCGCTGTGCAGCAGATCAGCCGTTCGCTGCAGTTCTTCTTCTCTTCCAGTCAATACAACGATGTCGATCAGATCATTCTGGCGGGCGGTGTGGCGGCCATCGATGGTCTGGCCGGGCTTGTGAGGGCGCAGCTTGCCACGCCGGCCATGGTGGCCGATCCCTTCCAGGACATCGCCATGGGCAGCAAGGTGAACAAGACCCTGCTGGCCAACGATGCGCCTGCGCTGATGATCGCCTGCGGCCTGGCCATGAGGAGCAAGTACTGATGGCGCATATCAATCTTCTGCCCTGGCGGGAACAGCTGCGCGAGGAGCGCAAACGCGAATTCATCGTGCTGCTGCTCGGCGTGCTCATCATTGCCGCTGGCATCATCGTCATGATCGATCACAGTTTCCGCTCCGATATGCGTTATCAGCAGGCACGCAATGACTTCCTGCGCCGCGAGATCCTGGTGCTGGACGCGCGTGTAGCTGAGATCGACCAGTTGAAAGAGCAGAAGGCACAGATTAACGCGCGCATGGAAGTCATTCACGAACTGCAGGGCTCACGGCCAGTGATCGTGCGCATCTTCGATGAAATGGTGAAGGCTCTGCCCACGGGTGTCTATTTCAATGCCCTTCAGCGCGAGGGAGATCGCCTGCAGATCGAAGGCATCGCCGAGTCCAACAACAAGGTCTCGGAGCTGATGCGGCGACTCGACAATTCCGAGTGGTTCAGCAATCCGAGCTTGCAGCAGATTTCGGCGGCTGCGGTCGACGCCAATTCAGATCAGCGTCAGGCGAATGCCTTCTCGCTGACGCTTTTCTTGCAGTCACCCGAGCGCGGGGAGCAGCACTGAGATGTCAATGTCCTCGCTGATCAAGCAGCTGCAGAGTTTCGACTGGAACAATCTCAGTGACATCGAGTCGATCGGCGTCTGGCCCGGCGTCGTCAAGTTCGTGCTTGCCGCCGTGCTCTTCTTCCTCTGCCTGGCCGCCGGCTTGTGGTTCGACATCCGCAATCTGCAGGCGGAACTCGGGCGTTGGCAGGCAGAGGAGGTGACATTGCGCACGGAGTTCGGGCAGAAGGCAGTGCTGGCAGCCAACCTCGAGCAACACAAGGCGCGGGCAGTCGAATTGGAAAACGCGTTCTCCGAGCTTCTACGCCAGCTGCCCAGCCGGACGGAAGTGCCCGACCTTGTAGATGATGTTACCGAAACCGGCCTGGGTGCGAGCCTGCACTTTGCCCGTATCGAGCTTGACGAGGAATTGGAACTTGAGTTCTACATCGAGCAGCCCATTCAGGTGCAAGTGCTCGGCAGCTATCACGACTTCGGCACTTTCGTTAGTGGCGTGGCCCGTCTGCCGCGCATCGTGACCCTGCATGACTTCGAGATCACGACGCCGGACACACGCAGCCCCCTGACCATGAGCATTCTGGCCAAGACCTATCGTTACCGTACAAAGCAAGAGCTGGCTGCGCAGAGTGCGGCGCAGGAAGCAGCGGAGTTCGCCAATGAGCATTGAGCGCCCCCTCTCCCGCCTGCTCCTGCTTTGTACGCTGACATTGTTGGCTGCGTGTGGCCGGCGTGACGCCATGGATGACCTGCAGCAGTTCATCATCGAGGTGTCGCTTCGACCTGGTGGTGAGATCGAGCCCATGCCGCAGTCCCAGCCCAACGAAGCGTTTGCCTACAGTGCAGCTTCGCAGCGCAGTCCCTTCGATGTGCCGATCCTGGTGGGCGCCACGCCCGCCGAGAAACCTGTCAATGTCGTGCAGCCGGACTTCGACAGGGCGCCGGAAGCGCTGGAGAGCTTCGCCCTCACTGAACTGACCCTGGTCGGCATGATCACCCGCGAGCGCAGCGTCATCGCACTGATCCGTGACAGCAACGGCTTGCTGCATCGGGTGGGGGTCGGCAACTACATGGGGCGCAATCACGGGCGGGTGGTGCGTCTCTCAGCTTCCGACGTGGAACTGATCGAGATCGTGCCGGCTGGCGCGGGCAGCTGGGTTGAGCGGGCGCGCACACTGCCGCTGCAGCTTTGAAACCAAGACGCCATACGCACTGCCAAATGCACGGAAAGAAAAGGTGCAGCAAGTGCTGCGCTGCCAGTAGAGGTGATCTGAGAATGGTGACAGAGACGAGGACATCAAGCTTCAGGTGCCGAGCATGGCGAAGAGGCCTACGAGCGGCTGTCCTGATGCTGTTGAGTATCTGCGCAACGCTCACGCAGGCGCAGGACGTCGTGACACTCAACAGCATCGGCTTCTCGAATCTACCGGGTGACAGCATTGAGGTCCGGCTCGAATTCGACGGTGTGCCGCCCCAACCTGGCGTTTTCGCGCAGACCGACCCAGCACGAATAGCCATCGATCTGGGCAATATACAGATTGCACTGGCCGAACGTCGTTTCGAACTTGGTGCTGCCAATGCCCAGAGTGTGATGTTGCTTGGGACCTCCGATCGCACTCGTCTGGTCTTCAATCTGGTGACGCCGGTCGACTATCAGACACGTATTGAGGGCAACACGCTCGTGGTGCTGCTGGGCGGCAACAACGCCCGGGCAGCGACGCCTGCGGCACCTCGCGGGAGCGCGATCGCCACGCCGCCGGCCTCCGGTGGACCAGCCATCGCCGACGTCATTTTCCGCCGTGGTAGAAAGATCAATGAAGGCCAGGTCATCATCACCTTGAGTGATGAACAGATCATTGGCAATGCTGAGCAGGTCGGCAGTCGCGTCTATGTAGAATTCGCGGGTGCTGACGTACCCGAGCGCCTCAACAGGCGCTTCGATGTCATCGATTTTGCCACGCCCGTCAACACGGTGGATGTCTATCCGCAGCGAGGCAATGCCACAATTGCCATCGACTTGAATGGTCAGTTTGAATACGTCGCCTATCAGCAGGGGCGGCAGTACACCATCAGCGTCACGCCACCCGGTGCAGCGGCGGCCAATGCCGATCCGGCCTCGCGCTATTCCGGTACCCTGGTGTCTCTGAGCTTCCAGAACATCGAAGTGCGCTCCGTGCTGCAGTTGCTGGCCGAGGAAAACGACCTGAACCTGGTTGCCAGCGATGCAATCACCGGCAACATCACTCTGCAACTGCAGGATGTTCCCTGGGACCAGGCGCTGAACCTGGTACTGCAATCGCGCAATCTGGCCCAGCGCCTGGTCGGCAATGTCCTTTATGTGGCGCCCGCCAACGAGATCGCGGCGCAGGAGCAGCAAGCGCGCGATGCGAGTTATCAGGCGCAGGCTCTGGCGCCGCTGCTTACCGAGTTCATTCAGGTGAATTATGCCGATGCCGCGAACATTCTCACCTTGCTCACTGGCTCGCCCATCGGCAGTGCGGGCGCTGCACCTGCGCCTGCCACCGACCCTGCCGCACCCGCCGCGCTGGTGACACCAGAGTCGGGCGCCACCGGCGTGCTGTCCAGTCGCGGCAGTGCCACGGTGGATGCCCGTACCAACATCATCATCATTCGCGACGTGGCGGAAAAACTAGAGGAGGTGCGCGAGCTGCTCAGCAGGCTCGATGTACCTGTGCGGCAGGTGCTGATCGAGGCACGCATCGTGAATGTCTCCACTGACTTTGGTCGCGATCTGGGCATTCGCTGGGGTGGCGCAGGACGCACAGACTCCAGTGACGGTTTCCGCTACGGGGGCAACCAGGCAGCGACGCTGGAGCAGAGGAACAATCGAGTGGCGGAATCCGCCGCATTTCAGGAAGCCCTGGCTGCAGGCGAGGCTGCGCGCGTGCAGGCATTGCAGGACGGCTCGGACCCGAGTCTGATCCCAGCCATCGTGGCGCAGGCGATCGCCTCGGTAACCATTCCCGTTGGCAGCACCTCATTCCCCGATGCGCTGGCGGTCGATCTGGGAGTGCAGGATGCCAGCGCCTCTTCGTTCTCGGTGGGCTTCACCAGCAACAGCGGCCTGATCGAGCTGGAGCTCTCTGCTCTGGAAAGCAGTGGCAACGGCGAGGTCATTGCCCGGCCGAAGGTGACCACTCAGGACAAGGTCACTGCCACCATTCAGTCAGGTGTCCGGATACCCTATCAGGCTCAGGCAGGTGGTACTGCAGGCGGCTCCACCACGGAGTTCGTCGATGCCGTGCTATCACTGGAAGTCACTCCTCATATCACCCCGGATGGACGGATCATCATGCAACTCGACATCCATCAGGACTCGGTAGCCCCCGGCACAGGCACGGTGCCAGCGATCAACACCAATTCGATCAACACCAGTGTGTTGGTGGAGAATGGGGACACCGTCGTGCTGGGTGGGGTATTTCGCGAGGAGACCACCACCACGGAAACCAAGACACCCCTGCTGGGCGATGTGCCTTATGTGGGGCGACTGTTCAAACGCACCAATAATGAGAATCGTCGCACGGAGCTGCTGATATTCATCACACCTCGCATCATTGTGGAAATCAACGCGCGCTGAGATCGCCCGTGATTTCGCCGTCCTGCCAAGGGTACAATGCCGATCAATAGAGCTTTGGGTGGAGCAGCAACGGCAAATGGACAAGCAGGAAAACATCTTTCTGATCGGGCCGATGGGTGTTGGCAAGAGCACCATCGGTCGCCTCCTTGCCGCAGCACTGAATATGCCCTTGCATGACTCCGATCGCGAGATCGAATTCGCGACTGGCGCCGACATCCCCTGGATATTCGACGTGGAAGGCGAGCAGGGTTTTCGCGTCCGCGAGGCGAAGATGATCGATACGCTCACGCAGCGAGAAGGCATCATCCTGGCGACCGGCGGCGGTGCCGTTCTCGCAGCGGAAAGCCGCCGCAATCTGCATTCGCGCGGCATCGTTGTTTATCTGCGCGCTTCAGTGGCGCAACAGCTGGAGCGCACGGGTAAAGACAAGAATCGCCCCTTGCTGCAGACCGACAATCCTCTTGCCAAGATCAAGGAACTCATCAGGATCCGCGAGCCGCTGTATCGCGAGACCGCTCACATCACGATAGACACCAGTCGCCGTAGTCCGCGTTCGGTATGCGCGGAAATCGTGCGGCAGTTGCAGGAACGCGGAGTCGTCCAAGCCGCCAGGGTAAGTTGAAGCCATGATCACGCTGGAAGTCAGTCTGGGCGAGCGCGCCTATCCCATCTACATCGGCCAGGATCTGCTGACAAGGCCCGGACTTCTGCGCGCCCATGTGCCCGGTCAACGCGCCCTGATCGTGACCAACGACGTCGTCGCCCCCCTGTATCTGCAGGTGGTTCAGCAGTCACTTGGCGATCTGCGTGTTGACACCCTCATCCTGCCCGATGGCGAGCACACCAAGACGCTGGACACACTGTCGCTGATCTATGACAAGCTGCTGCAGGAGCGCCATGAACGCAGTACCACGCTGATCGCCCTGGGCGGCGGCGTCACGGGCGACATCACAGGTTTTGCGGCTGCCAGCTACCAGAGAGGGGTCAACTTCATTCAGGTCCCCACTACGCTGCTGTCCCAGGTAGACTCCTCGGTGGGCGGCAAGACAGGGGTCAATCATCCCCTTGGCAAGAACATGATCGGCGCTTTCTACCAGCCGCGCTGCGTGCTGGCCGACACAGGTGTGCTGCAGTCGCTGCCCGAGCGTGAACTGAAGGCTGGTCTGGCTGAAGTGGTCAAGTACGGCCTGATCGACAATCTGCCTTTCTTCGAGTGGCTGGAATCCAACATCGACGGACTGGTGGCGCGCGAACAGCCGCTCCTGGCAGAAGCGGTGCGCATCAGTTGCGAGGACAAGGCCCGCATCGTGGCGGCGGATGAGCGCGAAGGCGGCGTGCGTGCCCTGCTCAATCTGGGACACACCTTCGGTCACGCCATCGAGAATGTCATGGGCTACGGTAACTGGCTGCATGGCGAAGCGGTGGCGGTGGGCATGGTGATGGCGGCCGATCTTTCGGCGCGCCTGGGCTGGATCACAAGTGCCGAGGCGCGACGTGCCAAGGCACTGCTTCAGCGCGCCGGGCTGCCGGTGGTGCCGCCTGCAGGCGTCAGTGCGGAGGACTATCTGCGCCTGATGGCCTTTGACAAGAAGGTGCAGGGTGGCAGGATTCGCTTCATCCTGATGCGTGGTCTCGGCAGGGCTGTGATCGAAAGCGGCATCGACGCCGTATTGCTGGAGCAGACACTGGAGGCGGGAGAACACCTGTGCGAGATCTGAGTGAGCGACTGGCAGACCTTGGCCTGAGCAGAGACCCTTTTGCGGCGTATGCGCCGTTGGAAAGCCTTTTCCCTGGGGCGATGCGCCGCGCGAGTCTGGACCAGATGCAATTGCTGGCGCGGGAAAGCGAGGACATCGTCGCGCTGACAGGTCCGGCAGGCAGTGGCAAGACCACCCTGGCGGACTTCTTTGCACGCCATGCCGATCGTGATCAGGTGGTGGCTCGCATTCGTGCCACCCTGCTCACCACGCCAGCGCAATTGTTGGAAGACCTGTTCAAGGCCTTCGTCCTGGATTTCCCCGCACAGGCCACGCTCAGTGAACTGAAGTCTGCGCTGCAGCGCTATTTCGCTGCCCTGCACCGGCAGTCGCGCACCGTGGTGCTGATCGTGGACAGTGCTCACGAACTGGGCGACGACGCCCTCAGTCTCCTGACGAAACTGGCGCTCAACGAAAATCACGAAGGCACGTTTCACCTGCTGCTTCTGGGCGAACAGTCCTTGCTGGACATGCTGGACTACACCTGTCCCATGCGGGAGGGGCAGCCCCAGTTCACGGCGGTGCAGCTGCCGGCTTTCAATCTCGAGGAAACGCGCGCTTACCTGCGCTACCGTTTGAGCGCTGCGGGCTATCAGCAGGACGACGCCCGTGCGCTGCCGTTTTCCAACCGTCAGATCGAACGCATACACAAGCTCTCTGGAGGAATTCCGGCAGCCATCAATGCCCGGGCCAGCGAGATGCTCGGAGATGTCGGACTTGATCTGATGGAATTGCTGCCTCGCCTTCCGGCGGATCTGCCGAGGCCTTATGTCTATGGCACTGCCGGGGCTCTTGTGCTGGTGATCCTGGTGGCACTGGTGCTGGGTGGGGATGACTCGCCAGAGCTCGCGCAATCCAACCTGTCGGAGCCGGTGCCCATTCCGTTGGAGCCAGTGCCTGCCATTCGCACCGTGGTAGAGACCCAGGATCAGGCCCCTGCCGACCTCGCCCCTCAGTCGGATGCCCCTGCGGCAGGGCTGGCCACAGGCATTCCAGTCGCTGACGGCGTGACACCGCCGGCTGCAGATCCGGAGCCAGTGACGGCTCCGGCGGTGAATGACGGCAACAGTGTTCCGGCTCCCCTTGCAGCGGCAGCAGCGACACCGACTTCCACGTCGACGCCTGCCGCCAGCACGCCGGCTCCTGCTGCAGCGCCGGCACGCCCCGCCGCGGCTTCCAGCGCCAGCGACCCCACTGCGCCTCTGGCGTCGCAGCACACACGCATTCGTGCGCTGCCGGCCAATCAGTTTACCGTGCAGCTGCTGGGCTCGACTTCGCGCGCCAACGTGGAAGACTTCGTGCGCCGTCATGCCAGCGTGCCGCTTTACTGGTTCGAAACCACCAATCAGGGCAATCCGTGGTTCGTCATCATGATGGGCGCCTACCCCAGCCGTTCTGCTGCTCAGACCGCTGCCTCAGGACTGACCGGTGAACTGGGCCGACTGGAGCCCTGGATTCGCAGCATTGGCACTGTCCAAGCAGAAATAGTCGGTGGCAACTGACCTGAGCTCCGGTTTGTGAGCCATTGGGGCGGTGTGTAGAATGCCGCCCCTGATGTGCCGGATTCCCCGATACTCCCAGCAGCCAGAGGACACCGCGTTGACAGTGTTGAAGAACGACAGATTTTTGCGTGCTCTGACAGGGCAGAGTGTGGACATGACTCCGGTCTGGATGATGCGCCAAGCAGGTCGTTACCTGCCTGAGTACCGCGCGACGCGCAAGCAGGCGGGCGATTTCATGAGTCTGTGCAAGTCTCCCGAGCTGGCCTGCGAAGTCACGCTGCAGCCCCTGCGCCGCTATGCGATGGACGCCGCCATACTGTTCTCCGATATCCTGACTATTCCCGATGCCATGGGGCAGGGCCTCTACTTCACGGAAGGCGAAGGGCCGCGCTTCCGCAAGATCGTGCGCACAGAGGAAGACGTGCTGGCACTGCCCGAGCTGAACACCGCGCGTGATCTGAGCTACGTCACCGATGCCGTGTCTGTCATTCGTCGTGAGCTCAATGGCGCCGTGCCGCTTATCGGATTTTCCGGCAGCCCCTGGACCCTGGCGACCTACATGATCGAAGGCAGCGGCAGCAAGGATTTCCGTCACGCCAAGTCCTTCATGTACAACCAGCCTCAGGCCATGCACCTGCTGCTGGACAAGCTGGCCCGTGCGGTGGCTGATTACCTGAATGCCCAGATCGCGGCCGGCGCTCAGGCCGTGCAGATCTTCGACACCTGGGGCGGTGTGCTGTCCACGCCGGCGTATCAGCAGTTCTCGCTGGCCTACATGAAAAAGGTGGTACAGCAGTTGACGCGCGTCTCGGAAGGCCGTGAGGTGCCGGTCATCCTGTTCACGAAGAATGGCGGCCTCTGGCTGGAAGACATTGCAGACAGCGGTTGTGACTGCGTCGGTCTGGACTGGACCATCGACATCGGTCGAGCTCGCGCACGGATTGGCAGCAAGGTATCCCTGCAGGGCAATATGGACCCGTCCATTCTCTATGCCACTGCGCAGAGCATCCGCGCCGAAGTCGGGAGGATTCTGCAGGACTTCGGGCCGGGCAACGGCCATGTGTTCAATTTGGGGCATGGCATCACGCCGGATGTCGATCCGCAGAACGTGGCCGTGTTCGTCGAGTCCGTCCATGAACTCTCGCAACCATATCACCCGGGGTACGCTGGCTGAGCTGAAGTCCGCTGGCCAGGCGCCCGTCTGCTTTGTCAGCATCGGCGCGAACCTTCCGGGCGCTGCGGGCGAGCCGCAGCAGTGTGTGCTGGCTGCGTTCTCCGCACTGGTCGCCGAGAGTCGGACAGGGCTTGTCGTATCCTCGCTCTGGCAGACTACTCCGCTCGACTGTCCGTCCGGCTCACCGCTCTTCGTCAATGCGGTAGCGGCCTTCGTGCCCGTGGTCGGAGACGCGCATGCCCTGCTGCAACGCCTGCAGGCGCTGGAGGCCCAGGCGGGGCGTCAGCGCGGTACTCTGCGCAATGCCGCCCGACCGCTCGACCTTGATATCCTGTTATTCGGTCAACAGCAGAGTGCCACATCCGACTTGATCCTGCCGCATCCGCGGATTGCCGAGCGTCGTTTTGTGCTGGCGCCGCTGGCCGAGATTGCACCGGATCTGTGCATTCCAGGGCAGTCCAACAGGGTCTCCACGCTGCTGGAGAGCTTGCCCGAGCAGGGCGAAATGTGTCGCATCGAGAGCAACCTGCGCGCTGTCGTTTTCTGATTCGCTGTGTATACTAAGGCCCAAGCTCGCTTCGAGACCAGCTTCAGGGCTTGTCTTCGGCATTTGCGGACGGTTATCAGGGGAACTTCAGTGCAGATTTCACGTGTCAGTTTGGCATTGCTGACGGGGCTTGTCGTCGGCCTTGGTGACGCCGCGCCGGTATCTGCACAGTCATTGACGGGAACTGTGGCACTGCCTTCCTCCCTGGTGCCAGACGCGGACACCGGCCTCAATGTCTCTCTCGGCAGGCTCAATTCACCCTTTGCCAGCGAATTCTTCAGCAATCTGAATCTCGGCATGAGTTTCTCGCCCGCCCGAGGGCTTGATCTGCGTGCGGATGCCTGGCGCATCGAAGTGCAGGAGCCACCGGCAGCCGCGCGGCTGATGCCGGAGCCGCCCCAGCCGGCCAGCCCCGGCAGCGCGCTCTTCATTGATGACAGCAATCTTTACAAGGGGCTGATCGAGGCTCCGTCCGTCAAGGATTCCGTGGTGCCTGGTCAGATGGCGCACGGGATAGACCTGAGCGCTTCCTACGTCTGGAAGTCACCCCGTTTCGGTCAGTTCATCGTCAGCACCATGGCCACCTATCTTTATGACCCAGACAGTCCGCCCCGAGGCTTCCAGGGCCCGCTGCTGCCGATGAGCGAAAACACTCTGGTGCCGACGGGCACGGAACTGCAGAGCAGCGTCATGCTGACCTGGCAGGCCGGCCAGCATACTGCCAGCGCGGTGACTCACTACTTCGATAACTTCGAGGAAATCGGCAATATCGACATGGAGCAGCTGAACGAGATCGTCGGAAACATGACCACTCTTGACCTGCAATACGGTTACAACATGAAGGCCGGCAAGCAAGGACACGCCGTTTTCTCCGTCGGGGTGCGCAATCTGTTCGATACACGACCCCAGCCGCTCCCCCCCGCTGGCACCGGATTGGTGGGGCAGGGTGGTCGTGTCGCCTACGGCTCCATCAAGTACCAGTTCTGACCTCTGCTCGCCGCCCCATCTGGCGCACATTCCTGCTACTACTCCTTCCTCGTTCAGTGTCGCGCTGCAGCGCATGAACGTGTCCGGGTTTCAGCTCACGCGGGCCAGACAGGCAACGTCGACGCGGCGACTGCCGGCACGGCGATAGAGAGCGGCAATTTCACTGACCGTGCTGGTGGTGGTGACGACGTCATCCACAATGATGACATGGGGAAAGACCCGGCCTGGCTGTCTGATGGAAAAGGCCCCGCGCAGATTGACCTGCCGCTCGCCGGCTCCCAGGCCTCGCTGAGGGGGCGTTGCTCGCACTCGATTGCAGTGTCGAGCGGCCAGTGGTAGTGCGCACTGATCAGCCAGCACTCTGGCGACAAGTAGACTTTGGTTGAAGCCGCGCCCTCGCAGACGCCTCTCATGCAGCGGGACCGGCACCAGTACGGGGCGTTCTCCAGAGTGCTCGAAAGATGTCCGCAGGCGCTCTGCCAGGAGGATAGCCAGGCTGCGTCCGAGCGCGAAATCCGCCCTAAACTTGAATCCGGCAATCAGTTCGCGCACTGGAAATTCATAGCGAAACGCAGCCAGGCATCGGTCGAAACCCGGAGGAGCCACCAGGCAAGATTCGCAGTAGCGCTGCCAGGGGCCATCGACGGGAATCTCGCATGAGCAGCGCTCGCAGGGGTGCATTGGCCGCGGCAGTCCCCTCTCGCAGGGTATGCATAGGCCGCAGGGCGTTGTGGCGGTCCCGCCACAAAGTGGGCATTCGAGCAATGTCATCATGCTTGCCGAGTGGTCAGAAATGGACCGGGTTCTTCCCCAAGGCTGGCAGGCTGTGGCCGGTTCGGAATGAGTCAGCCCGTCGAGTATAGGTGGTCGCCGAAGGACTTGCGCGAGGCAGGCATCAAGGTGGGCGCAAATGCTATTCTCGCAAGCGAACCGCGTGTGCGGAAAAGGCTTGCTCATGATGTCACGTGATCCCATCACCTTTTTCATTACCGGCACCGACACCGGTGTCGGCAAGACCCTGATTGCCGCAGCGCTGCTGCGGGCGGCGCGCGCGGATGGCGTGAGCACGCTCGGCATGAAGCCGCTGGCAGTCGGCTGCGATGAGACTCCACAGGGGAAGTGCAGTCAGGATGCGCTGCTGTTGCGCGAGCACTCGAGCATCGAGGTGCCCAGTGCCATGACCAATCCGGTAAGTCTGCGTCTGGAGGTGGAGCCCCACATCGCCGCGCAGCAGGAAGGGCGACGCCTGGATGCTGGCCGTCTGGAGGGCTACTGCCGCGCCGTGTTGATGCAGCGTGCCGGGCTGACCCTGATCGAAGGCATCGGGGGCTGGCACGCGCCGCTGAACAACCGTCAGACTCAGGCAGATCTGGCAAAACTGCTGCGCCAT
Organism: Pseudomonadota bacterium; assembly: GCA_041175045.1. Classification (GTDB taxonomy): domain Bacteria; phylum Pseudomonadota; class Gammaproteobacteria; order Pseudomonadales; family Pseudohongiellaceae; genus UBA5078. Next base: position 31,000 of record JBEDFR010000065.1, on the reverse strand, counting down.
CCGGTGATTCTGGTGGTCGGCCTGGGTCCGGGGGGCATCAATCACGCTCTGTTGAGCGCCCGCGCCATTCTGGCCGATGGCCTGTCACTGGCTGGCTGGGTAGCGAATCAGATCGACCGGGACATGCCCTTTGTGCAGGACCACATGGACGCCATCGCCCAACGACTGCCCGCGCCTTTTCTGGGGCATGTTCCTCCTCTGCATGGACTGACTGACTCCGAGCGAGTTGCTCAGGCTATGTCTCACCTGAGGCTTGATGCACTGCCCGGGTTTGCCAGCGAGCACGGCAATTGACCACACTCGCCCGGCTCTCTAAGGTAGGCTCAAGGCATTCCCGAACAGGCAACGGAGACTTCCATGGCAGGCTATCAGGCACCCCTCAAGGATATGCATTTTGTGCTGCACCAGGTGCAGCGCGCCGGGGATTTGTGTGCGGCCATGCCTGGCACTGCCGAAGTCACGCCAGACCTCATGGATGCCGTGCTGGAGAGTGCCGCACAGCTGGCTTCCGAGGTGCTGGCGCCGCTGAACCGTCCGGGCGATGAAGAAGGCTGTCGGTTCGAGGCGGGTCGCGTGCATACGCCGGCCGGTTTTCGCGAGGCCTATCGGCGGTACTCTGAAGGCGGCTGGGTCGGCTTGTGCGGTGATCCGGCCCATGGCGGTCAGGGCATGCCGAAGGTGCTTGCGGTGCTGGTCGAGGAAATGATGATGGGCGCCAATACCTCTTTTGCGCTTTATCCCGTTCTCACGGCGGGCGCCAGTCTGGCCCTGGTCAGCCATGCCTCCGAGCCTATCAAGGCGTTTTACCTGCCGCGTCTGTATTCCGGAGAGTGGTCCGCCACCATGTGTCTTACCGAGTCCCATGCCGGCACGGATCTCGGTCTGCTGAAAACCCGCGCAGAGCCGGACGGAGAGGGCAGCTATCGCATCACCGGGTCCAAGATCTTCATCACCGGTGGCGAACATGATCTGAGCGACAACATCATTCACCTGGTGCTCGCCCGCCTGCCGGATGCGCCTTCCGGCCCCAAGGGAATCTCGCTCTTCGTGGTGCCCCGGCAACTGCCGGATGCCAGTGGCAAGCCTGGTGCGTGCAACGGGGTGTCCTGCGGCGCCATCGAACACAAGATGGGCATCAAGGCCTCGGCCACCTGTGTCATGAATTTCGACGGCGCCACCGGCTATCTTGTCGGCGAGGCAAACAAGGGGCTCGCCTGCATGTTCACAATGATGAACTACGAGCGACTGTCCATCGGCCTGCAGGGCATCGGATTGGCGGAGCACTCGCTGCAGGTGGCCTCGGCCTATGCCCGCGAGCGACTGCAGGGGCGCGCCGCCACCGGGCCGATGAATCCCGGCGGCAGCGCCGACCCGATCCTGGTTCACCCCGATGTGCGGAGAATGTTGCTGACGGTGCGTGCCGACCTGGAGGCCGGTCGCGCACTCGCCGTGTATACAGGCGCCCAGCTCGACACCGTGCATTTCGATCCTGATCCGCAGCGCAAGGCACGCGCCGCCCGCCTGGTGGCGCTGTTGACTCCGGTGGCGAAGGCCGCGTTCTCGGATCGCGGTTTCGAGGCTTGCGTCAATGCTCAGCAGGTGCTGGGCGGTCATGGCTATGTACGTGAATGGGGTTTGGAGCAGAACGTGCGCGATGCCCGCATCGCCCAGATCTATGAGGGTACCAACGGCGTCCAGGCACTCGATCTTGCCGGGCGCAAGGTGGTGCGCGATCAAGAGGAACTGTTGGAAACTCTGTGGGAGGATATCGAAGGCTTCTTGCAGAAACAGGCTGAGACCGCGTGCACGCGGGCGTTTCTGGCCGAGTTGTCGGCGGCGCTGGCGCAGACCCGTGCGGTCAGTCAGTGGCTGCGTGAGGCGGCGGCTGCCAATCCGGACGAAACGGGAGCCGCGTCAGTGCCCTATCTGCGCCTGCTGTCGCAACTGCTCTATTGCTTCATGTGGTGTCGAATGGGGGTTGCTGCCGAGTGCGCCCTGTCACGCGCAGGGGTCGACAAGGCGTTTTACGAAGACAAGCTCACGGTGGCGCGCTTCTTCATGGCGCGAATGATGCCGGTACGGCAGGCGCTGGCGGCTGAAATCAAGAGTGGCTGCGCCACGGTGATGGCACTGCCGGCAGAACGTTTCTGACCGGCAGCGTGTCGAGCTGGCTTCAGATGACCCACTCGAAGGTTTCGGTGATCAGTGTCTCGTAGCTCTCCAGGCTTTCTTCCTTTTCGCCCAGGATGACCAGATTGCCTTGACCGAAGGGAATGATCTTGCCCTGGAAGCGCGGATCGTTCACATCGAACTCGGTGCTCACGGGAGAATTGTGGATCATGATCACCGAGACCGAGCCCTTGGTGCCTTCCAGCACGATGTGAGCGCCCTTGATGGACGGCACCACGTTGCAGTCATTGGCGAACTTGATATGCGCCGATTTGATGCGCTCATCATCGCGCAGATGGCCGCCTGCCGCCTCGATGACCTGATTGATTTCTTCCATGCTCAGGTCGGCGGTGGCGTTCTCTATGCGCGGAGTCTCGCGGTACATGTGCCCGATGATGTCGTCATGAAACTTGATGTCTGCAGCACTCGGACGTGCTGTCCACAAGCCTGAGGACATGATCACACCGAGCGTGATCACCAGGCTGGCGGCCATGGCGTAATAGCGCTGGTAACGTGAGCGCACGGGGAGTGCGGTGACGCTGGCCGTCGTTATGGCCGGACCGACCTGCGTGGTGGCATGCACCTTGAGGCGCTCGGCCAGCCCTGCAGGTACCTCGATGGAGATGGCGGCAGCATGCACGCGCGCGTCCAGCGCCTGCAGGTCCTGCAGCCACTGCCCGCGCTGCGGGTCTTCTGCGGCAGCGTTGATGAAATCGTCACTTGAATCGTGGGGGTTGGCCAGGCCACGCTTTCTGAATTCAAAGTCATCCATAGTCTTGACTCTTGTCGGGGTTCTACCCCTTGTCATTGGCAATAGTGGCCGTTCGTGAGACAGGGTTCAGCTGTGCTCGTCGAACGTGTCTTCTCCAGAAAAGTCATCCGTGAGTTCGCTGTCAGGAAAGAACGCCTGGCGCAATTTGCCTCTGGCTCGGAACAGCCGCGTCATCACGGTGTTGTTGTTCAGCTCGAGAATTTCCGCGATTTCCTTGCCGCTGAAGCCGCCGATTACCTGCAGCATCAATGGGTCACGATAGTCCTTTTCCAGCTTTCCGATGGCCTCGTGGAGCAATCGGCGATCCATGCGCTGATCAGGCTCGTTCTCGTCCGAATCGGCGATGGACTGGTCCTCGATATCGACCAGCTCCGGACGGTAGCGCTCATAGAGGCGGGCGTTCTCGCGTCGCAGAATGGTGAACAGCCAGGCCTTGGCGGCCTTGTCATTCTGCAGACTGTCGAGAGACCGCCATGCACGCAGAAAAGTTTCCTGTACCAGATCTTCGGCCAGCGCACTGTTCTTGCAGATCCAGTAGGCATAGCGATAGACGTCCTGGTACAAGGCGTCGACCAGCGCTTCGTAGCGCTCCTTCTTGCGTCTATCGTCCAAGACCGGGGTATCGCTCATTTCTTTCCGGAGTGCCAGAAGCTCGAATTCAGGTGAGTTTTTGCTGACAAATCAATTACAAACAAGATACTTTTGCAGCTGTGTCATCAGGGTGGGAGTTTGCCGAATAAGCATGGGGGCGGCAAGCCCTGATTCTCTTTGGCCGTGCTACCGGGCCAACGCTATAATCTTCCCCCGAGATGCTCGATGGACTTTGAAGATGACGAGAATTGCAATAGCCGGCGCTGCCGGACGAATGGGCAAGACCCTGACAGAGGCGGTGCTGCGCAGCGATGCAGGCTTGCATGTGACAGTGGGGACGGTGCTCCCGAACGACCCTGCTGTGGGTGTCGACCTGGGCCTTCTCGCGGGTGTTCAGCATCTTGGGGTGGCTGCGGTAGGCTCCCTGCATGAGCAGGCCGCTGCGTTCGATGTTCTGATCGATTTCACCGCGAGTGCCTCCACACTGCAGCATCTGCAGTACTGTGTTGAGAACAAGAAGGCCATCGTCATCGGCACCACGGGCTTCACCGCTGAGGAAAAGCAGCGCATCGCCGAAGCGTCTCGCAGCATTCCCGTGGTCTTTGCACCGAACATGAGCATTGGCGTGAACGTCTGTCTCAAGCTTCTGAAGATGGCTGCCGAGGTGCTCGAGGACGTGGACATCGAGATTGTCGAGGCGCATCACCGGTACAAAAAGGATGCGCCCTCGGGCACGGCGCTGCGTATGGGCGAGGTGATCGCCGAGGCGCTCGGGCGCAATCTGCAGGAGGTCGCGGTGTACGGCCGCGAAGGCATGAGCGAGGAGCGCGACCGCAACACAATCGGCTTCGCCACTGTGCGTGGCGGTGACATCGTGGGCGATCACACCGTGATCTTTGCCGGGTTGGGTGAGCGCATCGAGATCACGCACAAGGCCAGCAGTCGCATGACCTTCGCCAGCGGCGCGGTACGTGCCGCTGCGTGGCTGGCGGGTCGACAGCCCGGGCTCTACTCGATTGACGACGTGCTGTTTGGCGACATGCCACGCTGATCACACGGGCTTTGCCGTCGCGAGACGGAAACCTTCATAGACACCGCGCGTCCTGTTCACTTACAATGCGGCCTCAGTATGTTTACATCTGAGCACATAACGGGATTCACAGAAGAGCGGAATGAAGCGATTGTTTCATTCCGCTTTTTTTCACCCGGATTTTGCGCATAGTCCTGGAGAATGCATTGAGTAACTCAGCAGTACTGGCATTGGAAGATGGCAGTATCTTTCGCGGCCGCGCCATCGGAGCGCATGGTGTGTCCAGTGGCGAGGTCGTCTTCAATACGTCCATGACCGGCTATCAGGAGATTCTCACGGATCCGTCCTATGCCCGTCAGATCGTCACCCTGACCTACCCCCACATCGGCAATACTGGTACCAATGAAGAAGACAACGAGTCAGGCAAAGTCTGGGCCTCTGGCCTGGTGATTCGCGATCTGTCACGCATTCCCAGCAACTGGCGCAATCAGCAAACACTGGATGACTTCCTGCGCGAACGCAATGTCGTGGCGATCGCCGAGATAGATACGCGTCGTCTTACCCGTCTTTTGCGCGACAAGGGTCCACTGAACGGCTGTCTGTTGACCGGCAAGGCGCTGGAAGAGCACGGCGAGGCGCGTGCACTGCAAGAGGCTCGTTCTTTCCCGGGGCTCAAGGGAATGGACCTGGCTAAGGAAGTCAGCGTCAAGCAGCAGTACGAATGGACGGAGAGTGTCTGGCAGTGGTCCAGGGGTCACCAACCGGCTGCGCTCGACAAGCCCTTCCACGTGGTGGCCTACGACTACGGCATCAAGCGCAATATCCTGCGCATGATTGCCGAGCGCAATTGTCGCGTGACCGTGGTGCCGGCCCAGACTCCCGCCGAGGACGTGCTGGCACTCAACCCGGATGGCATCTTCCTGTCCAACGGGCCTGGTGACCCCGCGCCCTGTGATTACGCAATTGCGGCGACGAAGCGTTTCCTTGAGACCGATATCCCGATCTTCGGCATCTGTCTCGGCTGTCAGATTCTTGCCCTGGCCTGCGGTGCCAACACGGTCAAGATGCGGCTCGGCCATCACGGCGCCAACCATCCAGTGCAGCGCATTGCCGACGGCACCGTGTCCATCACCAGCCAGAATCATGGCTTTGCCGTGGATGAAGCCAGTTTGCCCGCGAATCTGAAGGCCACCCATCGTTCCTTGTTCGATGGCACCCTGCAGGGAATCGAGCGGACAGACAAGCCTGCGTTTGCTTTCCAGGGACATCCGGAAGCGAGCCCAGGCCCGCACGACATCACCTCGCTCTTTGATCACTTCATCGACCTGATGAAGGCAAGGGCCAGTCGCTAGACCCAGTCCTGCCCGGACTGCTGGTCCGGGCTGCAACGAAAAACCAGCGGCCGCGCGTATGCCCGGCCGCGCCAGAAGCCACGGTTTGAATATGCCAAAACGTTCCGACATAAACAGTATCCTCATCCTCGGCGCCGGTCCGATCGTCATCGGTCAGGCTTGCGAATTCGACTACTCCGGTGCCCAGGCCTGTCAGGCGCTGCGTGAAGAGGGGTACCGCGTAATTCTGGTCAACTCCAACCCGGCTACCATCATGACCGACCCGGCGATGGCCGATGCCACCTATATCGAGCCGGTGACCTGGCAGATTGTGGAGAAGATTATCGCCCGCGAGCGTCCGGACGCCATCCTCCCCACAATGGGGGGACAAACGGCACTCAACTGTGCGCTCGACCTGCATCGTAACGGTGTGCTGGAAAAATACGGTGTCGAGCTGATCGGTGCGAGCTGCGAAGCAATCGACAAGGCAGAAAATCGCGAACTCTTCGATCGTGCCATGAAGTCGATAGGTCTGGAGACACCGGCCCACGGCATGGCGCACAACATGGAAGAGGCGTTTGCCGCACTGGACATGGTGGGCTTCCCCTGCATCATCCGACCGTCATTCACGCTCGGTGGCAGTGGTGGTGGCATCGCCTACAACAAGGAAGAGTTCATCGAGATCTGTACGCGTGGACTCGAGCTCTCTCCCATCAAGGAATTGCTGATCGACGAGTCCCTCATCGGCTGGAAGGAATACGAGCTGGAAGTGGTGCGCGATCGCAATGACAACTGCATCATTGTCTGCGCCATCGAGAACTTCGATGCCATGGGTGTGCATACCGGGGATTCCATAACCGTGGCTCCCTCGCAGACGCTGACCGACAAGGAGTATCAAATCCTGCGCAATGCCGCTATTGCGGTGCTGCGCGAGATCGGCGTGGAGACCGGTGGTTCCAATGTGCAATTCGGCATGTGTCCGCGTACCGGTCGCCTGGTCATCATCGAGATGAATCCCCGAGTGTCCCGCTCCTCTGCTCTGGCCTCCAAGGCAACCGGCTTCCCCATCGCACGCGTCGCTGCGAAACTGGCTGTGGGTTACACCCTTGATGAGCTGCGCAACGAGATCACCGGCGGCGCCACACCGGCTTCCTTCGAGCCGAGCATCGACTATGTCGTCACCAAGATCCCGCGCTTCACCTTCGAGAAATTCCCCGAGACCAACGACCGCATCACTACGCAGATGAAGTCCGTTGGTGAAGTGATGGCCATCGGGCGCACCTTCCAGGAGTCGGTACAGAAAGCTCTGCGCGGCCTGGAAGTGGGAGTGTCAGGTTTTGATCCCGTGCTTGACACGGGTTTGAGCGATGCCATGGACATTCTCAAGCGCGAGCTGATGGATGCCGGTGGCGAGCGCATCTGGTACATCGGTGACGCCTTCCGTCAGGGCTGGAGTGTGGAAACCGTGTCGGAACTCACCGGTGTCGATCCGTGGTTCCTGGTGCAGATCGAGGACATCATTCAGGAAGAGTCGCGCATCGCTGCCATGACTCTCGAAAACATTGATCGCGACACCTTGTTCCGCCTCAAGCAGAAAGGTTTCTCTGACGCTCGTATCGCGGCATTGCTGAAGCAGCCCGAGTTGAGCGTGCAGCGGCATCGGCATGCGCTGAATGTGCGACCGGTCTTCAAGCGCGTGGACACCTGCGCTGCCGAGTTCAAGTCCGCCACCGCCTACATGTACTCCACCTACGAGGAAGAATGCGAGGCGCTGCCGTCGGATCGCAGAAAGATCATGGTGCTTGGCGGCGGCCCGAACCGTATTGGCCAGGGCATCGAGTTCGACTACTGCTGCGTGCACGCGGCACTCGCGATGCGCGAGGATGGTTACGAAACCATCATGGTCAACTGCAATCCCGAGACAGTGTCCACTGATTACAATATTTCTGACCGTCTGTTCTTCGAGCCTGTAACCTTCGAGGATGTGATGGAGATCGTCGCGCTCGAACGCCCGCAGGGTGTGATCGTGCAGTTCGGCGGCCAGACACCATTGAATCTCGCGACGCGCCTTGAGGCAGCTGGTGTCCCCATCATCGGCACGTCGGCCGATGCGATCGATCTGGCCGAAGATCGCGAGCGCTTCCAGCAGCTGATTCGCAAGCTCGGCCTGAAGCAGCCGCCCAACTGCATCGTGCGCAGTGTGGAAGAAAGTATCGCGGCAGCTGCGCAGATTTCCTATCCTCTTGTGGTGCGACCGTCCTATGTGCTGGGTGGTCGTGCCATGGAGATCGTTTACAACGAGGAAGAGCTGCGCCGCTACATGCGCACCTCGGTCAAGGTCGGCAACGAGAGCCCGGTGCTGCTCGACTACTTCCTGAACTCTGCGATCGAGATTGATGTGGATCTGGTGAGCGACGGCGAGCGGGTCGTCGTGGGCGCGATCATGCAGCATATCGAGCAGGCCGGTGTGCACTCCGGTGACTCGGCGTGTTCGCTGCCCCCCTACAATCTTCCGATGGATGTACAGAACCGCATCCGCGAGCAGGTCAGCGTGCTGGCCAGGGAGCTGGGCGTCGTCGGCCTCATGAACACCCAGCTGGCCTACCAGGACGGGGAGATTTACATCATCGAGGTGAATCCGCGTGCTTCGCGCACGGTGCCCTTCGTATCCAAATGCATTGGTGTCTCGCTGGCCAAGATCGCTGCCCGTTGCATGGCAGGCACCAGTCTCAGGGAGCAGGGATTCACGAAGGAGATCGTGCCGAAGAATTTTGCTGTAAAGGAAGCCGTATTCCCTTTCAACAAGTTCCCAGGCGTCGATCCGATCCTGGGGCCCGAAATGAAGTCCACCGGCGAGGTGATGGGCGTCGGCCGCACATTCGCCGAAGCGTTCGCGAAGTCCCAGATCGGTGCTGGCGAGGAAATCAAGAACAGCGGCACGGTGTTCATCAGTGTGCGCGATGCCGACAAGCCCCGCGTGGTGGAAGTGGCGCGCAAGCTGGACAGGCTCGGCTTCAATCTGATCGCCACTCAGGGCACCGCGGCAGTGATCGGTGCTGCCGGTCTGCCAGTTACGGTGGTGAACAAGGTCAACGAAGGGCGGCCGCACATTGTCGACATGATGAAGAACGACCAGGTTCAGCTGGTGGTCAACACCACCGAGGGCAAGCAGGCAATTGCTGATTCCTCCATCATCCGCCGCACCGCGCTGCGGCATGATGTCGCCTGCACCACCACCATGGCGGGTGCGCTGGCGGTGTGCGAGGCGCTGATCCATGGCGACAATCTCTCTGTCTACACCATCCAGGAGCTGCACGCCGAATTATGAGAAAAGTGCCGATGACCGTCGCCGGCGCCGAGCGTCTGCGTGCGGAACTGAATGAATTGAAGACCGAGCGGCGGCCCCGCATCATCGCGGCAATCGCTGAAGCCCGGGAGCACGGTGATCTGCGCGAGAACGCCGAATATCACGCCGCGCGCGAGCAGCAAAGTTTCTGTGAAGGGCGCATCAAGGAGATCGAAGGCAAGCTTGCAGATGCCGAGGTCATCGATGTGCGCGCCATCAAGCCCTCAGGTCGAGTCATCTTCGGCACGACGGTGACCCTGCTCAACGTGGCGACCGCTGCGAGTGTCGTTTATCAGATCGTGGGTGAGGATGAAGCCGATGTGCGCGCCGGACGCATCTCCGTGGGCTCGCCAATTGCCCGCGCCATCATGGGCAAGGAAGTGGGGGATGAGATCGTGGTGAAGGCGCCCGCCGGTGACATTCATTACGAGATCGAGGCAGTAGAGCACCTCTGAGCGAGCGATCTTGCCTGCGCGATCTCAGTGCGTCTTGTGGCGAAGGATGTTCGACAGTCGCGGATCAGGTTTGGCCGCTGCGCGGTGGAGCACGGCGATGTTGCCGATGCTCTGCACCAGTTCCGCCCCGGAGACTTCACACACTTGCGCAATGATTTCCCTTCTGGCGTCGCGGTCGGCCGCAAAGATCTTGATCTTTATAAGCTCGTGCTCTTGCAGGGCACGGTCGATTTCCTTGAGCACGCTCTCCGCCAGGCCCTTTTGGGCGATGGTGACGATCGGCGAGAGTGAGTGGGCAATGGAGCGGAAACGCTTCCTGTCTTGGGCGGGCAGTGTCATGGGGTTCGCGTGGGTCGGCGGGCTCTGCCCGGTTCCAAAGGAGGCGCCATTGTAGCCCAGCGCGAGAATTACACAACCGCCGCGCTCTCCTGTCGCGCCCGGCATTGCTTGGACTTTTCCGGGGGCGATCTTGTAATATCCCGACCAACTCCCAATATGCCTGGTGTGTGCGCACATCACAGGCAAATATGACGGCCTGCAATGGATCGGTGCGGCCCAAGGTCTCCTTGGCTGCCGATCAACTTCGATTTCACAGAGATAGGGGGATAATCCCTTGAACGACATGGCAAAGAATCTACTGCTCTGGATGGTCATCGCTGCAGTCCTGCTGACGGTGTTCAACAACATCAACCAGGAGACCAGCAGCGTATCCGTGACTTATTCAGACTTCGTGAAGGAGGTGCGCGCAGGCCAGGTGCGCTCCGTCACCATCGCCGGCATCTCAGTCACCGGGCGTCGCATGGACAATACCCAGTTCACCACGACCATCCCCATGATCGGCGATGATCAACTGATGAACGACCTCTTCAACAACGGAGTCGAAATCGTTGGTTCGGAGCCGGAGCGGCAGAGCATTTGGTCGCAGTTGCTCGTGGCCAGCTTCCCTATCCTGATCATCATCGGGCTGTTCTTCTTCTTCATGCGTCAGATGCAGGGTGGCGGTGCGGGTGGCAAGGGTGGCCCGATGTCTTTTGGCAAGAGCAAGGCCAAGTTGCTGGGAGAAGATCAGATCAAAGTGACCTTTGCCGACGTAGCTGGTGTCGACGAGGCCAAGGAAGACGTGAAGGAGCTGGTGGACTTCCTGCGTGAGCCGGACAAGTTCCAGCGCCTTGGCGGACGCATCCCACGCGGCATCCTTATGGTCGGTCAGCCCGGCACGGGCAAGACCTTGCTCGCCAAGGCCATTGCCGGCGAAGCCAAGGTGCCCTTCTTTTCCATTTCGGGTTCCGACTTCGTCGAGATGTTCGTGGGTGTCGGCGCGTCCCGCGTACGTGACATGTTCGACCAAGCCAAAAAGCAGTCGCCCTGCATCATCTTCATCGACGAAATCGATGCGGTGGGTCGTCACCGCGGGGCCGGGCTGGGTGGTGGGCATGATGAGCGCGAGCAGACCTTGAACCAGTTGCTGGTGGAAATGGACGGCTTTGAAGCCAATGACGGCATCATCGTGATCGCTGCTACCAACCGCCCCGATGTGCTCGACCCTGCGCTGCTGCGTCCTGGCCGCTTCGACCGTCAGGTGGTTGTGGGCCTGCCCGATATCCGTGGCCGCGAACAGATTCTGAAGGTCCACATGCGCAAGGTGCCCATCGACGAGCGCGTCAATGCGGCGGTGATCGCCCGTGGCACGCCCGGCTTTTCCGGTGCGGATCTGGCCAACCTGGTGAACGAGGCAGCCCTGTTCGCGGCCCGCAGCAATCGCAAGCTGGTCACCATGGAAGAGTTCGAGAAGGCCAAGGACAAGATCATGATGGGCGCCGAGCGCAAGTCCATGGTCATGTCCGACAAGGAAAAGCTGAACACGGCCTACCACGAGTCCGGTCACGCCATCGTCGGACGCCTCGTGCCCGAGCATGACCCTGTCTACAAGGTCAGCATTATTCCACGCGGCCGCGCTCTTGGTGTGACTATGTTCCTGCCAGAGGAAGACCGCTACAGCCTGAGCAAGCAAGGGATCCTCAGCATGATTTGCAGCCTCTATGGCGGCCGCATCGCCGAGGAAATGACACTGGGCAGTGAAGGCGTCACCACGGGCGCTTCCAATGACATCCAGCGCGCCACTGACATGGCACGCAACATGGTTACCAAGTGGGGACTGTCCGAAAAGCTAGGGCCGCTAATGTATGCGGAAGATGATGGCGAGGTATTTCTCGGCCGAGGTACGTCCTCTCAGTCAAAGGCTCATTCAGGGGAGACAGCCAAGGTCATTGATGAGGAGATAAAGCGAATCATCGACCAGTGCTACGGCAAGGCGAAGCGCCTGCTGGAGGAGAACCGCGACAAGCTTGAACTGATGAAGGACGCGCTGCTGGAGTATGAAACCATCGATGCCGATCAGATCACTGACATCATGGCAGGGATGAAGCCCAGGCCGCCCGCGGACTGGTCGCAAAGCGATTCTGGTTCCGGTTCCGCGCGCTCAAGTGGCCGTTCTGCCGAGACTTCCGCAGACAGCCCCATCGGAGGCCCTGCCAGCGAAGTCTGACTGGCGAATTGCAGGACATCTGTGTGAACGGCACTTTCCTCAAGGTCGGTGAACATCTCATCGACCTCTCCGTTCCCGTGGTCATGGGAATCGTCAATGTCACCCCCGACTCCTTTTCCGATGGGGGCCGTCTCGCCGCATGTGTCTCCACAAGGTTCCAAGTTTCCGTCGACAAGGCGCTTATGGTGGCTGAGCGCATGTTGCAGGAAGGGGCCGCCATCATCGACGTGGGGGGCGAGTCCACGCGACCAGGTGCCGCAAGCCTTTCCGAACAGGAAGAGCTGGATCGGGTCATTCCGGTGATTCAAGCCATTCATGCCCGATTCGACATCGCCATCTCTGTGGATTCCAGCACACCCGCCGTGATGGTGGAAGCAGCCGAGGCCGGAGCGGGTATGGTCAACGACGTGCGCGCGCTACGGCGTCCGGGGGCGCTGGCGGCGGTCGCAGGGCTGGATGTCGCGATTTGCCTGATGCACATGCGCGGTGAGCCGGACACGATGCAAAAGAACGTTGAGTACGAAGATGTTGTGGCAGAAGTACGAACCTTTCTTGCCGAGCGTGTCGAGGTCTGTGTCGGTCAGGGCATTGCGCGCTCGCGCCTAGTGCTCGACCCGGGCTTTGGTTTTGGCAAGAGCGTCGAGCAGAATTACCAGCTTCTGCGGGACCTTCCGCGGTTCCAGGGACTGCGCCTGCCGCTGCTGGTGGGGATGTCGCGCAAGTCCATGCTCGGTGCTGTGACTGGGAGGCCGATTGACGAGCGTGTTCACGCCGGTGTTGCTGCCAGCGTGCTCGCCCTGCAAGGAGGCGCCGCGATCCTCCGTACCCATGACGTGGCAACGGTGATGGACGCCATTAGAATCCAGCGCGCCTTTGCCGGCGCAAGCCAGTTAACACAAGGGTAAGGAAATGAAGAACAACAAAGCAGAAAAGAAATACTTCGGTACCGACGGAATTCGTGGTCGCGTCGGCGAACACCCCATCACCCCGGACTTCATGCTGAAGCTGGGCTGGGCTGCCGGCAAGGTGTTTGCCAACTCGCATCGTGCGCGCAGCAAGATTCTGATAGGCAAGGACACCCGCATTTCGGGCTACATGTTTGAGGCGGCGCTAGAGGCGGGGCTCACAGCAGCCGGCGTCGACATCAAGCTTCTCGGTCCGATGCCTACGCCCGCCGTGGCCTATCTCACGCGCACCTTCCATGCTCAGGCGGGAATCGTCATCAGTGCCTCACACAATCCATTCGAGGACAATGGCATCAAGTTCTTCTCCGGAGAGGGCTCTAAGTTGCCGGATGAATTGGAGTTCGCCATCGAGGAATATCTCGAGCTGCCCATCACTACCGTCGAGTCTCAGGTCATCGGCAAGGCCTCCCGCATCACCGATGCCAGTGGCCGCTACATCGAGTATTGCAAGGGTACCGTGCCTTCGGAAATGAAACTTGCTGGCCTGAAGCTTGTGGTGGACTGTGCGAATGGCTCCAACTACCACATCGCGAGCAATGTGTTTCGCGAACTGGGTGCCACGGTGAAGACTATCGGCGCCTCGCCCAATGGCCTCAATATCAATGATCAGTGTGGCTCGACCTGCACGGAGGCCCTGGTGCGAGAAGTGTTGGCAGAAAAGGCGGATCTCGGCGTAGCCTTCGACGGCGACGGTGATCGCTTGATCATGGTGGATCACCTGGGCAATGTGGTCGATGGTGACGAGATTCTTTACTTGATCGCCCGTGACAAGCGTCGCCGCAATGTCGACTTCGGTGGCGTGATCGGCACGCTGATGAGCAATCTCGGGCTGCAACTCGGGCTTGAGGCTTTGGACATTCCCTTCGCGCGCGCTGCCGTGGGCGATCGCTATGTCATGGCGGAGCTCAAGCAGCGTCAGTGGGAGTTGGGAGGTGAATCGTCGGGCCATATCATCTGTCTGGATGTCTCCACGACCGGCGATGGCATCGTGTCCGCGCTGCAGGCGCTGTACGCCATGGTCAGCACCGGGTCGAGTCTGTACGAACTGCGAAGCAAGATGCTCAAGTTTCCCCAAACCATGATTAATGTGAGAGTGAAGGACAAGAAGCGTCTGGATTCCACGCCGGCCATTCGCGAAGCCCTGACTTCGGTGGAGGCGACACTTGGGCGCAAGGGGCGTGTATTGCTGAGACCATCTGGTACCGAGCCGGTGGTGCGCGTGATGGTGGAGGGTGAGGATACAGCCCTCGTGCAACGCCTTGCAGAAGAGCTCGCAGAGCAAGTGCGCCTGCATGCTTGATCGGCAGCGTCAGGTGCCGCTGGTTGCAAGCCCATTACAACTTGGTTATATTTGCGCCCCGTTTTCCCGATGTCAGATGCACCTCTGCTCAAGGTTATGCGAATGCGCCGTAGTCTAGTCGCCGGTAACTGGAAAATGCACGGTTCCGGCGCCATGATCACCGGACTGTTGCCGGCACTGGTGCAGGCCCTCGGCGAACAGCAGGATGGTGCGGAAGTGGTGGTGTGTCCACCGGCCCCCTATCTTGCTCTTTGTCAGAAGCTGTTGCAGGGTTGCTCGATCGCATTGGGAGCGCAGAATGTCCACGCACAAGCGAGCGGCGCCTACACCGGCGATGTGTCTGCAGTGATGCTGGTCGAGTTCGGTGTGCGTTACGTGATCGCTGGACATTCCGAACGACGCCGTTTTGCCGCAGAATCCGATGAGGAAGTGGCGCAGAAGTGCGAAGCCGCCATAATCGCCGGCTTGGTACCGATCGTCTGCGTGGGGGAGTCGCTCGAAGAACGCGAAGCCGGACAGGCTGAGGCAGTAGTGGCGAGACAACTGGGCGCGGTGCTGGCGCACTGCGACACCGAGTCTCTCATGAGATCGGTCGTCGCGTATGAACCAGTCTGGGCCATCGGCAATGGACGTACGGCCACGCCGGAGCAGGCTCAGACCATGCATGCCTTCATCAGGCGAGTGTTGCAGGAAAGAAGCAAAAAGCTGGCCGAGACAGTGAGGATTCTTTACGGCGGTAGCGTCACGGCAGAGAACGCATCGCAGTTGTTCGAGCAGCAGGATATAGACGGTGGCCTGGTGGGCGGGGCGTCCCTCAAGCCGAAGGAATTCATATCGATTTGCAAGAGTGTGGGCAGTTAATGGAAACCTTGGTAATCATCGTGCACGTGATCGCCGCCATCGCGATCGTTGGTCTGGTACTTTTGCAGCAGGGCAAGGGTGCTGACGCAGGAGCGGCTTTCGGCAGCGGTGCATCGCAGACCGTATTCGGCAGTGCGGGTTCGGGTAATTTCCTGACGCGCTCCACAGCCATTGCTGCCACGATCTTCTTTATCACCAGTCTGACACTGGCGATTTTTGCGAAACAGAATACCAGTGCCGGTGTCGCAGAGGGTCTGCCGGTCGTCAACCCAGAGTTGCTTTCCCAGCCCGCAGCGCCGACCAGCGACGTTCCGCCGGTGGAATCGTCTACCGATTCGGCTGTCAGCGATGTGCCCGCAGTGCCAGCGCCGGTCGTGCCCGCAACAGGCAATTGAGTATAGACAACAGAGTTCAAGCCGAAGTGGTGAAATTGGTAGACACGCTATCTTGAGGGGGTAGTGACCTTTGGTCGTGCGAGTTCAAGTCTCGCCTTCGGCACCAGATGTAGTCCATGCGCAAAGCTGGATTCGGTGCGCAGCTTTTGAAGAGGATTACAATCTTTTCGCTTGACCGTTATAAATGTGCCTCAGTATCATAACGGCCCCTGAGTTCAGAGTACGGGTCAATGCATCAACCGGTGGCATTGACTGCGCGATTAACACATTAGATTCATGATTTGTTGCGGGGTGGAGCAGTCTGGCAGCTCGTCGGGCTCATAACCCGAAGGTCGTAGGTTCAAATCCTGCCCCCGCTACCAATTTCGGGAAGCACATAGTGCTTTTCCCTGGTTCATGCGGCATGGTTTCTTGGAGGGCATGCTGTCGATGTGGTTGTGATGCATTGCAGTTTCAAAGCCCCATCCGGGGCTTTTTGTTAGGTGCGGATTTCGTGCCGTTAGCCGGGCTGTGTTGCTCCACATCGCGGGTCTGAATGACTTGGCGATGCAAAAATCAGTAATTCAGGAGTGGGCCGCAGGCCCATTTTTTATTTGTGCGAAATGATTTTGCGTGCGATGTGCAGGCAGACAGGTGGACAGCAGAGTGAGCAATAATCTGGTCGCGATTTCAGAGATAATTCGTCCGACCGTCGAGGCGCTGGGTGTCACACTCTGGGGTGTCGACCAGGTCGGACAGGGGCGCAACAGCATCCTGCGGGTTTATATCGACAAGCCGGACGATGGCATCACCATCGACGACTGCGAGAGAGTCAGTCGCCAGATAAGCGGCATTTTCGATGTCGAAGATCCGATCGCGGGCGAATATACCCTGGAGGTATCCTCTCCCGGCATGGACAGACCCTTGTTCGAACATGCGCATTTTGCGCGTTTCACTGGCAGCGTGGCGACCGTGCGGCTGCGTGCGCCAGTGGACGGGCGACGCAGGTTCAAGGGCGTGATTCAAATGGTGGAGGCAGATCAGATCTGTCTCGTGGTGGACGAAAAGGAAATCAGTTTTCCATTTTCGGCCGTGGACAAGGCCAATCTGGTGTACTGAACGGTCGGCATTCCGACGTAGGCAGCACCCAGCAGGTGCCGGTGTTATGGCATAAGGCACGAAGACCTCTGGAGTAAGGTGACACGATGATGATGAGTAAAGAGATTCTGTTGGTCGCGGATGCAGTTTCCAATGAGAAAGGCGTCGCGCGCGAAGTGATTTTCGAAGCTGTCGAGTCCGCGCTGGCCACCGCCACCAAGAAATTCTATGAAGATGACGACATGAACTGTCGTGTGCATGTCGACCGCAAGACGGGCGAATACGATACTTTCCGCGTGTGGGACATCGTCAGTGACGATGAGTACATCGGCAAAGGTTCGCAGCTCACGCTGGAGCAGGCGCTGCACAGGGACCCGCAAGCAGTGCTTGGCGGCGTCTATGAAGAGAAGATCGAGAACATCGAGTTCGGACGCATTGCTGCGCAGACGGCCAAGCAGGTCATCGTGCAGAAAGTCCGCGAGGCTGAGCGTGACATCATAATTGCCGAATATCGGCACAAGATCGGCCGACTTGTTTCCGGAACGGTCAAAAAGGTAACCCGCGAGAGCGTACTGGTTGATCTGGGTGGAAATGCCGAGGGTCTTCTGGCTCGCGAGCACATGATTCCGCGAGAGAACTTCCGTGTCGGAGACCGTATCCGTGCGCTGTTGCTGGACGTGCGTTCCGAGCCGCGCGGTCCCCAACTGTTCCTGAGTCGTACCGACGCCGGCATGCTCATTGAGCTGTTCAAGATTGAAGTGCCCGAGATCGCCGAGGAGATCATCGAGATCAAAGCCGCTGCGCGGGATCCGGGGTCTCGAGCCAAGATCGTCGTGCGCACCAACGATGGGCGTATCGATCCAGTGGGCGCTTGCGTGGGTATGCGCGGCTCGCGCGTGCAGGTCGTGTCCAATGAACTGGCGAACGAGCGGATCGACATCATCCTGTGGGACGACAATCCCGCGCAGCTTGTGATCAATTCCATGGCACCTGCGGAAGTAGCCTCCATCATCATGGATGAGGACAGTCACACCATGGATGTGGCCGTTGAGGAAGAGAATCTGGCTCAGGCCATCGGCCGCAATGGTCAGAATGTGCGTCTCTCCAGCGAACTCACTGGCTGGACAATTAATGTGATGAGCGTGGCTGCAGCCGCCGAGAAGCAGCAACAGGAAAGCAGCGGGTTCGTCGAGATGTTCGTGAACAAGCTCGACGTCGATGAAGACATCGCCGAAGTGTTGGTGAGCGAAGGTTTCACCTCGCTAGAAGAAATCGCCTATGTGCCGCTGGAAGAAATCCTGAGCATCGATGGCTTCGACGAGGACATCGCGAACGAATTGCGCAACCGCGCCAAGGATGCCCTCTTGACGCAGGCGATCGCATCCGAGGAAGGTCTGTCTAGCGCCAATATCGCGGATGACCTTCGCAACATGGAAGGCATGAACGACACGCTAGCACTGGCTTTGGCACACAAGGGTGTGCTCAGCATGGAAGATCTGGCCGAGCAGTCAATCGACGATTTGATGGACATCGACGGCATGAATGAAGAACGTGCAGGCAAGCTGATCATGACGGCACGCGCGCCCTGGTTCGAGTGAGCGCAGACAGGCGCGGCAAGGCAGATGCGGCACGAGTCCGGGTTGGACGGCAAGGGTAATCAGGAGTAGGTAAATGGCAGATGTAACAGTCAGTGAACTCGCCAAGGTTGTTGGAGTTTCAGTCGAGAGACTTCTCTCCCAGGTGAAGGAGGCGGGTCTGCCCCACACGAAGGCGGAAGATCCGATTTCCAATGACGACAAGAACACCTTGTTGTTGTTCTTGCGCCGCAGTCATGGCGACAAGGAAGCGACGGACACTGCTCCCAAGAAGATCACGCTCAAGCGCAAGACGGTCGAAACGCTCAAGTCTGCCGGCAATCATGGCCGAGGCAAGACCATCGCCGTGGAGGTGCGCAAGAAGCGCACTTATGTAAAGCGCAGCGAACTGCCTGGCGAGGCTCAGGGCAGTGAGGCCCATGATCAGGCGGAAGAGCTTGCGGCACAGGTCCAGGAATTCGAGGCGCAGGTCGAGCCTTCAACAGCGCCGATTGCAGTCGAGGCAAGGCAGGATTCCCGCGCAGAGCCGGCATTGGCAGCGACTGAAATGACTGCAGCGGAAAAGCCCGCCGCGCGACCCTCTGAGCACGTAGACGCCCGCCGTCCGGCCCCTGCCGCGATGGCGGCGCGCCCCGACGCCAGCAAGAGCGGCAAGAAGGATCAGCCCGGTGCCAAAGATGACGACAAGGGTGACTTCCGCAAAAAAGACAAGGCACCTGCCAGGAAGCAGGTCAAAGCTCGCGTCGATGATTTCGTGCTCGAGGACAGCGAGTATGGTGATGGCCGGGGCCGAAGGGGCGGTGGTCGCAAGGGCAAGTCGCGTGGCACCAAGCAGCACGGGTTCGAGAAGCCCATGGAATTCATTTCCCGCGAGATCGCTATCGGCGAAGCGAATTCGGTCACCGATCTGGCGCAGAAAATGTCGGTAAAGTCCGCCGAGGTCATCAAGGTCCTGTTTAAAATGGGCGTGATGGCCACCATCAACCAGATGCTGGATCAGGACACGGCCACCCTGCTGGTCGAGGAAATGGGGCATACGGTCAAGTTCGTGTCGTCCGATGCACTGGAAGAAAGTCTCTATGAATCCATCGCCTATGACGAAGGCGCCGAGTCCGCGCCGCGTGCTCCGGTCGTCACCGTCATGGGTCACGTCGACCACGGCAAGACTTCGCTGCTCGACTATATCCGCAAGGCCTCCGTGGTCTCGCACGAGGCCGGTGGTATCACGCAGCACATAGGTGCCTACCACGTGGAGATACCCGGTGGCATGATCTGCTTCCTGGACACACCCGGACATGCAGCGTTCAGCGCCATGCGTTCGCGCGGGGCCAAGGCCACGGACGTTGTCGTCCTGGTGGTGGCGGCGGACGACGGTGTCAAGCCTCAAACCGAAGAAGCCATCCAGCATGCCCGCTCTGCCGGCGTGCCGCTGGTGGTGGCGATCAACAAGATCGACAAGCCGGACATCGATCTGGATCGCGTACGCAGCGAACTCGCCAATCTGAATGTGATATCTGACGCCTGGGGCGGAGATACCCAGTTTGTGGAAGTTTCTGCCCACACCGGGCAGGGCATCGAGGAGCTGCTCGAAGCCATCCTGTTGCAGGCCGAACTGCTGGAGCTCAAGGCGCACGTGGATGCGCCCGGCAAGGGCGTGGTCATCGAATCACGCTTGGATAAGGGCCGTGGTCCTGTTGCCTCCGTGCTGGTACAGAACGGGACACTTAAAGTGGGCGACGTGGTGCTGGTCGGCCACGAGTTCGGTCGCGTCCGTGCGCTGATCGACGAGATGAGTCAGTCCGTGAAGAGTGCCGGGCCGTCAATTCCCGTCGAGATTCTTGGTCTGAACGGTGTGCCGGAAGCGGGCGATGAGTTCGTGGTCGTGGCCGATGAAAAAATGGCCAAGGACGTGGCAGCTCAGCGTCGCGAGCGTCACAAGGACAGCAAGGTGGCCATGCAGCAGACCAACAAGGTCGAGTCCATGTTCGCCGGCATTGGTCGCGCCAATGTGGGTGTGATGAACGTGGTGTTGAAGACAGACGTGCGCGGTTCGCTGGAGGCCATTGTGTCCTCGCTGCACAAGCTGGGCACCGACGAAGTACAGGTCAATATTGTGTCTGCGGGCGTCGGTGGCATCTCTGAAACCGATGCCCAGCTGGCAGCCACATCCAAGGCCATGATCATTGGTTTCAATGTGCGGGCCGACAAGTCCGCGCGCCAGATCATCGAGAACGAAGGCCTGGAACTACGCTACTACAACATCATTTACAACGTGATTGACGATGCGAAAGTCATCCTGAGCGGCATGCTGACCCCGGAGATGCGCGAGGAGATTCTCGGTGTGGCCGAGGTGCGCGATGTGTTCAACTCGCCCAAGTTCGGTCAGATCGCTGGCAGCATGGTCATCGAGGGCACGGTCTATCGCGCCAAGCCCATCCGCGTGCTGCGCAACAACGTGGTGATCTTCGAAGGCGAGCTGGAATCATTGCGTCGCTTCAAGGACGAGGCTAGTTCCGTGCGCATGGGTATGGAATGCGGTATCGGCGTGAAGAACTACACCGATGTGCAGATTGGCGACAAGATCGAGGTCTACCAGACCACGGCGGTCGCAAGATCACTCTGAGCCAGCGGGAACCGACATGAGCAAGGTATCGCCCAGATTGCAGCGTGTCGCGGATTTGATACAGCGTGAGCTGGCTCAGCTCATTCAGCTCGAAGTCAATGATCCGCGTGTGGGCATGGTATCGGTGACGGGCGTGAAGGTCAGTCGCGATCTGGCGCATGCCGACGTCTACGTCACGGTGATGGGGTCGGTCGAAGGCGTGACCGGCCTGGCGCCGGGCGTGACACTCGACAAGGCAGGTGCGTTGGACAGACTGGAAGTGGAAGAGAGCATCAAGGCCTTGAACGCGGCCTCTGGCTATCTGCGCACGCTGCTCGCCAAACGCAGCAGTCTGCGCACGACGCCTCGCCTGATCTTCCACTACGATCAGAGCGTGGCGCGTGGCCAGTACCTGTCGTCACTCATCGACCGTGCACTCGCGGCCGACGCAGAACACGAGTCCTGAGCGGACCGGCACCGAGGCGTGACGTGGCGCAATATCGCAAGCCCAAGGGCCGTGACATCGACGGCATACTGGTGCTGGACAAACCGACGGGCATGAGCTCGAACGCCTGTCTGCAGCGGGTCAAGCACCTGTTCGAGGCGGAGAAGGCCGGTCACACCGGCAGCCTTGATCCGCTGGCCACCGGGGTGCTGCCCCTGTGCTTCGGCGAGGCCACCAAGCTGTCGCAGTTCCTGCTGGATTCGGACAAGCGTTATCGCACCACGCTGAAACTGGGCGAGCGCACGGACACCGCCGATGCCGAAGGGCAGGTGATCGAGCGACGCTCGGCGGCACATGTCACCGAGGCTGCGATCCGCGAGGAGATCCGGGCTTTCGTCGGCGACATCGAGCAGACGCCGCCGATGTATTCGGCGCTCAAGCATCAGGGTCAGCCGCTCTACAAGCTGGCTCGTTCGGGGCGCGAAGTGGAACGCGATGCCCGGCTGGTCACAGTGTATGCCATGACGCTGCAGGGTTTCGACGCTGCGGCGGCGACGGCAGAACTGGAGATCCACTGCAGCAAGGGCACCTATGTGCGAACGCTGGTGGAGGATCTGGGCGAGGCCCTGGGCTGCGGGGCCCATGTTCAGGCGCTGCGTCGCCTGCAGGCGGGTGCTTTCGGCGAGGTGCACTGTGTTACCATGGCCGCCCTCGAGCAGCTCAAGGCTCATGGCGGGCTGGCTGGCCTGGATCGCTGGCTGGCGGCCCCCGACCTGGCTGTGCAGGAACTGCCCGCAGCACACGTGTCCGCAGACATCGCGCGCTGGTTGCGCCAGGGGCAGGCCGTGCAGTTGCCGTCCATGCCGAGCAGTGGCCTGGTGCGGCTGTACGAAGGCGATGACTTCATGGGTATCGGCACCGTCCTGGAAGATGGTCGCGTGGCGCCGAAGCGCCTGTTTGCCACCGGGACATGAGACAGCACAACTGTCACGAATCTGCAGTACCGTATTGGAAGGAGAAGTCCAGATGACTATCAATATGCGTGGTCATTCTGGTTCGGCAGGGATGTCGGCAACGAAGGCCGCTTCACGATGGGCGTGAAGGGTCAATTCATCAGTGCATATTGGAGGTAGTGAAAATGGCTTTATCCGCAGAACGCAAGGCAGAGATCGTCAAGGAATACGCGCAGAGTGAAGGCGATACAGGCTCACCCGAAGTGCAGGTCGCCCTGCTGACCGAGAACATCAATCAGCTGCAGGCGCATTTCAAGGAACACGCGCATGACCACCACTCACGCCGCGGCCTGATCCGCATGGTCAACAGCCGTCGCAAGCTGCTTGACTACCTGCGCGGCAAGAGCACCGAGCGTTACGGTGCCCTGATCAAGAAGCTGGGTCTGCGTCGCTGAGTGCAAGAAAGTAATTCAATGATGAAGAGATGAAAGATCGACCTTGTTTGACAGGGACGTCAATTGCAATGGTGCCGGGGTCAAAATAAAAATACAGGAATAGAGTATGTTCAATATCGTTCGCAAGACCTTCCAGTTCGGGAAACACACCGTGACACTGGAAACCGGCAAGGTTGCGCGTCAGGCAACCGGCGCAGTGATCGTCACCATGGGTGACACCCAGGTCCTCGCCACCGCCGTCGGCAAGAAGCAAGTCAAGCCAGGTCAGGACTTTTTCCCGCTGACCGTCAACTACCAGGAAAAGACCTACGCAGCCGGCAAGATTCCCGGTGGCTTCTTCAAGCGCGAAGGCCGTCCCACCGAGAAGGAAACACTGACCTCCCGTCTGATCGATCGTCCCATCAGACCGTTGTTCCCCAAAGGTTTCATGAATGAAGTACAGGTCGTCTGTACTGTCATTTCTGCCAGCAAGGATCAGGATCCGGATATCGCGGCCATGATCGGCGCTTCCGCAGCCCTGGCGATTTCCGGCATTCCCTTCCTCGAGCCCGTAGGCGCCGCCCGCGTCGGTTACGACCTGCAGAACGGCTATGTGCTTAACCCGGACGTGAAGGAGCTCGAATCCTCTGCGCTCGACATGGTGGTGGCCGGCACGAAAACTGCCGTGCTGATGGTGGAGTCCGAGGCGAAGCAGTTGAGCGAGGACCAGATGCTGGGCGCCGTTCTGTTCGGCCATGAGGCCATGCAGGTGGTGATCGACGCCATCAATCAATTCAAGGCCGAGGCAGGCAAACCCATGTGGGAACTGCCCGAGGTGGTTGTCAACCAGCCGCTGGTGGACGGCATCCGTGCCGCCTTCGCCGGCAGCATCGGCAATGCCTACCAGATCTCCGACAAGATGCAGCGCTACGACGCGCTCGAGGCCCTTCTGGCCCAGGCAGTAGCCCAGTTCGCCACGGAAGAGACCGGCGCCAGCGCCGAGGAAGTTTCCAGCGTGTTCGCCTCCATCGAAAAGAAAGTGGTGCGCAACCGCATCATCGACGGCGCTCCGCGCATCGATGGCCGCGACACACGCACAGTACGTCCGATCACCATCGAGACTGGCGTGCTGCCCAAGGCTCACGGCTCTGCCTTGTTCACACGTGGCGAGACTCAGGCGCTGGTCGTCACCACACTGGGTGCCGTGCGCGATGCCCAGCTGATCGAAGGCCTGGAGGGCTCCAAGAAGGAGGCCTTCATGCTGCACTACAACTTCCCGCCGTTCTGCGTGGGCGAGACTGGCCTGATGTCCGGCCCGAAGCGTCGCGAGATCGGTCACGGCAAGCTGGCCAAGCGCGGCGTGCAGGCGGTGATGCCGTCCGAGGACGCCTTCCCTTACGCGATCCGCGTGGTCTCCGAGATCACCGAATCCAACGGCTCCAGCTCCATGGCCTCCGTGTGCGGCAGCTCGCTGGCCCTGATGGATGCCGGCGTGCCGATTTCTGCGCCGGTGGCCGGTATCGCCATGGGTCTGATCAAGGAAGGCGACCGCTTCTCTGTGATCACCGACATCCTGGGCGATGAAGATCATCTGGGCGACATGGACTTCAAGGTGGCGGGTACTGCGGTGGGCGTCACAGCCCTGCAGATGGACATCAAGATCCAGGGCATCACCGAAGAGATCATGGAAATTGCCCTGCACCAGGCACACGAAGCCCGCATCCACATTCTGGGCGAGATGAACAAGGTGCTGGACAAGCCCCGCGCCACCGTTTCCGAGAATGCGCCCTCCATGGCCACCATGAAGATCGATCCGGACAAGATCCGTGACGTGATCGGCAAGGGTGGCGCCGTGATCCGCAGCATTACGGAGGAAACCGGTGCCTCCATCGACATCGACGACGACGGCAACATCCGCATCTACGGCGAAGACGCCGGCTCGCGCGATGCCGCCATCAATCGCATCCTCAGCATCACTGCCGAGGCCGAAGTCGGTCGTCTGTACATGGGCAAGGTGGCCCGCATTGTGGACTTCGGCGCCTTCATCACCATTCTGCCCGGCAAGGACGGACTGGTGCACATCTCCCAGATTTCCAACGAGCGTGTCGAGAACGTGGGCGACTACCTCAAGGAAGGACAGGATGTGCTGGTGAAAGTCACCGATCTCGATGCGCGCGGCCGCATCAAGCTCAGCATCAAGGAAATCAGCGACGACGAGAAAGCGCAATTCGCTGCTCTCTGAGTTCGCCAAGGCAGTAGAGAATCCCGCTGTCGGCACGGCTGACCGCGGGATTTTTTTTACCCGTCATTTGCCTTCTGGCGTCAGGGCTTTGTTGCTATGCTCGCCGCAGGCTGAAAGACCAGTGACTCAAGACAGGAAACGCCCCAATGCAAGACAACGCTCCACCTGCCGTGCTCCGGATTCGTACAGCCGGCGTCGACGATTGCACACTCATTCATTCCTTCATCATGGAACTGGCCGTCTACGAGAAGCTGGCCCATGAAGTCATTGCCACGCCCGAACTGCTGGCGCAGACCCTGTTCGGACCGCGTCCCGGCGCCGAGGTGCTGATCGCCGAGTACGAGGGCCGGCCCGTGGGCTATGCGCTGTTCTTCCAGAGTTTTTCCACTTTCCTCGGGCGCCCCGGTCTGTATCTCGAGGATGTCTATGTGCAGCCCGCCCTGCGCGGACGCGGCATCGGCAAGGCCATCATGACCCGGCTGGCGGCGCTGGCCGTGGCGCGCGACTATGCCCGCTTCGAGTGGTCGGTGCTGGACTGGAACGCGCCCTCCATCGCCTTCTACCGCGCCATCGGTGCCATTCCCATGGACGGCTGGACAGTGCAGCGGCTCACCGGTCAGGCTCTGCTGGATCTGGCGGCGCAGGACGGAGGTGGCGCTTGAGTCGCATCGTCTACGTCAATGGCACCTATTTCGCACAAGAAGACGCGAAGGTCTCCGTGTTCGATCGTGGCTTCCTGTTTGGCGACGGCGTGTATGAAGTCATTCCGGTGATCCATGGCCGCATCGTCGAGCTGGGTCACGCCATCGCGCGACTCCACCGCAGCCTCGGCGAGATCGCCATGGCCTGGCCGTGCAGCCAGGACGAATTCAGAACGGTGCTGGAGGAGTTGCGCGCGCGCAATCAGCTTCAGGAAGGCTATGTCTATCTGCAGGTGACGCGCGGGGTGGCGGAACGCGATTTCGCCTTCCCTGCTGCCACGCCGAGCAGCTTCGTGGCCTGGACGGCGGCAAAGAAACTGATCGACAACCCGCTGGCCGCCATCGGCGTGAAAGTGGTGACGGTGCCAGACCTGCGCTGGAAGCGCCGCGACATCAAGTCCATCAATCTGCTGGCCCAGTGTCTGGCCAAGCAGGAGGCGGTCAGCCGTGGCGCCTTCGAAGGCTGGATGACGGAAGACGGCGTGGTGACGGAAGGCGCCTCGTCCTCGGCGTATATCGTGAAGGACAGAACCATCTTCACCCGGGCCCTGTCCACGTCGATCCTGCCGGGCATCCGCCGCAAGGTGATCCTGCAGATGGCGCGCGAGCACCAGATGGCGCTGGTGGAGCGGCCCTTCACCGTAGCGGAGGCGCTGGCTGCCGACGAGGCCTTCATGAGCAGTGCCACCACGCTGGTGATGCCCATCGTGGAGATAGACGGCCAGCAGGTGGCCGATGGCCGTCCCGGCCCCGTGACACAGCAATTGCGTGCGATGTATGTCGAGATGATCCTGCAGGAAGCGGCGCAGTAGCTCGTGCCGCCGTCCTGCTTTCTGCTACCCGGAGAGTGCCCCATGAAACAACTGCTGGTTCGATCGCTGACACTGTTGCTGTGTCTGTCCCTCACCCTGCCTGCCTTCGCGCAGGACGGGCGCACCCCGCTGCGGGCGCGCAACGGCATTGTCGCCAGCGCCTCGGAGATCGCTTCCCAGGTGGGAGTCGACATCCTCAAGCAGGGCGGCAATGCCGTGGACGCGTCCATCGCCACGGCCTTCGCGCTGGCCGTGACCTGGCCGACTGCCGGCAACATTGGCGGCGGAGGATTTCTCGTCTATCACGGCGAGGACGGTCATGCGACCACCTTCGACTTCCGCGAGAAGGCCCCGCTGGCGGCCACCGAACGCATGTATCTGGGGTTGGATGGTCTGGTGGTGAACAATTCCAATCACCGCAGCCTGCTCTCCGTCGGCGTGCCGGGCACGGTGGCCGGGCTGTACAAGGCACATCAGGAGCTGGGCAGCCTGCCCTGGGCCGACCTGGTGGCGCCTGCGGTGAAGCTCGCCCGTGACGGCATTCCCATCACCTGGGAGCTCTACACGGGTTTTCAGCAGAACCAGCAGTTCTGGGACCAGTACCCGTCCTCGGCCAAGGTGTTTCTGAAGGCCGACGGTTCGCCCTATGAATTCGGCGACACCTGGGTGCAGCCCGATCTGGCCGACACCCTGCAGCTGATCCAGGAGCAGGGCCGCGATGGTTTCTACAAGGGCAGCAACGCGAAGAAGCTGGCCGATTTCATGCGCGCCAACGGTGGCATCATCACCGAGGAAGACCTGGAGCAGTACCAAGCGGTGGAGCGCGAACCCGTGCGCGGCACCTACCGCGGCTACGATATCGTCAGCATGCCCCCGCCCAGCTCCGGTGGCGTGACCCTGATCCAGATTCTCAACATCCTGGAAGGCTTCGACCTGGCGGCCTCCGGCCATAATTCCGCACAGACCTTGCACTACATGACGGAAGCCATGCGCCGTGCCTATGCCGACCGCGCCGAGCATCTGGGCGACCCGGACTTCAACGAGAGCATGCCGCTGGAGCGTCTGCTGAGCAAAGACTACGCCGCCAGCCTGCGTGCCAGCATCGACCCGGACAAGGCTTCCATCAGCGACGAGAACAACTTCGCGCAGGTCTACGAGAGCGAGGACACCACGCATTTCTCGGTGGTGGACAAGGACGGCAACATGGTCTCGCTGACCTACACGCTGGAGAACGGCTATGGCTCGCGCATCGTGGCCGAAGGCGCCGGTTACCTGCTGAACAACGAGATGGGTGACTTCAATGCCGTGCCGGGCGTGACCAACCGCAACGGGCAGATCGGCACCCCGCCCAACCTGATCGCGCCGGGCAAGCGCATGCTCTCCAGCATGTCGCCCACCATCGTCGCGCAGGACGGCAAGCCGCTGATGGCGGTGGGCAGCCCGGGCGGCCGCACCATCATCAACACTACCCTGCAGCTGATTCTCAACGTGGTGGATCACGGCATGAACATCGCCCAGTCGGTGGAAGCACCACGCATTCACCACCAGTGGCTGCCGGATGTCATCAGCATGGAAGACGGCGGCTTCTCGCCCGATACCGTCCAGCTGCTGAACAGCCGAGGCCATGAGGTGCGGGTGCGCGGGGAGCAGGGCACGGCCATGGGCGTGTTCCATGACCGCGAGGCCGGCCTGTTCCTGGGCGGCTCGGATTCCCGTGCTGGCGACGGTGGTGCCGTCGGCTACTGAGTCGGTCGGCGGCGCTGTCTGCCCGCGGGCAGCGCCTCAGTCACGGCGGCGCAGCAGGCCGATGCCCAGCGCCGCCATGCCGATGGAGATCAGCGGGTTCAGATAGTTCAGAAAGGCGTAGGGAGCATAGTCGAGCACCGGCACTCCCAGCGTCGCGGCATAGAAGGCGCCGGCCGTGGTCCAGGGAATCAGCCCGGTGCTCATGGTCGAGCCTTCCTCCACCGAGCGTGACAGCACCGCGTTGTCCAGTCCCTTTTGTTCATAGGCTTTGCGGAACAGCTGGCAGTTCAGAATGATGCTGATGTAAGCCTCGCCCATGCCCATATTGCCCAGCACGCCGGCCCCGATGGTGGTGGCGACCAGGCTGGCGGTGCGCTGCACCCGCGCAATGATTCCCTCCAGCAGGGCCTGCAGAAAGCCTGCCGCATACAGAATGCCCCCGAGCGCCAGGGCCATCAACGAGAGCAGCATGGTCCACGCCATGCTCATGATACCGCCCCGGCCCAGCAGATCGTCCAGACTCGCCACCCCTGTCGTGCCGGGCTGGTTCGCCCACAGGGCATTGAGCACCTCTACCAGCCCGCGATCCTGATACAGCACGGCCACGGCCACCGCCGTCAGCACGCTGGCGCTCATGCTGATCTCCGGCGCCATGCGCCGCAGGCTCAGCACCAGCATCACCAGCAGCGGCAGCACCGTGGCCAGCACGCCCAGATTGAAGCTGCCGGCCAGCGCGTTCTGCATCTGCGCGATGGCCTCCACGGGCAGCGCTGTGTCTGCCTGACCGAACCCCAGCCCGAGAAAGATCACGAAGCTCAGCACGAAGGCCGGCAAGGTGGTGTAGAGCATGCTGCCGATGTGGCGATACAGATTGGTGTGGGCGCTCATGGCGGCCAGCACCGTGGTGTCGGACACGGGCGAGAGCTTGTCGCCGAAGGTGGCCCCCGCCACCACCATGCCGGCCAC
This sequence comes from Pseudomonadota bacterium, assembly GCA_041175045.1. GTDB lineage: Bacteria > Pseudomonadota > Gammaproteobacteria > Pseudomonadales > Pseudohongiellaceae > UBA5078. Next base: position 1,667 of record JBEDFR010000065.1, on the reverse strand, counting down.
CAGGGGCAGGGGCAGCTGCATGGCACTGCCGATGCCCATCAGCACCACGCCCAGCGTGCCGGCCGTGCCCCAGGAGGTGCCGGTGGCCACCGACATCAGGCTGCACAGCACCAGCCCGGTGGCGAGAAAGAGCGTCGGGCTCAGCAGGTTCAGGCCATGGAAGATCAGCGCCGCCACCGTGCCGCTCTGCATGTAGGCGGCAATCAGCATGCCGATCAGTACGAAGATGTAAAGCGCAGGCAGGGCCTTGGCGATGCCGGCGTTCATCATCTCGCGGATGGCGGTGAAGTCATGTCCCAGCAGCCAGGTATGCAGGGCTGTCCACAGCAGGCAGAAGAACAGCACGATGTGCAGGCTGATCTGGAACACGAAAAGGCCCGTCGAGATCATCAGGAAATTGCCGCCGAAGCACAGCAGGGACTGGGCCAGGCCCGGGGTACGGGTGGCAGCGCGTGAGTTCGCTTCCTGAGAGGCTGTGGGGGTCATCGCGGTGAAGTCTCCTCGGTGTCGGGCAGGTGTGTCTGTTCGGACGCCACCCAGTGGGTTGTCTGCACGCCGATCGTGGCCGACAGGAATCTGCCGCCGTCCGCGGCGCGGTAGTGGGCCAGAGCACGGTACACCAGCGGCGCGCCGAGCAGCAGCAGGGGAATGTTGATGTAGACCATCAGGATATTGCTCAGGTCAGTGATCGCCCACAGATTGCCCAGTTCGAGCCCTGCCAGCACCGTCAGCGCGCCGAAGGGCACGAACACCAGCGAGCCCAGCACGCGGATGCCGAGGATGAAGCGGGGCGAGCGCGAGATCAGATTGGCCGAGATCTCGGCGAAGGAGATCATGCCCAGCAGGGTGGTGAAGGCGAACAGCGCGTAACAGGTGCTGACCAGGATCACCAGGGTGCGGTCCAGCGCGGCCGGCGTCAGCGCCTGCACCGAGGCCACGTAGACGTCGAGCCGCGCCGCACTGGCCGCCGCCCATTCGGCGCTGCTGGCCGAGCCCGTCCACAGATGCGCCAGCACCACGATGAACCCGGTGAGCGTGCAGATCACCAGCGTGTCGAAGAACACGCCCATGGCCTGCACGAAACCCTGCTCGCAGGGGTGGTCATTGTCGGCCACGGCTGCCGCCATGGTGATGGTGCCCTGGCCTGCCTCGTTGGACATCAGCCCCCGGCGCACGCCCTCGGCCAGCGCGATGCCCATGCTGCCGCCAAACAGGGCATCCGGGGCGAAGGCGCCGCCCAGTACCAGCGCAAAGAAGTCGGGAATGGCCGCAATATTGAGCAGGATGATGAGCAGCGACAGGCCGCAGAACGCCGCCGCCATGCCGGGTACCAGGCGGTTCGTCCAGTGCGTCACCCGGCGGATGCCGCCCAGGATCAGCCAGGCGCAGCTGCTCACCAGCACAAGGGCGATGCCGTAATACAGCGCCGACTGCCGCCCGGACGCCTGGCCCGTCGCCGTGTCGGCCAGCATGCCCAGCGCCGTGAAGATGTTGAAGGTCTGCGAGGGCACGTTGAACAGGGCGTAGACGATGAAGGCGCTGGCCAGTGTGACGCCCACCCAGCGCCGGTTGCCCAGCAGGCGCTGACCGTAATAGGGCATGCCCCCCACGAACTCATCCTGCTTGCGCTCCTTGAACAGCTGGGCCAGCACCGACTCCATGAACGC
>JBEDFR010000064.1:0-30328 GCA_041175045.1 Pseudomonadota bacterium | reverse complement strand
GCACTCGCCAGGACGAAGGCATCAAGTCCGAAGCCTGCCGTGGCGTCGAGTACGCGCAAGCGCTGTCCCGCACGCAGGCCTACGGCCTTCAGCAAGGCCTCTGGCTGTGCAGGGTGACGCTGACGCCATGCCAGCACAGGGTCCTCGAAATCGACACAGACAGCACCAAGGGAAGGGTCGCTGCGGCAGATCAGCGCCAGATGACCCTCTCTGCGTTCAAGCTGGAAGTGCATCTGAGCAGTCATCGACGCGTCCTTCAGGACTGGACATTGCCGTAAACGAAGATCAGCACGACACCAAGCAGCACTCGATAGATCACGAATGGCATGAAGCCCATGCGCTCGATCAGCTTCAGGAAATAGTGAATGCACGAGAACGACACGAGTGCTGATACCAGAACACCGTAGGCGAGGGCTCCCCATTGCGCACTGGCATCATCCTGCAGCAGTTCGGCGCCCTTGAGCAGACCGCTGGCTGCAATGATGGGAATCGCCAGCAAAAAGGAGAAGCGCGCAGAGGCCTTGCGATCAAGACCACAGGCCAGAGCAGCCGTCATGGTGACACCGGATCGTGAGGTGCCCGGAATAAGGGCCAGCACCTGAGCGAAGCCGACTATCAGCGCGGTGCGCAGCGTCAGCTGCTCGATACCGAAACGCACCAGAGGACGATTGTCAGACCACCACAGCAGGATGCCAAAGAAGATCGAAGTGAACGCGATCAGCAGCATATTGCGCGCGTAGAGCTCGATCAGATCGGAAAGCAGCAGGCCAGCAAGGCCGGCAGGAAACGTACCTACCACCACGAACCAGGCAAGTCGTGCATCGGGTGACATGGCACCTCCACGCAGCGACGACTGCCACGCCAGGAAGAGTCGCAGCAGATCCGCACGAAAATAGGTGAGCACTGCCAGCAGACTGCCGATATGCACTGCCACGTCAAAGACCAGACCCTGATCAGGCCAGCCCAGCAACTCCTTGGGCAGCAGAATGTGCGCCGAGCTGGAGATTGGCAGGTATTCGGTCAAGCCTTGCAGGAAAGCGAGAAAGCTAATCTGGAAATAATCGAGTTCCATATCAGGCCTGATAGTCCATCTGATCCTTGAGATACACTGGGAGCACTTGCATGGCTGTCACGCCTCGTTCGCCATTGCCTGCACGCGCGAGCGCGACTGCAGCAAGGCTTTGTGCGTCGGAACTGCATTCGAGCATCACTGCTTGCGTCGAGGGCAATGCGGGACAAAGCGACCATCCGTCGCCAGCCGCCATACCTTCGGCTACAAAGCGCAGCGCATCCGGCGCACAAACCCGTTCCTCTCCCGACAATTGCGGAAGCCCGTCGCTGACCATGTAGGTGGCTGCATACACTTCGTCATCACGTGCCTGCAGGCAGACGTTCACCACTGTGCAAGAATGTGCGAGGTGCGCCCTCATGGCCATCACCGCCAGCGAGGAAACACAGAACACCGGTACGCCAGTGGCAAGCGAGAGCCCCTGCACTACCCCGGCGCCAATGCGCAGTCCCGTGAATGAACCCGGACCGATCACCAGTGCAAGCGCGTCAAGTTCGCGCGCGCTGAGCTGCCGCTCCTCCAGCAGGCACTGGATCATCGGCAGTAAGTCGCGTGCATGCTGACGAGGTCCTGCGCTGCTGCTGGTCGAAAGCATTCCATCCGCTGTCAAGGCAACAGTACAAAGCGCATGGGAGGTATCGATGGCAAGAATACGTTTCATGCGGAAAGTATACCGGACACAATGAAAAATCCCTCAGTGCTGTGCAGCACTGAGGGATTTGCTTCAGGACTTGCAATGCAGGGCCTTGCGGTCAACCTGCAGCGGGTGCCGGGGCAGCGGCGGGTGCAGCCACTTCCGACGCCGCCGCTGACGCCGCGGCTTTCTTCGCAGCAGGCTTGCGAGCGGCAGCCTTTACGGCAGGAACTGCCTTGCTTTTAGCCGACGCTTTCGCTGCCTTCACTGACGCTTTGACTGCCGGCTTTGCCACAGCAACTTTCTTCACAGGCGCCTTCGCTGCAGGTGCTGCCTTCTTGGCAGGTGCCTTTGCTACGACAGCTTTCTTCACAGCCGCCTTGGCTGGTGCCGCCGCCTTCTTCCCAGGGGCAGTCCTCTTTACTGGAGCTGCCTTTTTCGCGGGAGATTTTGCCTTCACGGTAGCTTTGACTTTTGCGGCGACGCTTTTTGCGGCTGTCTTGACGGCTTTCACCACTTTCTTCGATGCCGCCTTTGCCTTTCCAGCGGCGCGACGCGCTGCCAGCTTTTCCTTCATGGCAAGTTTCTTCGCTGCAGTGCGAGCCTTCAGCAACGCACGTTTGGCTGCAATGCGCTCACGGGCGATGCGCTTCTTCGCAGCAGCCTTGGCCTTTGCGGCAGCCTTCTGTGCAGCGGCCTTCGCTTTGACAGCAGCCTTCTTTGCCGCGATCTTGCGCTTGAGTTCTTCCTTCTTGGCACGGGCAGCTTCCTTGATGGCATCTGCCTTGGCACGCCTTTTCTTCCAGGCATCGGCGAATGCCTTCACCGCTTTTGCGAGATCCGCCTGCGCCTTGGCAGCCATGGCTGCCTTGCGTGCCTCGGCATTTGCCTTGAGTTGAGCGACGGTCTTTACTGCCTGCTGTTTCACTGCAGACGCGCGCGCCTTGACGGCCACGGGCTTGCGAGCGGCGGTGGAGTTCCTCGAAGCTTTAGTTTTAGCAGAAACGGCCTTGCCTTTCGCTGCGGTAACGGGCTTGGCTTTTGTAACAGCAGCCTTCGTCAGTTTTGCCGCTGCTGATGAAACCTTTGCTGGAGTGGCAGCAGCCGTTTTCTTCACGGACGTTTTGGCAGGCGCCTTCTTTGTCGCTTTAACTTTAGCCATACTGATATCTCTCCAAATATGTGGAACAGAACCACTTTAATTTCTTCAACAGAGGCGATGCCTTGTTTGAGCGGCACGATACCACAAAAAAATCCTGCATACATCTGTGCAATTTGAATAGCTTAAAAAAAATCAACGTCATCGAGAGCGTTATTTCGCAAACTCTGCAAGACGGCCTCGCAAGATTGGTGATCAAAAGCGATGAGGAAAATCTGTCGAGCGCAGGAGTGTCGGCACAGCGGCGACACTCCTGAAGGGTTTTTACATGATAGAGAGCAGGCGAAGAAGCTCGGTACGTACTGTGTCAACACTCTCAGCACCATCGAGTTGCTCGACTTTCACAGCATTGCCGACTCGCTGCAAATCCTTGTAAAAATCCACGAGCGGACGCGTTTGCTGGTGATAAACCTGAAGTCGCTTGCGAATGGTCTCTTCTTTGTCGTCATCCCTTTGAATCAATGGCTCGCCACTCACATCGTCCATACCTTCGACAGCAGGGGGATTGAAAATGGTGTGATAGATGCGGCCGGATTCCGGATGCACACGACGCCCACTCAAACGCTTTACAATCTCTTCATCGTCAACGGCAATCTCGACCACCACATCAATGTCGATGCCGGCATCCACCATGGCTTGCGCCTGCGGGATCGTGCGAGGAAATCCATCAAACAGAAAGCCTCTGGCACAATCCTGGGCAGCAATACGCTCCTTCACCAGCGCGATGATGATCTCATCCGTGACAAGACCACCAGATGCCATCACTTCCTTGACCTGCAGGCCGAGCGCAGTGCCGGCCTTGACGGCAGCGCGCAGCATGTCACCCGTGGAAATCTGCGGAATTCCGAAAGTGGACACGATGAACTGTGCCTGCGTCCCCTTTCCTGCCCCTGGGGCCCCCAGCAATATCACTCGCATAAAACACTCCTGAATGGTGTCCGACAGCTGCCAGACAAACTTGCCAATGAAAAAATGGTGGCGACTCCGACCGCTCGACCTTACACCAAAGGCAAGTCTCGAAACAAGAAAGGAGCTGCCGGGAAAGCAGACGACACCACCGTCAATCGCAGCCCTGTGCTGCCTTGACTTCATCCCAGAGCGCGTCGAGCTCCGCCAGAGTCATCTTGGAGAGCGTGAGTGAACGACCATGCGCAAGACGCTCCATGGCGCGAAAGCGCCCTTCAAACTTGCCATTGGCCGCACGCAGTGCCGTTTCGGAATCGATGTCGAGATGGCGCGCCAGGTTCACACAGCTGAACATCACATCACCGAACTCATCCTGAATCGCAGCGGTATCCGCCTTGTCAATGGCTGCCTCCAATTCCGCGATTTCCTCCCGCAAACGCACCAGTACCGGGGCTGCATCCTGCCAGTCGAAGCCGAGCGAAGCAGCGCGCCTTTGCAGCTTGCGTGCGCGCTCGAGTGCTGGCAGCGCTGCGGGCACATCGTCGAGTACACTGGGCAGGGAACCGGCAAGCAAGCGCGCCGCCTTCACCTGCCGTTCAAGATTCTTGATCTCTTCCCAGCGAATGGCGACGGTCTGCGCATCCAGTGCGAGCTCGGAACTGCCGAAACTGGCAAGCGTGCCATCGGGAAACACGTGCGGATGACGATGCAGCAACTTCGCGCTGATGGCTGCTGCGACATCGTGAAAATCGAACTGACCCTGCTCGCTGGCTATCTGCGCATAGAAGACCACTTGAAACAGCAAATCTCCCAGCTCATCGCACAGTTGTGCGGCATCCTCGCGTTCGACCGCATCAATGACTTCGTATACTTCCTCGAGGGTGTAGCCCGTCAAGGTTCGCAATGTCTGCTTGCGATCCCAGTCGCAGCCATGGGCGCTGTCTCGCAGATTGCGCATGATGGTCAGCAATTGCAGCATGGCGGAGTCATTGTTCACGGGCGGTTGTCTCCTTCAGGTTGGCAGCGGCAGCATCAGGCGGGGCAACCACGGCGTCGACAGGCACACCGGCTGCTATGCGTCGCGCCTCGATGATGTTGTTCAGTCGGCTGATCTTTTCCAGCACACGTGACAGCACCGGATAGGAGTCCACCTCCACCTGCAGCTTCATGCGCGCAGTGCCGCTGTTGCGATCGGTCCGGGTGTTCACTTCCATCACCTCGATGCCGGCATCCGCCAGGATGGTGGTGATGTCTCGCAGCAGACCGGCGCGGTCATACGCAAGAATGAAGAGCTCGACCAGCATGCTGATACGCCGACCGTCGCCCCACTGCACTTCGATGAAATTCTCGTGACTGTCCAGCTGATAGAGCAACGCTGTCGGGCAGTCGGACTTGTGCACCACCACCTGATTGTCGGCGCCGAGACACCCCACAATGGGTTCCCCTTCCTGCGGACTGCAACAGCTGGCCAGTTGTGTCGAGAACCGGCCTGCACCCGACACATGGGTGGCAGACGCAGGCACCTGCATTGGCTTGCGCGATTCGTCCAGCACACACAGCAGTTGCGCTATCTCCTGCGCAGCGGTGATCACCTCGTCAACTGTGATCGCGCTGACGCCCACGGCAGCAAACAGGGCTTCTTCGTTGCGGCAGCCAAGCTTGCGCGCAAGAGCACGATAATCCGGATGCGCCACGGCAAGTCGTTCAAATTCCTCGGCCAGCAGCGCACGGCCATGGGCCACGTTCTGTTCACGCCCCTGAGTCTTGAACCACTGCATCAGCTTGGCCCGCGCGCGTGGGGTATTGGCATACCCCAGCCCCGGTTTGAGCCAGTCGCGACTCGGCGTGCTGTGCTCGTCGGCCAGCACTTCCACGCGATCCCCGGTCTGCAGGGTGTAATTCAGCGGTACAGTCTTGCCATTCACACGCGCACCACAGCATTTGTTGCCGACTTCCGTATGCACGTAATAGGCGAAATCAAGCGGCGTGGCCCCTTTCATCAGATCGACGACATGTCCTTCCGGCGTGAAGACATAGACGCGATCGGGCGTTATGGAGTCACTGCGCAATTGCTCCGCCAGCCCCCCCACCATACCCATCTCGTCGTGCCACGCGAGCAGTTGACGCAGCCAGGCGATCTTCTCGTCATAACTGTCCTTGTCGTGCGGATCGGTGATGCCTTCCTTATAGCGCCAATGCGCGCAGACTCCGAGCTCGGCATCCTCATCCATGACATAGGTGCGAATCTGTACTTCGAAGACTTTCTTGTCGGGACCGATCACTGCCGTGTGCAGCGACTGATAGCCGTTCTCCTTGGGTGTCGCAATGTAGTCATCGAACTCGTTGGGTATCACACGCCATAGATTGTGCACAATGCCCAGCGTGGCATAGCAGTCGCGTACTTCGGGCACCAGTATCCGGACCGCGCGAATATCGTAGATCTGCGAGAAATCCAGCTTCTTGGCTTGCATCTTGCGCCAGATGCTGTAGATGTTCTTAGCCCTGCCGGTCACTTCGGCATCGATATTGGCACGATCCAGTTGCCGGCGCAGCTCTTCCGTCACCTCCATCACGAAGCGCTCGCGATCCACCCTGCGCTCATCCAGCAGACTGGCAATCCGCTTGTAACTCTCTTCCTGAAGATAGCGGAACGAGAGGTCCTCCAGTTCCCACTTTAACTGACCTATACCCAGACGATGTGCCAACGGCACATAGATCTCGAACACTTCCCTGGCCACGCGCTGCCGCCTGTGGTGCGCAGCAGCCTTGACCGAGCGCAGCACACAGGTACGTTCAGCCAGCTTGATCAAGGCGACGCGGACATCGTCAATAAGGGCCAGCAGCATCTTGCGGACGTTCTCGACCTGATCTTCGCTCTGGCCGAGCACGCGGGTGCGCGAGGTATCAGTCTCGTTGATCGCGGCCATGCGCAGCACGCCTTCGACGAGCTTGGCCACCTCGTCACCGAAGTGTTCACGCACGCGCCCCAGGCTGATGCGGGATTCGCGCACACTGCGGTAGAGGATGGAGGCAATCACTGCTTCGCTGTCCAATTTCAGATCGACAAGGATCTCCGCCATTTCCAGGCCAGTCAGATAGCTGTTGCGGCCTGCCCAGACTGTATTGGTGGCGCGCGCACGCTGTTCCAGCGCCCAGCTCAGCTCACAGGCATGACGAATGCGGTCGAGGCTCTCCAGCGTGCCGCGCGCCAGCAGAGATGCGATCCACTCGTCGAAGCAGATACTGCCGTCTGGATTGAACTTGTGGGTATCTCTGACATGGACCATGAGAGCAGTTCTCTTGTCTTGCCTCAGGGGTTCAAGAGCACAAACTCGGCGATGGACTCGACGTGTGAGGTGTGCGGAAACATGTCCATCACACCGGCACGCGTCAGCCGGTAGCCGTGCTTGACCAGCTCACCTGCATCACGCGCCAGAGTGGCTGGATTGCAGGAAATGTAAAGAATCTTGCGCGCACGCATCGCAGCAATCACCGGGATGATTTCCAAGGCACCGGAGCGCGGAGGATCGAGCAGAATCTTGTCGTAATGCTGCGCCGCCCATGTGGAACCGCCGAAGTCCGCACACAGATTGGCGGCGTGGAATTCCACATTCTCAAGCGCATTCGCGCGAGCATTCTCAAAGCCTCTCTTCACCATTTCCCCGCTGCCCTCGACACCAACCACATGGCGACTGCGTGTGGCCAGTGGCAGAGTAAAATTGCCGAGCCCGCAGAACAGATCCAGGATTGTCTCGTGCTTCTGCGGGTCGAGCATCTCGAGTGCACGCGCAATCATGTCACGGTTCAGCTCACCATTGACCTGCGTGAAATCCGTCGGATGAAAGGCCATGCGCAGACCGAACTGCGGAAGGTGGTAGTAAAGCCGGTCCTCGCCGGCGGCGGGCCACAGACGATGTACGGAATCGGTATTGCCAGGCTGCAGGTAAAGGGTGACACCATGCTCCCCGGCGAACTCGACGAACGCTTGCAGGTCGGCTGGCGTCAACGGTTCGAGATGGCGCACGATCAAGGCCACATCCTCAGGCAGATGTTCGCCCCTCGCAGCAGGCACATCGACCTCGCCGACAGCAACTTCGATCTGTGGCACAGTGTACCGACAGTCGCGAGCAGCCAGGAAAATGCGCAGCGGGGAAATCAGCCTCGCCACGCATGCGTTCAGGACTGCACAGTCATCCATCTGGGCGATGAAGGTGCTGTTCTTCTCGCGAAAGCCCACCAGCATGGCTTCCTTCTTCACGACATAACGCACCGCAAGGCGCGCCTTGCGCCGATAGCCGACACTCTTGCTGCGCAGCGCGGGCAGATGTTCATATTGCTGCAGACCACCGATATGCTGCATCTGTTCATGCAGCACACGCTCCTTGAGCTCGATCTGGGCATCGGGATGCAGATGCTGCATCGCGCAGCCGCCGCACACACTGGCATAGGCGCAAGGGGGTTCAACGCGCTGCACTGCCGGGATCAGGATCGTCTCGGCGCGCAGCTCATCATATTGCTTGTGACGGGCCACATAGCGTGCGCTGGCGGTCTCGCCGGCCAGCGCACCATCGACAAAGGCGATCTTGCCATGGATGCTGGCGACACCGCGGCCATCATGGCTCAGGCGCTGCACCTTCAGTTCGATGGCCTCAGTGGGAAGTTTATTGCGACGACGTGTGCTGCTCATGAGGACTACCTGTTGCTGCAGGGCACACTCGGCGGCGGAGTGATCTGACGGACCCTCTCCGGGCAGCTGCGTGCGAATGGTAAAGTCAGGCAAAGACACCTGTGGAAAGATAGCGATCACCACGGTCACAGACGATGGCTACGATGACTGCATTGTCAAGGCGACGACACAATTGCAGCGCTGCGAACACGGATCCTCCGGAAGAGACGCCGCAAAAAATGCCTTCTTCCCGCGCCAGCGCACGCATGGTGTTTTCCGCGTCGATCTGATTGATATCCATCACTTCATCGACGCGCGAGGCATCGAAGATCGCAGGCAGATATTCCCGCGGCCAGCGGCGAATTCCGGGAATACGCGATCCCTCCTGGGGTTGCAGTCCGACTATGGTGATGTTCGGGTTCCTTTGCTTCAGAAAACGGGATACGCCCATGATGGTGCCAGTTGTCCCCATGCAGCTCACGAAGTGCGTGACGGTGCCTTGGGTATCGCGCCAGATCTCCGGCCCTGTGTGCAGATAGTGCGCGTTGGGGTTGTCCGGATTAGCGAACTGATCCAGCACCTTGCCCCTTCCCTCCTTCGCCATTCGTTGCGCCAGATCACGTGCCCCCTCCATGCCCTGCTCTTCCGTCACAAGAATCAATTGCGCGCCATAGGCCGACATGGAAGCCCGGCGCTCGGCCGACATATTCTCGGGCATGATGAGAATCAGTCGATACCCTTTCACCGCACAGACCATCGCGAGAGCAATGCCGGTGTTGCCGCTGGTGGCTTCAATCAAGGTATCGCCGGGATGAATGTCGCCACGCAATTCTGCCTGCAGGATCATGTTGTAGGCGGGACGATCCTTCACAGAGCCGGCGGGGTTGTTGCCTTCGAGCTTGACCAGCACCGTATTGCTGGTCTTGCCAGGCAACCGTGCCAGCTTGACCAGCGGGGTGTTGCCGATCTGCGCTTCAATCAGCGAAAACTTGATGGACATCAGGGGCACTCACGAAAAATTTGAGGCGATCTTACCCTGTATTGACTGGGCCTGAAAGCAAGCCGGCGGCGCTGGAATCATTCGATGCTGCGCGCCGAGAGAAACAATTCGCGACTGGCCAGAGGCTTGTCGCCCAGCAATCGTTGCAAGGCCAGTCGTGTCAGGCGCAGCGCCGCACGCCCGTGAGCCGACTCGCCGAGATCGCCTTCCCGCAAGGCACACAGATCTGCCCCAGTGAAGATGACATGGGCCTGCGACGGCAGATCCGCGGCGTTGCCAATGCGCTCAAAACCTTCCTCCTCCACAAACAGATAGCGTCCCTGCGCCGTGATGGGCTCGCCGCTACGACAGTCACAGTCGAGATTGAGACCATAGCCGAGAGTCTGCAATAGAGACAGCTCAAAGCGGCGCAGGAGGCTCATCACGTCACGATCACCACTCAGGCCAATGAGTGCCTGCTGGTAGGAGTGGTACAGATCCGCATGAGCTTCCTGCACGTGCAGCAGGCGCATGAGCAATTCATTCAGGTACAGCCCGCTGAAAAGACGAGTACCTTGAAGTCCAAGGGCACCATGACTGGTCTCGACAGTGGCGAGGGTCTTCAGTTCGTGTCGACCGACAAGTGTGACGAGCAAGGGCTGAAAGGGTTGCAGCAAAGCGCGGGTTCGGGAACCGGCACGTCTGGCACCGCGGGCCACAGCACACTGGCGACCGAAGTCCAGCGTGAAGAAATCCACCAGCAGGCTGCTGTTCTGATACGGGCGGGAATGCAAGACCCAGGCAGGCTGCAATTCAATCCTGACACTCATCCCGCACTCCCTGCCTCAGTCGATATGGTAGCCCAGACTCTGCAAGGCCCGTTCGTCGTCAGCCCAGCCACTCTTGACTTTGACCCAAAGATTCAACATCACCTTGGCATCAAAGGCCTTTTCCATGTCGACGCGCGCGGCACTGCCGATCAATTTAAGGCGGCTGCCGCGACTGCCGATGATGATCTGCTTCTGACTCTCCTTGTCCACCAGGATGAGCGCGTGAATGTGCACCACGGCATCCTGGAGCGTGTATTTCTCTATTTCTACCGTGACCTCATAGGGCAATTCGTCACCCAGCTGACGCGTGATCTTCTCGCGAATGATTTCCGCAGCGATGAAGCGCGAACTGCGGTCGGTTACCTGATCCACGGGATACAGAAATGGACTCTCCGGAAGATACCCGGCTACACATTTCTCCACTGCGTCCAGGTTGTAACTCGAGAGCGCTGACAAGGGAATGATCTCGGCAAACTCGCGCCTGCGTGCCAACCGTTCAATATGGGGCAGAAGCTTCTGGGGATTGGCCAGCAGATCGCATTTGTTGATGAGCAGAAGAACCGGCACTGTCACCCTTTCCAGCGCCTGCAGCACCAGTTCGTCTTCTTCATTGAACACGAGTCGCTCCACCACGAACAACACCAGATCCACGCCGTCGAGCGTACTGGTGGCCGTCTGGTTCATCACGCGGTTGATCGCCTTTTTCTGCGATTTGTGTATGCCTGGCGTATCGACGTAGACAAACTGCAATGTCCCAGTAGTCTTGATCCCCAGGATGCGATGTCGGGTGGTCTGCGGCTTGCGCGACGTGATGCTGATCTTCTGCTCCAGCAGATGATTGAGCAGCGTGGACTTGCCAACATTGGGACGTCCCACGATGGCAATGAATCCACAGCGCTCCTGCGGGCTGGATTGTTCCTGCATGCTCATACCAGCGAACTCCTGCCCCGGCTCATGACTGCAGCGCCTGCAGGACCTGACCTGCTGCGTCCTGCTCTGCGAGTCGACGGCTGCGTCCACTGCCGGTCATGGCCTGCGGCGTCAATGCGGTGCGACACTGCACCACGAAATTCTGCTCGTGATCGGTGCCTTCCACCGCCACCACCTCGTACTCGGGCACGGGCAGCGAGCGTGCCTGCAGCAATTCCTGCAACGCTGTCTTGGCATCCTTGCGCAGCTCCTCGGCAGGCTGCGTCAGAAACTCCCCGGCAAACAACTGCAGCATGCAATCACGACAGGCACTCAAGCCTCCGTCAAGATAGATGGCACCCAGCAGGGCCTCAATGGCATCCGCCAGGATGGAGACACGCTGACGACCACCCGATTTCAGCTCACCGGGACCAAGAATCAGCTGTTCACCGATCTGCAGCTGCTGGGCGATGGCCGCCAGCGTCTGCTGATTCACGAGTCGCGCACGCATTCGACTGAGCTCCCCTTCAGGTGCTTCGGGAAATCGCAAGGACAGCTCCTCAGCAATCAGGAAGCCGATGATGGCATCGCCCAGGAACTCCAGACGCTCGTTGTTCCGACGATTTGCGCTGCGATGTGTCAACGCCAGCTGCGCGAGTGTCGCGTTCCTGAACCGGTAGGCCAGAGCCCTTTCGAGTTGCGCTATTTTCGTGGCCATTCAGTCGATTCGGTCGTCAAAGCTGATGGTGACATGGTTATTGGCAACCAGCGGAACGCGTCGCTCGCAATCGATGACGAGACCCGAGCTGGCATTCTCACGCTGCAGGGTGATGCTGTTCAAATTGAAATCTCTGACATTGTTGACCCACAGATCGTCGGCGACCTCCACGTGCACTTGGGCCTGAGTGAGATTCGCAGCACGACCAACAGAAGAATCAGTCCGGATATGGAAAAGCCGCGCTGCAGGCAAGGCAGTGTAGATTGAAAACTGGTCAGGGCACTCTGCTGACAAGGGGCAGACCCAACATCTTGTGGCTCGAGTCTGCGCTGCTGAATATTACAGGCAACGCAAGCCGGCGAACCGCGACTCAGTGCGCGTTTCAGAGAATCAGTCCATTGCGACGGAAAGTGGGAAGACTCCAACCGGGCTCTTTGTGCATCCAGATGGCGAAGGCTTTTCCAACAATGTTCTCTTCGGGTACTGCACCCCAGACACGACTGTCGGCACTGTTGTCGCGATTGTCCCCCATCATGAAGTAATGTCCTTGCGGCACGACCCAGACGGTGCGACCACCATCGCGCGAGGGCGCATTCATGATCTGGGTTTGGTGCTCCACTGCGCCCAGGGTTTCGGTCAGCAGAATGCCTCGTTGCATCATGCCATTGGGCATCTCGATCTCCACCTGATCGATCGGCTGCGCTTGCACGCGCTCGTCATTGATGTAGAGCACCTTGTCCTCATAGCGGACGGTGTCTCCTGGCAGGCCTACCACGCGCTTGATGAAATAGCGGCTGTCGTGCGGCGGAATGAATACCATGACTTCACCGCGCTGCGGTTCGTTCATCTCCACAATCTTGGTGCCGACGACAGGAAGGCGCAGCCCGTAGGTGTACTTGTTGACGAGAATGAAGTCGCCCACCTCCAGTGTCGGAATCATGGAGCCGGAAGGAATCTGAAACGGCTCGACGAGAAAGGAGCGCAGGACCAGCACGATCAACAGAACGGGGAAGAAGGACTTGGCGTACTCGACAACAATCGGCTCCTGCTCGGCCACCGCGATTGCCTGAGCCAACGCCTCGTTGGGAGTCTTCTGCACCGCCTTCAATTTCGCTACCGCCTGACGGCGTGGCTCGGTTTTGAACATTCGGTCGAAAAGTGCAATCGCTCCCGTTAGGACCACAAGCACGAGCAGCACCAGGGAAAAATCGATATCCATCAGCTATCCACCTTGAGTACCGCCAGAAAGGCCTCCTGCGGCACTTCGATATTGCCTACTTGCTTCATGCGTTTCTTGCCGGCCTTCTGCTTTTCAAGCAATTTCTTCTTGCGCGTGACATCACCACCATAGCACTTCGCAGTCACGTTCTTGCGCAGGGCCTTCACCGTCTGACGTGCGATGATCTGTCCCCCGATCGCTGCCTGAATCGCCACATCATACAATTGTCGCGGAATCAGCTCCTTCATTTTCTCCACCAGCAACCGCCCTTTGCTGTGTGCCTGGTCGCGATGCACGATCAACGCCAGCGCATCCACCCGATCCCCGTTGATGAGCACATCAAGGCGAACGAGATTGGCCGGATCGAAACGGATGAAATGGTAGTCGAGCGAGGCATACCCGCGACTGGCCGACTTCAGCTTGTCGAAGAAGTCCAGCACGACTTCATTCATGGGCAACTCATAACGCAGGGACACCTGACGCCCGATGAACTGCATGTCACGCTGCACCCCTCGGCGCGCGATGCACAGATTGATGATGTTGCCGAGATATTCATGGGGTACCAGAATGCTCGCCAGCACGATGGGCTCGCGCATTTCCTGGATCGAGGTGACGGCTGGCAGTGCGGACGGGCTGTCCACGCGCACGGTATTGCCATTGTGCAGCAGCACTTCATAGACCACTGTAGGTGCCGTGGTGATCAGTGACAGATCGTACTCGCGCTCGAGCCGTTCCTGAATGATCTCCATATGAAGCATGCCGAGGAAACCACAACGAAAACCGAAACCCAGGGCATCAGAACTCTCCGGCTCGTAATAAAGCGAAGCATCATTCAATGTCAGCTTCTCGAGCGCATCGCGGAAGTTCTCGAAGTCGTCCGACGACACGGGAAATAGGCCAGCATATACCTGGGGCTGTATTTTCTTGAAACCGGCCAGAGCCGGCACATCGGCAGTGGCGGCATGGGTAAGCGTGTCGCCTACAGGTGCGCCCTTGATCTCCTTGATGCCAGCCACGACGAAGCCCACTTCTCCGGCGCGCAGTACGTCAGTCTCGAGGCGCTTGGGCGTGAACACGCCGACGCCGTCCACCAGATGCGCCTTGCCGATCGTCTTGGCGATGATTTTCTCGCCCTTGCGCAGCGTGCCCTGCTTCACGCGCACGAGCGACACCACACCAAGGTAGTTGTCGAACCAGGAATCAATGATCAACGCCTGCAGGGGAGCATCGACATCACCCTGTGGTGGTGGCACGAGGCGAACCAGTTCTTCCAGAATTTCGGAGATGCCCATGCCCGTCTTGGCACTGGCGCACACGGCATTGGATGCATCGATACCGATGATTTCCTCGATCTCCTGTCGCACTTTCTCGGGCTCGGCCTGCGGCAAATCCATCTTGTTCAGAACTGGAATCACTTCCAGACCCTGTTCAATGGCGGTATAGCAGGTCGCAACCGACTGCGCTTCCACGCCCTGTCCGGCATCCACTACCAGAAGAGCCCCTTCACAGGCTGCAAGAGAACGCGACACCTCGTAGGTGAAATCCACATGGCCGGGCGTATCAATGAAATTCAGCTGATAGCGTTTCCCGTCCTTGCTGTTGAAATGCAAAGTCACACTTTGTGCCTTGATCGTAATTCCGCGCTCTCGCTCAATATCCAGCGAGTCCAGCACCTGTTCGTTCATTTCACGCTCGTCCAATCCGCCGCACAACTGAATGAAGCGATCGGCGAGAGTGGACTTGCCGTGATCGATGTGGGCAATGATGGAAAAATTGCGGATGTGGCTGAGATCACTCACAGAATAGAGTCACAAGGTCAGAATTGATGGGAGGGTGGAAAACCCGGATTCACAGGACCCTCACTCCTTTGCGGCAGTGCCCTGTTTTCAAGGCGGCAAGTCTACAGGATCGAAGTGGAGCTGTCAGTGAATTTCCGGCGTAATATCAGTGAGCTGCAGGAGCACTGCGCTCGCCACGGTAGACAGCGGACGCCATGCGGCGACCGCGTGGCCCGTAGCGAGCAAGTCAGTCCAGCTCGAAAACCAGGGTAGTACCACGGCCGTCACGCAGGATACGCACAGGCAAAAAGCCGGTCTCGGGCAATTGCCGGGCAGCGCGGTCGAAGGCATCCACATCCGGCACAGGCGCGCGATTGAGCTCGACGATCACATCCCCCTCGCGCAAGCCCGCCTGCTCCGCCGGGCCGTCGAGAACTTCCTGAACCTGCACGCCGCTGATGCCGATGGTTTCACGCAGACCCGGATCCAGTGGGCTGACTGTCAAGCCAAGGCGGTTGGCCAATGGTGGTTCGACCGACTGGCTCTGAGCTGCAAATCCACCGCCGGGCAGCGCACCCACGATGACATCGAGGTTGAGCGTCTCCCCATTACGCATGATCGTCAACTCGGCGCCAGTGCCAGGTCTCACCTGCCCGACATAAAACGGCAACATCGAGGAGGATTCGATTTCGCGGCCATTGAAGGCCATGATGATGTCGTCATTGAGCACCCCTGCCTGCTCGGCAGGACTGCCGGGCTGCACTTCGTCAACGAAGGCGCCCATGGGACGGGGCATGTAAAACGCCTGTGCCAGTGCAAAGTCGACATCCTTGATCAGAACACCCAGCAGACCGCGGCTCACGGCTCCAGTTTCTCGCAATTGGTCGACCACGTTCAATGCCACATTGCTGGGAATGGCGAAGGAAACCCCGTTGGAGCCGCCGGTGCTGCTGAGAATCTGAGAATTTATTCCGATCACCTCGCCGTCCAGATTGAACAGTGGCCCGCCGGAATTGCCTTGATTGATCGCTACATCTGTCTGGATGAACGAGACATAGTTGGTCTGGTTGCCAGGCACAGCACGCCCCTTGGCACTGACAATGCCGGCGGCTGCAGAGAACTCCAAACCGAAAGGCGAACCGATAGCCAACACCCACTCGCCGACTCTGACTTCCTCTGAATCCCCGAACTCAACCATAGGCAGATTCTCGGCATCTATCTTGATCAAGGCCACATCAGACAATTCATCTGTACCTATAACCCGTGCCTGGAAGACGCGTCTGTCATTCAGCGTCACTGTGATCTGGTCTGCACCATTCACCACATGGTGATTGGTGATGACATAGCCATCGTCAGAAATGATGAACCCTGATCCAACTCCACCACGCGGGCGCGCGCGACGCTCCTCAATCTGCGGAGGCAAAGGCTCATCTGGACTGAGTCGACGCAACAATTCCTCGATGTCACCGCGTTGAGAATCGGCAGCAGGAGCCTGCTGAATGGTGGCGATGTTCACGATTGCCGGACCATTGCGCTCCACAAGCGTAGCGAAATCAGGCAAACCTGCGGCTTGCGCGAAGGCGGCAGGGGGCAGATTCAAGGCAAGAACAAAGAAAGGCACCTGCCACGCAACTGCTGCGAACCTGTGGGCTGCTCTGAACATGCATCAACTCCGAATGGTGGAAATCGCGGCTCGCGCCGCAAGAAACAACGAGCGATTGTTCACCCGAAAGACGTGTCAGCCGTAAAGTACAGCGCTCAAGCGAGGGGGGCAAGCCTTGATTCGCGTTCGAATATCAACCCTGGGGAAGAAGAACCAGCCTATGACCTGGCGACAGCACACTGGCATCGCCAGGAAGCATCAGTTCTCGATTTGATTGACCTGCCGAATCAATTGCGAATCCTGCAGGATATTGAAGGAGGAATGCGATGGATCCGCCTCACGATACTGGATGGATACACCACGAATGTAGTCATTGAGCCGCTGTCGGGCTTCGGCGTCGAATGTGGCTTCTACCGCGACCTCCACTTCCACCGCTGCTGGAACAACAGGATCCGCCGGCTGCCCCGTGCTTGTGCGGGCCATCATGGAGTTGGGGCTTCCCTGGTCCAGCGCAGACTGCAGGCCAAGAAAAACTGCCAGAGCGACAGAAGCGGCGACAGCGAGACGCCCTGCCATAGGCATCCAGGCTGACATTTCACGAGACCGGGCACCATGGCCAGACCCATGGATCGGCTCGGAGGCAATGGCTGCCAGAATGCGTTGCGTACCCGACGCGGAAATTCTTACCACCTCTTCCTTGTGCAGAATCGAGCGAGCCAGATTGTATCGGCTCCAAGTCTGCGCCATCTCCTGGGATTCAGGAAAGTCTTTCAGCAGGCGGCGCAGTTCGAGCTCGCTGGATTCATCGTCCATCAAAGCGGAAAGGGCTTCGGCGTGTTCACGGACCTGAATTGGTTGCTTGCTCATGCGTTTCCTCTAGTGGCTGGGCGAGAGATTCGCGCTTGTCGGCTTTGACAGCATGCTCTACGCTTCGTTCCTTCAAAACTGCATCAAATGGCGAATTTTCTTGTCGATCGCTTCCCTGGCCCGAAAAATCCGTGAACGCACCGTGCCGACAGGACACCCCATGATTTCCGTGATGTCCTCATAACTGAGGCCGGAAAACTCACGCAACGTGAAGGCGGTCCGTAAATCCTCAGGCAGCTCGTCGATAGCCTCGTTGATCAACTTTTCCAGATGCGCTTTCTGCAACAGCCCCTCTGGCGAATCAATGTCGCGCAAAGCGCTTGTATCCTCGACCAGCTCCGCATCATCCAGATCGAAATCCGTCGAAGGAGGACGTCGACCCCGGGAAACAAGGTGGTTCTTGGCCGTATTGACCGCAATGCGATAAAGCCAGGTATAGAACGCGCTGTCTCCACGAAACAGGTGCAAAGCGCGATAGGCCTTGATGAAGGCCTCCTGAGCAACGTCCTCCACTTCATGCGGGTCCTTCACGAAACGTGAAATCAGACCTGCCACCTTGTGCTGATATCGAAGCACCAGCAGATTGAATGCCGCCTGATTGCCGTTGAGCGTACGCTCAACGAGCTGTTGATCTGTATCCGTGTTCACTGGCCCCGCCTCCCGGCGGATAGTTGCTGCACATGGCATTGTGCGTCCGCATGACTGTAATATAGGCCGCCTCCAACCTCTGACAACAGCCATCGCCCTGTGTCACTTCCAGAGCATCGACCACCGTGACCATGAGAACTAACGATAGCACATCTGTTCGCGACTACGACATTCTCGTCATTGGCAGTGGTGCGGCAGGACTGACGCTCGCCCTGAAGACAGCGGATTTCGCCAGAGTGGCCGTAATCAGCAAAGGTCAACTGAGTCAGGGCGCCACCTATTGGGCCCAGGGTGGCATCGCTGCCGTACTGGATGACGCCGACAGTATCGATGCACATGTCGCTGATACACTGATTGCTGGCGCCGGTCTATGCCACAGGGACATGGTGTCCCATGTTGTGGAGAACAGCGGTGAATGCGTGAAATGGCTGGTTGAGCAGGGGGTGCCTTTCACCACGATCGACCCCAGCGACGCCAAGATCGACGCCGCTCGCGCACCGTTGCAACCGGATAACCTGGCCCCTTTGCATCTGACCCAGGAGGGCGGGCACAGTCATAGACGCATCATCCATGCCACCGATGCTACCGGTCGCGCTGTCTTCGAGACCCTTGCCTCCAAGGCAAGGCTGCACCCAAGCATAGACCTGATCGAAAACTGCGTGGCCATCGATCTGATTACCAACTCCAAGTTGGGTTTGCCGCAGGACCGCTGCGCTGGCGCCTACGTCTTCAATTCCGGGACAGGCGAGGTTGATGTCTTCAGGGCACGCTTCGTGGTGCTGGCCACTGGGGGAGCGAGCAAAGCCTATCTCTTCACGAGCAATCCCGATGGTGCGACCGGCGACGGCATTGCCATGGCATGGCGCGCGGGTTGCCGCGTTGCCAACATGGAGTTCAATCAGTTTCATCCCACGTGTCTCTATCACCCGCATGCGAAATCATTCCTGATCACCGAAGCACTGCGCGGCGAAGGTGCCTGGCTGGAGCTACCCGATGGCACACGCTTCATGAGTCGATTTGATGAGCGTGCCGAACTTGCTCCGCGAGACATCGTTGCCCGCGCGATCGACCATGAGATGAAGCGACTTGGTTGCGACTGCGTATTTCTGAATATCACACACAAGTCAGCCGAATTCATCAAGGAACACTTCCCGACCATTCATTCCAACTGTCTGAAGTTCGGCATCGACATCACCCGTGATCGCATTCCTGTAGTACCGGCAGCCCACTACACATGCGGTGGTGTCATCGTCGACAAAAGAAGTCGCACGGATCTTCCCAACCTCTATGCCATTGGGGAAACAAGCTTCACCGGCCTGCACGGCGCCAATCGCATGGCCAGCAATTCGCTGCTGGAGTGCTTCGTACTGGCGTTCAGCGCCAGTGAAGACATCCGCAGCAAGTTTGCCAGCACATCACTGGCCGAGCGCATCCCAGCCTGGGACGAAAGCAAGGTGACTCGCTCGAGCGAGGAGATCATCGTTGCACACAATTGGGAAGAGCTGCGACGCTTCATGTGGGCTTACGTGGGGATAGTTCGCAAGGATGAGCGGCTGCAGAGAGCTCGTCGGCGCATCGCACTGCTGGAGCAGGAAACAGCGGACTACTACAAGCATTATATCGTCGGAAAGGACTTGCTTGAGCTGCGCAACTTGGTGCTAGTCTCCAAGTTGATCGTGGAAAGCGCCATCGCACGCAAGGAAAGTCGCGGCCTGCATTATTCCGTGGACTATCCCGACACTCTGCCGTTGGCACAGGACACCGTTCTGGTACCTGACAACGCAGTGGTCAGCGCCTGAGCTGAACGGTTACTTGGACTCACTGAGCAGAGCGCCGGGAAATGTTTGCCAGCGCAACACGGAACGCAAGCGACGTCGCGACTCATATGACGCACTGTCTGGCAGAATCACCAGCCACTCTCGCTGCGCCTTTCCTGTTGTGTCATCCCATCGCTTTAATTGCAGAATCAGCATCCAGTTTCCACAGTGGACCTGCTCATACAATTGCGCGCGGCACACCTTCTGGTCGTAGACGAGGTGCCACTCGTCACCCAGCAGCACCAGCGCGCGAGGAGTCAGGTGGCTCGCGCCGATTTTAGCGGTGGCAAGCAACACAGGCAGCAAGACAATCAAAGCCCACTGGAATTCCCTGGTCAAGTAGAGACAGGCGAGTGCAGCCAGCACTATTTGAGCGGATTGCAACCACTGGAGTAGGCGCGAGACTCGAAGATCAATTCGCAAAGACATCGTTGCGTACTCGAATGAGGTCCACCAGTCTCTGCATGTCGACATCGTTCACAGGTTCACGCTGCACCAGCCAGGAGAACAAATCCTGGTCCTCCTCTTCCAGCAACCGTTGATACAGCCGCTGCAGACCCTCAGGCAACTGAGGCAACATCCGCTCCACAAAAGGCAGCAGGAGCAGGTCCAGTTCGCGCATGCCGCGACGACTGTGCCATGCAAGTTTCTTGTATTCGATTTCTGTTAACATGTGTCTGCCTGAATTCTTTGGACTCGGGCCTAATGATAACTCAAAACCGCCAACTTGATGGGCACCCTTCATGGCCACTTCTCTGACTGACCTGAACAACTTCGATCTTCTTGCCGTAACTGGAGATGAAGCTGCCAAGTTCCTGCAGGGGCAGCTGACATGCGATGTCAACAAGGTATCTCCCACGCAGAGCGTGCGTGGTGCCTATTGCGATAT
This sequence comes from Pseudomonadota bacterium, assembly GCA_041175045.1. Lineage (GTDB taxonomy): Bacteria > Pseudomonadota > Gammaproteobacteria > Pseudomonadales > Pseudohongiellaceae > UBA5078. The sequence continues at coordinate 9,637 of JBEDFR010000064.1, read as the reverse complement.
CAACGGCCGGGTGATTGCTGACATGCGCGTTGTCGCGAACGATGCTGGCTATTTGCTGCTGACCTCGCGCGGCATGGGCTTCGCTCTCAAGAAAACCCTTGAGAAATTCATCGTCTTTTCCAAGGCCACTATCAAGGTCGAAACGTCCTCCTGGGAACGCTTCGGTGTGCATGGTTCGCATGCTACCCAGACCATCCAGTCGCTTTTCAAGACAGTCCCGCCAGACGTCGATGGGGTTGCCCCGCTCGAAGGCTGTCTCGTCATACGCCTGCCCGATGCCCACGCGCGCTATGAGATTCTCGTGAAGACTGACAATGATGAAGTGCGCGACCAGCTGGAAAATCAAGGAATAACGGATGATCTTGAAGAGTGGGAGCTTGCGGATATTCGCCAGGGCGCTGTACACATCACGGCAGACATCCAGGATACCTACACACCGCAACTTCTGAACTACGACCTCACTGGCGTCATCGACTTCAAGAAGGGTTGCTTCCCGGGCCAGGAGATCGTCGCGCGCATGCACTATCGTGCGCCAGCCAAGAAGCGCTTGTATCGCGCCACAGTCAAGGGCGTGCGTGCGGGAACGAACTCCACGATCATGGTCGGAACTGAAAGTGTCGGCGAGATCATCAGTGTCGCCATGTCGGAGTCGGGCCAGTACGAGATGCTGGCGATTCTGCCGTGCGACCTCATCGAACAAAAAGCTCACCTGGAACTGCACAATCAGGCTGAAGACGCCGGAGAGGCGCGAGCTTCCAAGGCCAGCCTGCAGATACTCGACCTTCCACTGCCTGTGGGTTGAAGTGCTGCACCAACATCAGGAACTGCAGGAAAGCATCGAGCAACCCGCCTTGTGCCGGGCCCACTCCGGCCTTTTCGAATAGAACGAGGGAAATCGGGGATCTTCTTCATAGGGACAGCGCAAGACCTGCTGCAGATTCCTCAGCATTTGCATATCACCGGTTGCGGCTTGCTCGACCGCCAGTTGGGTCAGGTAATTGCGCAGTACGAAGCTGGGATTGATGGCATTCATGCGCGCCTGGCGTTGCGCAAGAACTGACCCCTGCTGCTCCAGTCGATCCGCATACATCAGCGCCCAGTCATCGATTCTCTGCCTCTGCTCATTCCCGAATGACGCCTGATCGTAAATGGCGTCCTGCAAGACCTCAGCCAGAGTTGGCGTCTGTAGACGATGATCAAAGTCTGCCAGTCGTCGGAAGAACAAAGTGTAGTCTGTGTCCTGAGCCTGCAGGATCTGCATCAACCCATCCAGGAATGCCTCATCCTCTGCGTCACTGCCAGGTTGCAAACCTGTCTTTGCCAGCATCATGTGCCGCCACTCGCGTTCATGCAGACTGGCAAATCGCGACAGCTCCGCCTCCATGAATTCCCGATTGCCCACCACGGGCAAGAGCGCGTTTGCCAACTGAAAGAGATTCCATTGCACGACTGCCGGCTGCTGCCCGAAGCTGTAGCGACGCAGGCCGGCATCGGTAGTATTGGGTGTCCACTGTGGATCGAAATTGTCGAGCCAACCATAGGGGCCGTAATCGATGGTCTGACCGATGATCGACATATTGTCAGTGTTAAGCACCCCATGAACAAAGCCCGTCCGCATCCAGCCCAGAAGCAGCACTCGCGTGCAGTTGCAGACCTCTGCAAACCAGTCTGCGTACAGCTCGGATATGTCCAGCGCAGCGCCGGCATGCCGTGCCCGCAGTTCGGGGAAATCGGCGGCTATCGTGAAGTCGATCAGGTCACGCAGCAACTCCAGCTCTCCACGCATGGCGCACAACTGAAAATGACCGAAGCGCGTGAAGGACGGTGCCACTCGGCACACGATGGCGCCTTGCTCCTCCTCAGGATTGCCGTCGTAGAACATGTCGCGCACCACGGAATCTCCGGTAGTAACAAGACTCAGGGCTCGCGTCGTCGGAATACCCAGATGATGCATGGCCTCACTGCAGAGAAACTCGCGCAGGGAGGAGCGCAGTACAGCGCGACCGTCCGCACCGCGCGAGAAAGGGGTAGGTCCGGCACCCTTGAGCTGCAGACACTGCGGATTGCCGTTGAGATCGATCACCTCGCCCAGATTGATGGCGCGGCCATCTCCAAGCTGTCCCGCCCACTGACCGAACTGATGCCCGCCGTAGCGTGTGGCATAGGGCCTGCTTCCGGTCAGCAATTCGTTTCCTGCCATGCACTTCAGAAAGGCATCGCTACTGCAGAAGGCATCAGTGAATCCGAGTTGTCGGGCTAAGTCATCGGTACAGGCAAGCAATTGCGGTTGACTGACGCGGGTTGGCTGAACAAGGGTGTGGAGACAACCAGTGACTTGACGCGAATAATTGCGCGACTCCTCGTCTGCGACAAAACGATCGAGCCAGCGCGAACGCACTGGCGGCATTGCACTGATTTCAGACAACATGACCTACCCAGCGGCCAGCCAGCATGACGGCGCACCACAACAACAATGACAATCCGGCGGTGAGACGTGCCATCAACGCAGTTCCACCTTCCTTTTCGCCAGGAATCATGGCCGGGAAAGCGCGAAAATGAAACAGCGCAATATTCAGACCCGCGAGCAGCAACAAGGCCATCTTGATTTGAAAGGCAGGGTTCTGCACATGCGCACTGGCCCGAGTGATGAACATGGCGAGTCCAGTGATATTGGCAGCCAGAAAGGCCCACGCTGCCCATGGCACCAATTCGCCAACCATGATCCGCACCGGATAGCGCAATGCCGCAAGGCCGAGCACGCGCAGATCCACCATGACGATGGCCCCAAGAAGAACACATATGCTAAGCACATGCAGAGACTCCATCAGCGGAAACAAGGCCGTTGCTCCAATCTCGCCAGCCAGCGGATGGGATTCAAGCTGCAACCAGAAGTCATTCACACGTGCTTCTCCGTGTTACCAGAACAGGTATTCCGCATAGGCGATCCAGCGCCCTGCCAGAAGGACGGTCACCCAAAGCAGCAACACTACGCCTGCCAGCAGGCGAAACTTCAAGCGCAGCGCCGTTGATATCTGTCGCTCTGTTGGATCGCCATGGCCAACGCGATAGAGCATCACGCTGAAAAGGACAGCGAAAAACAGAAGCGTGAACTTGATCTGAAAAACAGGATTATCGAAGTATCGCTCCGGCCTTGCGAGGACAAACCAGACTCCGGAGACAGAGGCGCCAGCAACGCCGTACCACGTCCACGGCTGCAAGCGCTGCACCATCTCTGACACCTGCTGAGAAGGAACGGCCAGGCCCAGTATCCTGAGACTGACAAAGGCAGCCGAGGCCATGATTGAACAAATGCTAAGCAAATGAAGCGTTTGCAGGATGGGCGGCATGCCGGGAACACTGGACAAGAGAAACTCTGCCAGCCGACCAAAAACACTGCCAGCGAGAAAATCCGAGAGACCACCGGTCATGTTTGGCGCCCCCTGCACCTGTGCAACCTGACGTACAACCAAATGAAAAAGCCCTCCAGAAAGTCATATAACTCTCTGGAGGGCTCGTGGATGTCCATCAGGCCAGCAAGGCCCGCTTGGCGAGATTGTCCACCAGGTGCATCTTGAAGCGATTGTGCGTTAACGGCTCTGCGCCATTGCTGGCCAGCGTACCAATCCCCATGGCCGTGGCTTCGCCTCGCGCCTTGCCGCGAACTGCTGCTTCCACGGCCTCCAGTCGTCGTGGCGTGCATTGCACGGCACCAGCCACGAAACGGGAGTCCTGAATGACGCCACCTGATTCACGCATGGCAACAGCAATGCTCACCAGAGCGAAATCCCAGACATTGCGATCAGCCACCTTCTCGAAATAGAACGTGGCCTGCGCCCAGGTATTCGGGATGCGAACCGCGGTGAGAATCTCCCCCGGCTGCAGGACAGTGGTGTGGCGGATATCGACGTTGGGACCCACGAAGAAGTCTGCCGCCGGCACCACACGCTCGCCGGAGGTGCTTCGAATCACCATGGATGCATCCAGAGCGACGAGTGCGGGCGCTGTGTCAGAAGGAGTCACCGCCACGCAGCGGCTGGCGCCGAAAATGGCGTGCTCGCGATTCATCCCCTGCGGGGTATCGGCATAGCAGAGGTTGCCCCCGGCGCGATAGCAGGACAGTCCCCGGCGGTAGTACCAGCAGCGGACATCCTGCACGAGATTACCGCCGACCGTTCCGACGTTGCGAATCTGCGGACTGGCCACCTTTACTGCAGCATCAGACAACAGTGAGTAACTGGCCTTGATCAGCGGATTGGTGGCAACCTCCGTCAAGGTAGTCAAGGCTCCTATCTCCAGCCCAGAAGCCGTTTCGCGAATACCGCGCAACGCTTCGATGCCATTGAGGTCGATCATCGCCTCTGGCGACTTGTTGCGATCCTTCAACCAGCCATAAGTATCCTGGCCGCCGCCGAGCAACCAGCCTCTCTCAGCAAGTCGAGAGGCCAGATCCAACGCATCCTCTACCTGCACGGGCTGGTAGAGTTCGATATCGGGCATGACGTCATGTGATGGCATAGTAACCTCAGAAAGTATTTATTTTCAGTGACTTGTTGTTATAGGTGTTTTGCGCCACATGCTCGATGATCATGTCTGGCGTCACCGGGGTTCGATTGAACAGGTGTCCGTCCAGCGCATCGGTCAGCGCGCTCATGATTGCCGCTGCAGCACAACCCATGGCAGGCTCCCCGATGCCCCGGGCGCCAAACGGGCTCTGCGGATCCGGAAGATTGACGGCTGCCGTATGCATGGCCCTGGGGACGTCCAGGAATGTTGGAGGCTTGCTCTGGTAAAGGCCGACATTCGCGGGCAGACCATTTTGCGGGTCATACACATGGCGCTCGAAGCCCGCCATGCCGAAGCCCCACACCCCACCACCATTCATGCCATGGGAGAGCCCCTTGGGATGAACCACGGTGCCGCACTCCGCCACAGCGGTGTAGTCGCGAATTTCATACTTGCCCGTATCCAGATCCAGCTCCACTTCCGCGAAGGCGATTGCCAGCCCCGGAGCGGTGCCGTTCTTCTCGAGATTGTCCTTGGCTACGCCGACCAGACCTGTGCCGGCAATTTTCTGCACGGCCAGTTTCGTCAGATCGTTGATGTCGTCTGGATACTCCGCACCACTGAACTTACCACCCAGTGCGATGGCCCGCTGCGCCGCTTCGGCGTAGGTCAGCCCCTGGGCCGGGGTTGCTGTTTTGAAGACGCGCGTCCCATCAATGCTGAAGTCGTCGGGCGAACCGCCAAACTCTGCTGCGGCGATCTCCTTCATCTTGGCCACGGCATCCATCGCAGCGACGTAATTGGTGCGGGTATGCGTGAAGATGGTATTGCTGCCACCCTGGCCTGAACTGTGTGGCAGACCGAAATCGCTGTTGCCACGGACAATCTCGCAGTTCTCCCAGCTGCACTGCAGCACTTCAGCCGCTGCACGCACGGTGGCCGCATAGGAGTATGTTCCGAGGTTGCCAACGCCGGTATGCAGGTAGACCTTGCCGTCCGGGCCGATGCGCACTATGCCGTCAAACCCGTTGTTGCCAGCAGCGTGATAGCCCTCGCCGACGCCGATTCCGATGACCTTGCTGCCATTGCGACGAGGCTGGTTGATCTTGGCTTGCCAGTCGAACATCTGCGCGCCCATGTCGATGGCTTCACGCATGTAGGCACTGGTTACGGGGCCCTGGTTAGCTTCAATCAGGGAGTTGTTGTCCGGCGCATTGATGCGACGGAACTCCACGCGGTCCATCCCAAGCTGGCGCGCAGCCTTGTCCATAACGGGGGCGAGGATAGCGTGCATCTCGTTCTGGCCCGGACCCCGCTGTGCACCGCGCGGGGTAGTGTTGGTGAAGACTGAGGCACCACGGAAACGCATGGCTGTAGGCTGGTAGGACACGGAGATGGCGCCTGCAGACGAGGAACCACTGCCTGAACCGCTGGAACCACCATCGTTGACGATGATGACATCTACTGCTGCCACCTTGCCGTCCGGCTTCACGCCTACCTTGATCCAACCCTGCATGCCGGAGCGCGCGGAGCCGATGAAGAACTCCTCTTCTCGGGTGATGCGCACCTGCACGGGACGATTGACCTTGCGTGAGAGATAACCGGCAATGGACATGAACGGGTATGGCCCGATGCGGGAACCGAAACCGCCGCCGGTCGTCTCATTGATGAATACCAGTTGGTCGAGTTCGATACCCAGCATGCGAGAGAGCGGAGCATTCGCCGCACTCTGACTCTGAAGCGAACCGTGGAAGTAGCAACGGCCGTTTTCCCAATAGGCCATGCAGGTGCGTGGCTCAAGGGAATGATGCGGATACCCGGCCGTCACGAAAGGCTCCTCAACTATCACTGTGGATTCAGCGAAAGCCGCTTCAAGATCGCCATAAGACCATTCAGTGGTGAACTGGGCATCGGGCTCGCGACCCTCACGGAAGTCATCTACCGCCTGGCGCGTCCACTTCAATGAACGTAGTTCCATGCCATTCTCGCCACGCATCATCACGTTGCCTTCCGGATAAGCGTTCGGGCCGCCCTCCACCAGGCTATCAAGAGGGTCCACCACAAACGGACGACGCTCAATATTCATACGAATGCGCTCGAGAGCATTCTCCGCAATCTGCTCGGTGATGGCGGCGATAGCGAGAATGGGCTGCCCGACGTATGTCAATTCGTTGGTAAGTGCTGGTACTCCGGGCCGGGCTGCGGCTGGAAGGTCATCCGCTGTCAGGATGCCAACCACGCCGTCCATACGCAGGGCTTCCGACACGTCGACGTCCCGCACCATGCCGCTGGGCACAGGGCTGGTGAGAAGGCGGGCGTACACCATGCCCTCTCGTCTGAAATCCTCTGCGTAGCGGGCTGCGCCAGTAATCTTGCCTTGCGCACAAGGCGGCGTGAAATCCTTGCCGATATGCATGTAGCTCATGACAGTTGCCCCGAGGCGCGCATGACGCCATTCAAGTAGTGATCGTAGGCACCACAGCGACACAGGTTGCCCGCGAGCGCATCGCGAGCTTCATCGCGGGTTGGTCTGGGATTGGACTTGAGGAGCGCCACCGTCGCGAGGACCTGACCTGGGGTGCAGAAACCGCACTGCGGTCCGAGTTCATCAAGGAATGCTTGCTGAACAATGTGCAACTGACCGTCGGCCGACTGCAGGCCTTCGATGGTGGTAACAGAGCGCTGCTTCACGCTGTGAGTCAGCATGGAGCAGGCATAGTGGGTCACATCATCCACGAGAACGGTGCAGGCGCCACACTCACCGCGGTTGCAACCCAGCTTGGTGCCAGTCAGTTCCAGCTTGTATCGAAGTGTGTGAGCCAGTGTCTCCTGAGGCAATACGTCGACACGGCGGGTACGTCCATTGACGTTGATTGAAATCAGTCGTTCAACCGCTGCAGCTGGTCTTGACTGGGCATTGGCGAGGTAGACACCTGCGCCAGACATGGCGGCGGCGCCGGAGTAGATCACCCCCTTGATGAAACGCCTGCGTGTGAGTCGTGGATTCACTGACATGATTCTCCGATTTTATTCTAAGTTGTCGGGAGGCATGCGACGACATGCAACTCGCAGTCGCACGCTGTTTGGCTAACGTCTAAGTGCTTCGAAGCCTACACACTTTTGGCAAAAGGTCAATCGCGCAGCAGCAGCGCTGCGATCAGCGCAAGATCTACCCTGCAGGGGATTGCGCTGGTTCAGAAGAACACAAAAAGCTCCTCGGCGACCTGCTGGAAGAAGACTTAGCTTCAGGCGACATCACTATCGGGGCTTGCAGAAAGAGGGGCTTCATCGACTTCCTCAAGCCGGTCACAACAACGATCCGGAACCTCGCTCACATTTTTTACCTGCTTCAAAAGAGTCCTTCGGTGATCTTCATAGTTAGCCTATCGAAGGTGGTGCTGGTTTGGTCAAGTTTTCCATCGACGCTCTCCAGAAAACCACGTTTGTAGAAATCGATGCAGGACAAGTTCACACTGAAATGGTCGCTACCAAGGTCGAGCCGCAAGCCGTCGAGACGCCTGATGACACACCTCACGCACCACCCAGCAGCTTTTGTCAGTCATGAGCCCGCTTTCATGAGCTTCAAGAGCAAACAAGCCCCGCGGAATCAGACCACGCTCGTGGTGCTGCCAGCGCATGAGTGCCTCAATTTTCAGAATCGAGCCGCTGACTATGGCAGTGAGGGGCTGGCAATGCGGGCGCAGATGTCCGGTCGGCATTGCCACCTTTAACTCGCTGGCCATTTTGAATCTCAGCACCACGTTGAGTGGCTCGGACTATTCTCTTTCAAAATGCTCGGTGGACGGGGCATGCCCAGCTTCGCTGGACAGAATCTGCGGGCAACGAGGAATACTGCGGTAGCACATGAGGATCGCCCGTGCGATCAAACGCACATTCGGATTACAACCACCAACGCCAGAGGCATGATGATTTCATGGGCCTTGAAGTACTTTTAAGCCTTCAGCGTATCCATACCCTGCTGCGCCTTGCTGGTTTCTCTCACATAACATGATGCGCAATTTACTCAAAATTTGAACACAAGCGCATGATTTTCTTGTTCATATATCTCCTGTGGGAGATTGATCAAATACCGCACTGAAACGCACGCAGGGCTCTTTCCACCGCATAATCGTCGATGCCGAGATGAGTCACCAATCGAAGTCTGCTTGCCGGATTGATCTTTATTCCTCGCTCCAGCAGACGCTTCGTGAGATTTGACAGGTCAAGCGCGCTGCAATCCAGATAGACCATGTTGGTCTGGACCGGTTCGACATCGAGCCCCAGCACTCGCAGCCCATCAGCCAGTCTTCGCGCCCTGGCGTGATCTTCGGCGAGTCTATGTACATTGTGCTGGAGTGCATACAGCCCCGCTGCCGCTATCACTCCAGATTGTCGCATTCCCCCGCCAAGCATCTTGCGCCACCGCCGCGCCGATGCAATCGCCGAATAATCGCCCACCAGCACAGAACCTGCTGGCGCACCAAGCCCCTTGGAGAGACAGATGGAAACCGTATCGAACATGTGGACCAGGCGGTGTAAAGGGCTCCCGTCGGCGACGGCTGCATTGAAAATTCGAGCACCATCCAGATGCAGTCGCAGGCCGTGTGCCTGCACGAAGGGGGCGAGAGACTGCAGATAGGAAACTGGCAACACCTTGCCCTGCATCGTGTTCTCGAGACAAAGAAGCCTGCTGCGAGGGAAGTGGAAATCCAATGGCTTGATCACGCTGGCCACGCGCATCAAATCCAGAGACCCGTCGGGGTTGTTCTCTATCGGTTGTGGCTGGATTCCTCCCAGCACAGCGCCACCACCACCTTCGTAGCGGTAGATGTGCGACGTCTGTCCAGCGATGAATTCATCACCGCGCTCGCAATGAGACAGCAAAGCGCAAAGATTGGACTGCGTACCTGTGGGCAGTAGAAGACCGCTTTCCTTGCCCGACAGGTCCGCCAGCGTTTCCTCCAACCGCCTCACCGTTGGATCTTCGCCGTAGACGTCATCGCCCAGGCTGGCCTGCTGCATGGCCTTGCGCATCCCGACACAAGGCAGCGTGACGGTATCACTGCGCAGATCAATAATTGAACTTGAATCTGACATCACGACCGTCCTGTTGACTCATGTGGAACACGCCGAC
>JBEDFR010000063.1:0-33126 GCA_041175045.1 Pseudomonadota bacterium | reverse complement strand
ATGTCAGACAGATGTCGCTCGCCTCGATGAGACAGGGTCTGTTCAAGCGGGGTATCCTTTGCGGCGATTTGGAAAGCGTCGTCGCCACAGCGCCAGCATAATGGTATATTATATCATTTTTACGCATAGTGACTGGTCAGAACTCCCTCATGCTCAAACGAATTTCCTTGCCTTGGCTGCTCTATCTGGCCATTTTGTCTGCTGCGCATCCCGCGCTGGCCCAGCCCGTCGTCGTGACCTCGATCAAGCCTCTGCAACTGATTGCAGCCGCTGTGCTGGATGGGGTCGCCCAGCCTGCCGTATTGATTCCATCGAATCAATCCCCGCACCATCACGTGCTGCGCCCTTCGGATGTCGCGCTTGTCGACCAGGCAAATCTCGTACTCTGGGTCGGCGAACCTCTTGAAACCTATCTGGAAAATCTGTTTTCGAACTTGCGTGGCACGACCACTGTGATCGAGGCTTCTTCTCTTACCGGCGTGCGCCTGCAGGCGTCAGGGGGAGAGCCGCTTCCGGACAACGAATTGCGCTATGACGCACATCTGTGGCTCAACAGTGCCAATGCGCTGCGGATTGCAGAGGCGTTGGCATTCGAACTTGCCGCACTGGATGCCGCCAATGCAACCCGTTATGCAGCGAACCTGGCGCAATTTCGCGAACTGATTGAAAGAACCGACACTGAACTTCTGGCGCGCACTGCAGCACTTGCCGGCGTGGAGTATGCGGTATTCCATGATGGAATCGCCTACTTCGAGCAGCAGTTCGGCCTGCGACATCAACTTGTGCTGGTGCCGGATCATGAGAACCAGCCCGGCGCGCGCCATCTCATGCAGGTGCAACGAACGATGCAGGAACGCCCGCCCGCCTGTCTTCTTGAGGACGTCAATACCAATCCCGCCACCGTGAACACGGTGTTGCGGGATCTAGAAGTAAGGCGAGTCAGAATAGACCCGCTCGGTAGCTCCCTTTCTGTCGACAAACAAGGCTATGCTCTCCTCCTGACAAGCCTGGCGGACGCCTTTGACGAATGCCTGTCCGCCAGGTGAACCACTGCTCACTCAGCAGTCAGCTCAGGACCAGGACATGACAGACACTCCCCCCTCAGGCATCCAGCTGGTGCTGGTCGATGGCTCTTCCTATCTGTTTAGAGCCTTTCACGCCTTGCCGCCTCTGAATAACAGTCGCGGCCAGCCCACTGGTGCGATAAAGGGTGTGATCAACATGATCCGCAGTCTGGTAAAGGCGTATCCAGACAGCCATATTGCTGTCGTTTTCGATGCGAAAGGCGACACGTTCCGCAACGATATCTACCCGGACTACAAGGCCCACCGGCCTCCCATGCCACCAGAGCTGCGCAGCCAGATCGAGCCCATCCACGCGATCATCCGCGCCATGGGTCTGCCCATGCTGGTCATCGAGGGTGTCGAGGCCGACGATGTCATCGGCACCTTGGCGACTCAGGCGACCTTGCGCGGCATTCGTACGCTGATATCCACTGGAGACAAGGATCTGGCGCAGCTCGTATCGCCCCAGGTCACGCTGCTCAACACGATGAGCAATGAATACCTCGATGCCGAGGGTGTGACCGCGAAATTCGGTCTGCCGCCGGAGCGGATCGTCGAGTACCTGGCGCTCATGGGCGACAAGGTCGACAACATCCCGGGCGTGGCCGGTGTCGGCCCGAAGACGGCCGTGAAATGGTTGCAGGAATACGGTTCGCTGGATGGACTGATTGCCCGCAGGGAAGAGGTCCCCGGCAAGATCGGCGAGCGCCTGCGTGAAAGCCTGGACGATCTGTGGCTGTCGCACCGTCTGGCCACGATCAAGTGCGATGTGGCGCTCGAGGTGGATATCGAACAGCTCGTGCATGGCGAAGAAGATGCCGCCGCCCTTCTGCGGCTCTACACCGATCTGGAATTCAAGTCCTGGATCAGAGAGCTGGAAGGCAAGTCTGGCGCCGTTGCACTTCCCGCCGCCGCGCCCGCTGAACCTGCTGCAGCCGGGATCACTAACGCTGCCATGGAATCCCCGCAGCCGATCTCGGCAACGAGCGAGACTACCGTCCTCTGCGTGCTTGATGAGCAGGCACTCTGCGCTTGTCTCGACGCCTTGCGCAAGGCGGTTCGCTTCGCCCTGCAGCTGGAAACCGACGAGCGGCATTTCATGGAAGCCGAGATCGTGGGTATTGCCGTGTCGGTCACACCCGGTCAGGCATGGTATGTGCCGGTCGGCCATGACTCCCTGGACTTTGCGCCCCAGCTTGATCGCAACAAGGTGTTGGCGCATTTCAAGCCCTTGCTGGAGGACGCCAGGGTCCACAAGCTCACCCATGATCTGAAGCAGCATCTGCATGTGCTTGAAAATGTGGGCATACGGCTGAGAGGGGCACGCTTCGACACGCAGACTGCCTCCTATGTTTGCAATTCCGTGGCCACCGATCATGCGCTGGAAAGCATCGCAGCCCACTATGCCGGGCTCGAGCACCGGACTCCCGAGGCTTTGCAGGGCAAGGGCAAGGCGAGGCTCGCCTTCAGCCAGCTCGATCTCGAAACAGCATCGAACCATGCCGGACGCAAGGTCGACCTTGTACTGCGGCTCAGTGATCTGCTGGCCGACACCCTGGCTCGCACAGGAGAGCTGGCCGGAATCTACAAATATTATGAGTTCGCCCTGGAGCCCGTGCTGCAGCGAATGGAACGCTCTGGCATTCAAGTGGACCCGGAACTGCTGGGTCGGCAGAGTCAGGCGCTGGGGGCGCGCTTGATCGAAGTCGAGCGCGAGGCCTATGCCCTCGCCGGCGAGGAATTCAATCTCGGCTCGCCGAAGCAACTGCAGTCCCTCTTCTACGACAAGCTCAAGCTGCCCGTCCTGAAGAAGACGCCCACTGGCCAGCCGTCCACCGCCGAACCAGTGCTGCAGGAGCTGGCACTTGAGTATGAACTGCCGCGTCTGATCATGGATCACCGCGGTCTGAGCAAACTCAAATCTACCTATACCGACAAGCTGCCCCTTGATATCAATCGACGCACCGGGCGCATCCATTCGAGTTTCCAGCAGGCGGTGGCAGCGACCGGTCGACTCTCCTCCACCGATCCCAACCTGCAGAATATTCCCATACGCACCGCCGAGGGCCGCAAGGTACGGCAGGCCTTCGTCGCAGCGCGTGGTTGCAAGCTGCTGGCAGCGGACTATTCCCAGGTGGAACTGCGCATCATGGCGCACCTCTCACGTGATCCGGCCCTGCTGCGCGCCTTTTCGAGTGCCCAGGATGTGCATAGGGCCACGGCAGCCGAAGTGTTCGGAACCCCGCTGGAAGAGGTGACGGCCGAGCAGCGACGGCGCGCCAAGGCCATCAACTTCGGCCTCATTTATGGCATGTCAGCCTTCGGGCTTGCCAAGCAACTTGGTATCGATCGGCAGAGCGCGCAGCACTATGTGGACCTGTATTTTCAGAAGTATCCCGGCGTGCTGCGCTACATGGAGCAGACGCAGGCGCTGGCGGACGAGCTGGGCTATGTCGAAACCCTGTTCGGCCGCCGACTCTACCTGCCAGATATCCACGCGGGTAACGGCATGCTGCGCAAGGCCGCCCAGCGCACTGCCATCAACGCACCCATGCAGGGCACGGCTGCGGATATCATCAAGCAGGCGATGATCGATATCGATCACTGGCTGGCAACCGATGTGCTTGAAGCCCGCCTGGTGCTGCAGGTGCACGACGAACTGGTCTTTGAAGTGGCAGAAAAGGACGTCGAGCTGCTGGCCGAAGGCGTGCGTTTTCGCATGGTGAGTGCAGCGGCAATGGACGTGCCGTTGGTGGTGGACATCGGGGTCGGGGACAACTGGGACGAGGCGCACTGACCGCGCCTGGGTGCTGCCTGCTCAGCGCTCAGAGGGTGCTTCGTCGGTATCCTCTTGCAAGGCCATCCAGCGATCGAGCGTCGCTTCCAGCTCCGGAATGCCGAAGCGGGTCATGGAAGAGAACAGCTGGACACTGGCATTGGGGTATTGGCCCAGCTGTCTGCGAGCCCCCAGCAGCGCGTTCTGCGCCGCGCCGCGGGTCAGCTTGTCAGCCTTGGTCAGCAGAATGTGCACGGGCATGTTCGACTGGTGAGACCAATCGATCATCATCATGTCAAAGTCCTTGAAGGCATGCCGGACGTCAGTCAGCAGCACCAGACCGGCAAGCGCCTCCCTCTGGTTCAGATAGAGGTTCAGGTGCTCCTCCCACTGGTCCTTGACGCTGAGGGGCACCTTGGCATACCCATATCCGGGCAGGTCAACCAGGTAGCGGTGCTCAGCCAGCTCGAAGAAATTGATCAGCTGGGTTCGGCCGGGAGTCTTGCTCGTGCGGGCGAGGCGGTTCTGATGGGTGAGTGCGTTGATGGCGCTGGACTTGCCGGCATTGGAGCGCCCTGCAAAGGCGACCTCGCGCAAACTGTCGGCCGGGCAGTCGTTCAGGCCGACTGCACTGGTGGTAAAGCGGGCGGTTTTGTAATTCATGGGCGCACTTGATACAGCAAGTCCTCCGTTCAGCGCAAGCGCGCAGGACCACGGAGGGCGTCTGACAGGCGCCCGATTCATTCATAGAGTAATGCAAAGTCTTGCGTTATAATCCGCGCCCGTTCGCTTGTGGAAAATTGCTCCCGGAGCCAGCACGCATGCCCGTTGGCGGGTCCTGCGGCTGCATCAGCCACCGCTGGCGATTCGAATTCAAGCACTTCCGAAAACACTGGGAATTTGGACTATCCATGAAAAATCTATTCACCAAGAAAGCAGTGATTCTCGTCTCCACGCTCGTTCTGGCCTCAGCAGCCGGTCTGGCCCAGGCTCAAGGCAACGCCGCTGCCGGCGAAGCCAAGGCCGTGGTTTGCGGCGCCTGTCACGGCGCCACCGGCAACAGCACCATTGGCGAGAATCCGAAACTGGCGGGCCAGAATGCTCGCTACCTCGTCAAGCAGATGCACGACATCAAGAGCGGCGCACGCTCTGTGCCGATGATGACGGGGCTGCTCGACAACTCCAGCGAGCAGGACATTGCGGACATCGCCGCCTTCTACGCGGCTCAGGAAAAGACCCTGGAAGGCGCCAATCCCGAGCTGGTCGAACTGGGTGAAAGCATCTACCGCGCCGGCATCGCCACGCTGAATGTCGCTGCCTGTACTGCTTGCCATTCCCCGACCGGACAGGGCAATGAACAGGCCGGCTTCCCGGCGCTGGGCGGACAGCACGCCACCTATACCGCGAATCAGCTGAAAGCCTTCCGTTCCGGCACCCGCGCCAACGACGGCAATGCCATGCCGATGCGTATCGTCTCCGAGCGTCTCACCGATCGCGAGATCGAGGCCCTGGCAAGCTACTTGTCCGGTCTGAACTGAGTTCCTGACGTTCACGGTCTTGGAGATTCAGCTGGATTGAACTGAACCTACTTATCGTAGAGGGAGCAAACCTCATGCAAAGACTCATCAAGCAGATACTCGCCGTTCTCGTTCTGGCCCCGCTGGCCTTTTCCGCATTCGCGCAACCGGCTCGCTATGTCGACGGTACGCACTACATCACCCTGCCTGCTCCGGTGCGCACGGCCGATCCGTCGAAGATCGAGGTGGTCGAGGTGTTCTGGTATGGTTGCAGCCACTGTTTCCGCTTCGAGCCACTGATAGAGAACTGGGAAGCAAGCATCCCCGCCGATGTGAACTTCGTGCGCTTCCCGGGCATGTGGAATGATCTGATGAAGATCCACGCCCAGGCCTACTTCACGGCGGAAGCGCTGGGCAAGGTCAAGGAGTTGCACGGCCCGATGTTCGAGGCCATCAACGTGCAGGGCAATCGCCTGCAGAACGAGCAGCAGCTGTCTGCCCTGTTCACGCAACATGGTGTCACGGCCGAGGAGTTCAGCACTGCATTCAACTCCTTCGCTGTGCGCACCAAGGTCAATCAGGCGGAAGCCAGAATGCGTGAGTATCAGGTACGCAGCACACCGAACATGATTGTGAATGGCAAGTACCTGATTTCTACCGGCGAAGCAGTCCCCACGCAGCAGGATATGCTGCAGGTCGTCGACTTCCTGGTCAATTTGGAAAGAACCTCCAGCTGATTTCCGAGGTCACGTCGCAGATTTACCTCACGTCCCGCGCGGCTCTGGTGGCCGCGCAGGCAGACGGGGAGGCCATAGTCTGAAAGTTTTCTGCACTTGGGTTGTCTGAATGATCCATTAGGACGCTGACAATATCGAGGCTTGCGCTGGAAGAAGAATTATCTCGACGCCCTTGAAACTCCCCGACCATTGCAAAAAACCCCTCACCAACCGTATCCGCCGATCAAGGGCTCGGCTGCCATGAGCGCGGAAGCGCTGATCCTGCGTCGTGTGTTCGCAACCGGGCCGCGCTTGGACTGAATTGGGATGGGCTCGCGCTGTGCTGGAAAACATTCCTATAGTGATCACTTCCACTCTCGAACAGGAATGCTCTGAATTCCCGCGTTTCCTGAGCCGGCGCAATGCCAGCCTCGGGCGGATGCAGGAATACGGGCAGTTCTCCCGCCAGCAGAGAGGGGCTTCCGGGCACTTCGTGCAGCTTGAAGCCCGTCTGCAGCCCATGCAGGTCAACGCACGCCTGAGGCAGACAGACGTTGTGGCCCGCTACCCAGGCGAGGAGTTTGTGCTTCTGCTCAACGGCATAAACTTGCCCGAAACCGCGCTCGAGCGCGCCGACAAGGCCTTTAACCGGGCCAAGCAGGGTAGTCGCAATCCTGTCTGTGTGGTCGAAACGCCCCTGCTACCATCAGCACCGCCTGAGTCTTTGACTGCGTGCTAAAACTATTTCGCGCCAACCACAGTCCTAGGGACGCGTTTCACCCACTTTCAGCAGAATTGCTCTTTGCCCCATGACAATCTTCACCAATAAAGCCGCTCGCTGGCGGGATCGTCTCGGCGCCTTTTGGCTGGCCCATCTGCGCCGCCGCGACGGTGTTCATGCCCGGCTGCGCCGCCAGGTCAATACCGTGCTGATGGTGCATGATGATCGACTGCACGACCTCGGCAATGGTGCCTGGCGCAGTCTGGGAGAGTGGTCCTCGGCCGAGCAGATCGCCGCCGCAGCGCGCGAGCTGCTGCCCTCGGGCCCGGTAGCGCGCAGCGTGCTTCTGCTGCTGCCGGCCTCCCGCTTCATCGCGACCACTGCCAACCTGCCCGGTGTCGCCCGGGAAAACCTGCATGCTGCCCTGCAACTGCAGGCCAGCGTCCTGTTGCCGGCTTACGAGGGCCGTCTGGCGCTGGCTATCAATCCTGCAGCCCGTGACGTGGACCGGCCGGACATCGCCCTGTGGGCCGACGATACCTGGTTGGCGGCTCTCTTCGATGCCTTCGCCCGACAGGGCCTGTTGCTGGCCGCCGTGCTTCCTCGCCCGCTGGCCGCGCTGGACAGCCCGCTTACCCAGGACACGCTGGTCGTGGAAGATGTCGACAGGGACAGCGTGACCCAGTTGGTCTTTCGCAAGGGTATGCTGCACTCCTGGCTGCAGATGCAGCGCGCCGATCTGGACGACCCGGAGCTGCGCACGCAGTGGCAGGAAGCCTGTGCCCTCGCCCGGGGCAGTGGCACTGGTTCGCTTCGCCTGCAGGGCGCGAGCGACTGGACACAGCGCGGCATGCCGCAGCATTGGGACAGTCTTTACTGCTTCATTCCCGAGGGCGCCCAGGCGGTGTATCGGCTGCAGCGCAAGGCGCGTGGCCTGCGCCAGGCCGCCATGGCGGCAGCAGTGGCGGCGCTGTTGCTGATATCTCCCTTCTTGTGGCAGTCGCTGCAGATCGCCCGGCTGGAAGCCACGCTGGCCGAACAGCAGACCTTCTCTGTGGAGGCCCGTGCCGATCAGGCCGTGGTGCGCGACTTCGACCAGCGCTGGGGCGCGTTGAATGACTTTCCGCGGCAGGATGTCGCGCAGGTGCTGCTGCAGTTGCAGAGCGTGCTGACTCCCAGCGTGTTGACCTCGCTGGAGCTGGCGGAAGGCGAGCTGCAGATCGAGGGAGAAAGCGAAGATCCACAGAGTCTTCTGCAACGCCTGGAGCAGGACGCGATGTTCACCGGGGTGGACTTCGCGCGGGCCACGAGCAACAACCGCTACTACATCGAGATGCGTCTGAGCACCGTCGATTTCGCGGAGTATCACGAACGCTATTTCCCGGACGCGCGGCGCTGAGCGCGTACCGTCACTGGCACTGGACAGTCGAACCATGAGCAAGCGAGAAAAGAACATCCTGGCGCTGGCCCTGCTGACAGGCGTGGTTTTCGCCTTCACTCAGGTCCTGCCCGCCGCCCGCGCCTGGCAGGCCGAAGGCGCTGCGCGTGTCGAGCAATTGCAGAGCGAGATTGCGCGTGAACAACGCCTGCAGGACATGGCCGCTGACTGGGCCGAGCGCCGTGCAGGCGTCGAGGCACGCGGTCAGGCGCTGGAGGCCATGCTGTTTCAGGAATCCTCCATTGCGCTCATCAGCGCCAGCATCCAGCGTCTGGTGCGAGAGCTTTGCGATCAGCAGGGCATCTCCATCACCTCCACCAAGCTGGCCGAGTCCATGCAAACCGACGGCTGGTTGCTGGTGGAACAGGAGCTGTCTCTGATCACTGACAACCAGCAGAATCTGCTGCAGTTGCTGCGCTCGCTGAATACCGCCAGGCCCTGGCTGGGCGTCAGCAGCTTCAGCATCCGGCGCGATCGCAATCAATACGCCGGCACCCTCACCGTGGTGGGGTTCAGCCAGACCCAGAGCCCGCGCGCCGGGTCGGCGGAGTGATGCCTATGAGTCCCTTGACCCTTCCCCTGTTCAGTCAGCTGCTCGAACCCGAGGGCATCGCTCCGGCGCACGACTATGCCCGCTCGGGGCTTCTGGTCTGCAATGCGCTGCCGGACATCGAGCTGCGGGCCCGCATTCGCTTCATCGCGGGCGCCGGCGTGCGCTTTCGCCGGGGCCAGGGCGATGAAGTGTCGCGGCTGATGAAACACTGGCGGGCGGAGCTCTCGCCGCAGATCGATCAGGGCGCGGAGGTCTTCGTGTCCGGCTTCGACGACGATGAAGACCTCAAGGACATGGCCTCCGAGGCGCCCATCATCCGCCTGGTGAACCACCTGTTCGCCCGGGCCCTGGACCTGAACGCCAGTGACATCCATTTCGAGCCCAACGAGGACCACCTCGATGTGCGCTGCCGCGTGGACGGCATCATGACGCGCATCGAGCGCCTGCCCATCAAGATCCACACAGCCGTGGCCTCGCGCCTGAAGTTGATGGCGCGGCTGGACATCGGCGAGAAGCGTCTGCCCCAGGACGGTCGCATTGATTCGCGCATCGGCAACAAGCAGCTGGACATGCGGGTTTCCACCCTGCCGGGCGTGCATGGCGAATCCGTGGTGCTGCGCATTCTCGATCGCAGCGACACCGCGGTGAGCCTGCAGCAGCTGGGCATGCCCGAGGCCATCCTGGGCACCTACCAGCAACTGATCACCCAGCCCCACGGCATGATCCTGATTACCGGCCCCACCGGCAGCGGCAAGACCACCACGCTTTACGCCACGCTGGAGAAGATCAACAGCGAAAAGCAGAAGATCATCACCGTGGAGGACCCGGTGGAATACCAGCTGGAGGGCATTACCCAGATCCAGGCCAATGCCAGCATCGGGCTGAGTTTCGCTGCCGGACTGCGCTCGATTGTGCGCCAGGACCCCGACGTGTTGATGGTGGGCGAGATCCGTGACCACGAGACCGCCGAGATCGCCATCGAGTCCGCCCTCACCGGTCACCTGGTGTTCTCCACCCTGCACACCAATGACGCCGCCGGGGCAGTGACCCGCCTGCAGGACATGGGCGTGGAAGGCTATCTGATCAGCTCCAGCCTGCTGGCCATTCAGGCCCAGCGCCTGGTGCGACGCGTCTGCTCCGACTGCAAGGTGGCCCAGCCCATCAGCATGGACGAAGTCAACGTGCTGCAGATCAACGCCGAGGACTACCCGATCCTGCAGCGCGGCACGGGTTGCGAGCGTTGTGGGGGCACGGGCTATCGCGGCCGCATTGGTCTGTACGAGCTGCTGGTGATGTCCGATGCCATCCGCCACCACATCGCCAGCGGCGCTGACGCCAATGTCATCCGTGAGCAGGCCATCCGCGAGGGCATGAAGACCCTGCGCCAGGATGCCCTGGAGAAACTGGCCGCCGGGCTCACTACGCCCGAAGAAGTCGTGAGGGTCACGCGCGCGCTATGAGTGCCGGTTACTTCCGCTATCAAGCCTACGATGCCCAGGGCAATGTGCAGTCCGGGCAGATCAACGCCGACTCCGAGCGCGAGGCGCTGAAGATTCTGCAGGGCAAGAAACTGATTCCGGTGAAGATCACGCCGTCGGAACAGGACGACGGCACTGAGCGCCGCGGCCGCAAGGTGAAGAACGCCCACCTGCTGGATTTCACCACCGGCCTGTGCACGCTGGTCGAGGCGCGGGTCCCGCTGGACAAGGCCCTGCGTCTGCTCGAAGGCATTACCGAAACCAGCGCCATGCGCCAGCTGGTCATGCAGCTGCGCCGCGACGTGAAGGAAGGCCGCAGCCTGGCCGAGGCCATGGAGGCGCGTCCCGACGTGTTCTCGCGCATGTACATCAACATCGTGCGTGCCGGTGAGGAAGGCGGCATCCTGCATCAGCTGCTGCCCGATCTGGTGGACTTTCTGGAGACCAGCGGGCGCAATCGTTCGGCCATCGTGTCGGCTCTGATCTACCCCATCGTGCTGCTGGTGACCGGCGTGATTTCGGTGTTCCTGCTGCTGGTGTTCGTGGTGCCGCAGTTCGCCATCATGTTCGAGGATGCCGGCACGCAGATTCCCGCCTCCGCGGCGTTCCTGCTGGCGCTCAGCGATGGCATCGCGCGTCATGGCTATCTGCTTGTTCTGGCGGTGGTTGGTGTCGGCCTCTGGTGGCAGTGGCTGGACCGCGACCCGCAGCGCAGGCTGCAGAAGCACGCCTTCCTGCTGCGCGTGCCGATGCTCGGCTCGCTGCTGCTGTACAAGGACTGCGCGGTGTTTGCCCGCACGCTGGGCGCTTTGCTGGAAGCCGGCATTCCGCTGATCCGGGCTCTGCGCGTGGCGCGCGAGGTGGTCGGCAATGCCGAGCTGACACGCCACCTGCGCCAGGTGGAAGACGATGTCCGTGGCGGTGCCGGGCTGGGGCTGTCCCTGGAGAAGACCCACCGCTTCCCCACCTTGCTGCACCAGCTGATCACGGTGGGCGAGGAGTCGGGGCGCACCGGCAGCATTCTGCTGAAGACGGCCGCCACCTTCGACATGTATGTGAAGAACCAGATGTCCAGTCTGGTGGCCGCCCTGCAACCGGCCCTGATCCTGTTCCTCGGCATCGCCGTGGGCGGCATCACGATTACCATGCTTTCCGCCGTGTTCAGCATGAACGCGGTGGAGTTCTGATACGCAGTTCGGGAGTTCTATGGTGAACACGACAAGACAACTGGCCCTGCTGGGCCTCGCGCTGGGGCTGTCCTCCTGTGCGGCGCTGACCTCCGGAGGCAGTGCCGGGGCCGCTGCGGCTGGCGGCAGCACTGCCGGGGCACAGCCAGGCAACGCGCCCGCTGCGGCCCTCAGCACGCCCGCGAGTGGCGGCGAGTCTGCGCGGGCGCAGGAACAGCAGCGCCTGATCGACGAGATCAACCGCGTCGGCACCGCCGCGTCGGTGCCAGGCTATCGCGACATGGCCCCCACGCCGGTGAATCCGCCCGCCGACAACTTCGTGGAACTGAACTACGAGCAGGCAGATTTGCGCGTGGTGCTGGAAGAGCTGGCCGATGCGCTGGACATCAGCCTGATCATCGACCCGACTATCGCCGATCGCGTCAGCCTGCGCACCTCAGCCAACCGACCCCTGACCCAGGCAGACATCTGGCCCCTCCTGCGTCTGCTGACGCGTCAGGCTGGCGTGAGCATCGAGCGCAATGGTGCCGTCTACACGGCACGCAAGCAGGTGGGCAATGTGCCTGAGCAGATCAGTACGCCTGCCGACGCCGACTCGCTCACGGGCAGCATGATCATGCAGATCACGCCGCTGACCTTTGTCAGTGTGGAATCGGCGCTGGAGATTCTCACACCGCTGGTGGAGCCGGACGGCCGCGTGGTGCGCATCGCCAACAACAACACCCTGGCGATCTCGGCCAGCGCTTCCCAGCTGGTGCGCATCAACGAGCTGCTGGACGTTGTCGATGCGGACCCGTTCCAGAATCAGGGCCTGCATCTTTACCAGCTCAGCTACGCCAACGCGGCGGAAGTGGCCACCGAGCTTGCCGAGATACTGACGCTGATCGAAGGGGCTTCGCCGGCCTATCAGGTGAAGGGGCTGGAGCGTATCAACGCCATTCTCGTCACCGCGCCAGCCAACCGCGGCTTCGAGGAGATCAGCCGCTGGGTGCGCATTCTCGATGCCGACCGTCAGGAGCAGGCGGAACAGCTGTTCCACTACCGCGTGAAGAATCTGACCGCCGTCGATCTTGCCACCACACTCACCAATGTGTTTGCCCTGAATCAGGAACAGCAAGACGACACGCCGCAGCCGCCACGCGAGGACGCCCAGACCATCAACATCGTGACGCCCGATGGGGGCACGGTGACGCGCACGCTCCCTGTCATTGGCGCGGTGGCTGCCAGCAGTGACGCGGTGGTGTCTGCGGATCTGCGAGTCACCATCGTGGCCGACGAGGCCACCAACAGCCTGCTGATCCGCGCCAATCCGCGCGACTACCGCCAGTTGCTGGCCACCATCAATCAGCTGGACGCCGTGCCCCTGCAGGTGATGATCAACGCCGTCATCGCCCAGATCACGCTGACCGACGAGACGCGCTTCGGCGTGGACTGGTCCCGCGTCGCGGACAACGTGAGTGTCGATGCGTTGTCGACACAGACCAGTACCGGATTCCTGCCCAATGGCGGACTCGACGGCCTGCTGTTCACCAAGTCCTTCCTCGATGGCGCGGCGCGCGTCGAGGCGACTCTGGAGGCGATCGCCTCTGACAACGATGTGCGTCTGCTCGCGCGGCCCTCGCTCACGGTGGTGAACAACATGGAAGGCGAGATTCAGATTGGTGCCGAAGTGCCGGTGCAGTCCGGCACGCAGACCACGGGCATCGGCGACAACATCATCAGCAGCATCCAGTACCGCCCCACCGGCATCGAGCTGTATATCACGCCGCGCATCAACGCTGACGGCGTGGTGAACATGACCATCCGCCAGGTGCTCTCGTCCATTCAGGAAGACACCGGCGTGGCGGGCAACCCGGTGTTCCAGAATCAGGAGATCAGCACCACGGTAGTGGTGCGTGATGGCGAGAACGTGGTGCTGGGCGGGCTGATCCAGTCCAGCAACTCCGACCTCAACAGCGGGCTGCCCGGCGTGAGCCGTGTGCCGGTGCTGGGCGGACTGTTCGGCTATCAGCAGGATGTGTCCGAGCGCAAGGAGCTGTTCATCGTGCTGCGCCCGGAAGTCGTGAATCTCAACGAAGGTGGCGCCGCAGCCTACACCGAAATCCTGCGGCGCTTTGAACTGGCGGCCGAGCTGTTCGAAGACGCCGGCCTGTAAGCGTATCCCGGAAGGAGGAGACCCATGTCCATGCAACGTCTGCCGCAGCAACGCGGCTTCACCATCATCGAACTGCTCATCGTCATGGCCATTCTGGGCATGCTGGCCGTGATGGTGGCACCCAATCTGTTCAATCAGGCCGATGGCGCGCGCCGCGATGCCGCCCTGTCGCAGATCGCCGCGATTGCCTCGGCGCTCGACACCCATCGCCTGGACGTGGGTCAGTACCCGGATGATCTGCTGGGCCTGATGGAGAACAGCGCCAATCGCGCGTCCTGGAACGGCCCCTACCTGAACAATGATGTGCCACGTGACCCCTGGGGCTTCGAGTTCCAGTACAGTGTCGATGGCAACACCTACACACTGATGTCATATGGTGCCGACGGGCGCCCGGGTGGCGAGGACAATGACGCGGACATCAGCCGCTAGCATCAGGCCGGCAGGCTTCACGCTGCTGGAACTCGTGATCGTGCTGGCCATTCTGGCCATGGGCAGCGTGCTCGTCATTCCCAGTCTCTCCGGCATGAGCGCGCGCACCTTCAACGCCCAGGTGCGCGAGGCCCACGCCCTGCTCACTTACACGCGCCGCACGGCCGTGGTCACCGGGCAGGCCGCCACGGCCCGCTTTCAGGCAGACCTGCGCGACGAGGAGGCCCTGCTCGCGGCCACGCCCGCGACGGAGGCTCGCTCGCGACTGGGACAGGACGAGATCTGGACTGCACGCGGCCTCACCCTGGCGTATCGCGACAGCACCGAACAGCTCACCCCGGTCGAGGACACTCTCGACATCACCTTCTTTCCCGAGGGCGGCAGCACGGGCGGCGCCTTGATCCTGGCGCAGAATGCCCGTCAGGTGGAAATCCGCATCGATCCCTTCTCCGGCAAGGTGACGACCGAGGAGGTGCCATGACATCCCGGCAGCGCCAACACGGCTTCACGCTGCTGGAGGTGCTGGTGGCCCTCACCATCACCGGCATGCTGCTGGGCAGCCTGTTCGCGCTGGCCGGCGGCAGCAAGCAGCTGGCGTTTCGCGCCGGCGAGAGCCTGGATGTGGCCATCGAGGCGCGCGCTGCCGTGCAGTTCGCCCTGCTGCAGGACGAGTACGGCGAGGTGGAGGAAATTCTCGAAGGCGAGCAGCGCTTCGAGATTCGCGCCGGCGACTATCTGGAGCCTGTCGAGCGCAAGACTGAACCGATGTATTTCAAGCTGCAGCATTACGAGATTGTGGACGAAGAGAGCGATGAGCGGATTGTCGGAACGCGCTGGATCAGGCTTGCGCTGCCGGAGTGAGGGCGGCTTCACGCTGATCGAAGTGGTGCTGTCACTGGCCCTGACGGCCATGCTGCTGAGCCTGCTCAGCACGGGCATGTATGCCGTGATGAACGACTGGGAGAACGACACGGCGGTGCTGGATGGCCAGCTGGACCAGACCGTGGCCGTGCTGCAGCTGGAGCGCGCCCTGCAGGGCGCCTTTGCGCACAGCTATCGTGACGCGGACACGCAGGGCCGGCTGGTGTATTTCCAGGGCGAGGACGAAGCGCTCAGCTGGGTGTCGACGGTATCGCCCCAGCGCAGCGGCGGCATGACGGCCTGGCGACTGGAGTCCCGCGATGACGAGGGTGTCACCCTGCGGCTGGCCCCGGCGAAGAGCGACGATCCGACTGCACGGCTGGATGCGGCAGAGCCTGTCACGCTGCTGCCCGGCTACACGGCACGCCTGCGCTATCTCTACGAAGAGCTCGATTTCAGTAAACAGTGGCGCGATGACTGGCCGGGTGCCGAGAGGGTTGCTCTGCCCCTCGCGGTGCATGTCTTGCTGACGCCGCTGGACGCCGCCGACAGTGACAGGCCCATCCACCTGATTGCCCGCATTCGTGCGAATGAGCATCGCGACCTGCGCCCGGCTTTCCAGCCCACCCCGGCTGTCGCGCCGCCGACAGGCCGGCTGCCCGGAGACCCATGACATGCGCCAGCAGCGAGGCTCTGTCATCCTGATAGTGTTGTGGACATCGGTCGTCCTGACGGTGCTGGTGACCGTCATGGCCGGCAAGGTGCAACTCTCGGCACGGACCGCTCTGCACAACCAGCAGGCGGTCCATGATACGGCGGCAGTGGCGCAGGCCATGCACTTCGCCGAGATGGAACTCATGCTGGAACAAATGCGGCCGCCGCTGGACGATGTCCCGGCGACCGACGACCTGGGCCAGGTGCGGCAGTCTGGTTACCGGTTCAATGGCCAGCCGCTCAGCCTGCATTACCCGGCCTCAGAGAACATGGTCGTGCGTATTTTTGATCATGCGGGCAAGATCAATCTCAACCGACTGGAAGATCGCAGCATGCTGCTATTGTTGCAGCATTGGCTTGGACCGGACGCCGACCCGCGTCGCGTGGACGAGTTGCTCGCGGCCTGGCGCGACTGGCGCGATCTTGATGGGTTGGCCAGCCTGAACGGTGCGGATACTGACTACTACGAGGCACTGGAAGTGCCCTACACCCCGCGCAATTTTCCGGAGCTGGAGAGTGTTGAGGATCTGCGCCTGATCCGCGGCTTTGATGAGTTGTTCAAGGACGTGAATCTGGAGGCTGCCTTCACAGTCCATGGATCGACCGAGACAGTCAATCTGAACCTCGCAACGCGAGAGGCCATGCGCCTTTTGCCCGGGCTGAACGAGGCCCTTATCGAACAGATTCTGGCGTATCGTGCAACGCGAGACTTCCAAAATCGCAACGACGTGGGAGCCATCGTGCCCCTGGAGAACTTCGTCCAGCTTTCCAACTGGATCGGCAATCTCACCTCGTCGTACTTTTCCGTCTATGCCTACCCGCAGGCAGCGGCAGCGCGACCGCAGGACAGCGTGACAGCCGACGCGCAGGGCGCTGAGCAGCGACGCGCCGATGCGGAGCAGGAGGCCTACATGGAAATCCTGCAGATCCGCAATCTTGGTTTTCGCCCCACCGTGCACCAGGTCAGCCCCCACGCCCGCCTGCCCGACACGTCGGCGCCGTCTTCATTGGGCGAGTGACGGGTCTCGCGGGGTATCACGCGTGCTGGCAGGGCGTTGATACCGCAGGCTGGTGTCCACTTCCGGCGCGGCCGCGGGCGGCGGCGGGGCAGGGTTGCGTGCGGCATCTGCTTGCGCAATCGCTTCCAGGAAGCGGGCGCGCTCCAGAGTGATCAAGGCCTCCAGCTGCTCGCTGAATTGCATCAACTCCCGCACGGGGACTGTCGCGTCGCGCAGGGCCTGCTGCTGGCTCTCCAGCCCTTGCAGCGCCTGGATGACGTCCGCTGCCAGGGCTTCCTGCTCGACGACGCCGGCACGCACGCCGTTCTCGATGGCCGATTGCAGATTGACCAGAGACTGTTCTACGGCCGCGGTCGCCGTCGCCCCTTGCGCGGCGATTTCGGTCAGCCCCTCTGCCAGCGTGTCGGTCTGACTTTCGGTCATCAGCTGCATGCGCTCCATGCTGGTGTTCAGCCGGGCGATGGATTGATTCAGTTGCTCGAAGGTCACGAGCCCGCTGTTCACTTCCGACAGACGCCCGGCCAGCGCGACGGACAGCGTGTTCATGCTGTTGACCTGTCTGGAGTAGTTGAAGCCAGCCACCAGCATCATGGTCAGCGCCAGAAACACCGCGCCAAGACTCCCCAGCAGCGTCATTTGCACCAGTTTGTTCTTCTTCACCAGCAGCATGTCGTAACGACGAATGTTCTGGTCGGTCTCCTTCACCTTGCCTTCCAGCGTGCTTGTCATGCGCTGAAACTGGGAGGAAAGACTGAGCAGGGTTTCCGACATCTTCAGGACGCCGGGCACCAGATTCTTCAAGTAGGTTTCAATCTCGGAAAGATCGATATCCTGCCCCTTTTCCGCGCTGGGCACGGCTGCGCTCGGCGCCTCGGCAGCGGCCGCCAGCGCGGGTGTGCCGGCCGCCGCGGCGTCGACCCCTTCGCTCGTGTCGGCCGCCCCTGCGGCGGCCGGCAGCGCGTCGGCATCCGACGCAATTTGGTTTGTATCAGCCATGGCTTAGTCCTTGTTGTCGAGTCGTGCCTCCAGCGCCTGCACCCCGCTCTCGAGGGCGGCAATCCGCTGGTTGATGGTGTTGATGAATGCCAGATCCGGTTTCAGCGTTCGCACCCGCAGCTGGTTCAGCATGAACAGGCTGGTTTCATCGGGCATGTCCTGTGCAGGCGGCTGCAGAGCGATGGTGACCGGGCCAAGCTCTTCCAGCGCTTCGCCGATGTAGGGCTCAAGCCGTTCGGCGCTGTCACTTGCGGCTTTGCTGCCGGAGGTGGCCTTGAATTTGCCTTTGCGATTGAACACCTCTTGTTGTTTGCTCATGCTGCAGCGCTCTCCCGGATTCGCGTCGGGGCACAGCCAGCGCCGTCGCCCCTCCCTTGCAGAGTCTATCGACTGTAAGCCTGCGCAGCTTTAGTGCCGGGCCCCGCTCTGCAGATTGATTTTGTGCTCCCTCGCGCCCCTGTAGTACCCTTGCCAGGCACTGCCAACATATGGGGAGGTTCCTGATGTCACAGATCACACGGACACTGGCGATTGTCATCAGCAGCGCTCTTTTCGCCACGACTTCCGGGGCGGTTGCCCAAGAGGAAAACTTTGCAGCCGGGCTTGCGGCGAAAGAGCGTGGGCACTATGCCACGGCCCTGCGGGCGTGGATGCCATTGGCACAGAGTGGCGCGGCGTCGGCACAGAACAACATCGGTCACATGCATGAAGAGGGGCTGGGCGTCGTCCAGAACTATACCGAAGCCATGCGCTGGTACCGACTGGCGGCAGACTCGGGTCTGGCTGAGGCGCAGCACAATATCGGCCTGCTCTACTACCACGGCTACGGAGTATCGCAGAATCAGCGTGAGGCGCTGCGCTGGTTTCGCCAGGCCGCCGACCAGAATCTTGCGGCATCGCAATACATGATCGGTCGGGTCTATCACGCCGGTGAGGGCCTGCAACAGGACTTCGCAGAGGCGCGACGCTGGTATGCGCTCGCGGCGCGCAACGGCTACGCCGAAGCCCAGTTCATGTATGCCTTCATGTTGCAGGCAGGGGAAGGGGCAAGCGATGGGGATCCGTATCGCGCCTATATCTGGAGTCAACTCGCTGAACGCAACGGCCTGCCGGGAGCACAGGACATTTACTCGATTTCCGCCTTGATGCTCAGCACTGCGCAGCTGGAACTTGCGGCGGCACAGATCGCGCGGTGTCTGGAGACCAGTTACGCCGAATGTGCCGACTGACACCCGCTGTCAGCTCCCCGTGACGATGATTTCGATGCGGCGATTCTGCGCCCTGCCGGAAGCCGTGCTGTTGTCCGAGACCGGCTCCGTGTCTGCCAGTCCCGACACGGATACTTGTCCCGCACTCACATACTCGCCATTGAGCAAATAATCCGCGACAGCGGCCGCGCGAGCCGAAGACAGATCCCAGTTGGAGCGAAAGCGCGACCCCGGGCCCATGGGTTGATTGTCTGTGTGACCTTCGATTGCAATCATGCTGCTGGAGCCGGGCAGGGAGCTGCCGACACGGTTGAGCAATTGGGTGAATTCGGGTTTGAGATCGGCGAAGCCGCTGTCGAAGCTGCCCTGTTCCGCCAGCCGGATGATGATGTCGTCACCTTCGCGGGTGACTTGCGCCAGCCCGCTGCGAATCTCGGTGGACAGATTCGCCCGTATCATTTCGTACTGATCCTGGGTTGTTGACGAGGAGGATGTTGCTGCGGCAGCCGGCGCTGTCGACGTTCCGCTGGAGGGCTGCGCCACGGGCTGCTCCAGAGGGGCATAGATCTCGATGGAGGTCGCGGTCTGCTCCGCGACATCGGCAACGGTCGCGAAGACTTCCAGCAGACTTGCATCCAGCTGTCCGGGCCGTGTGGCCGGCGTATCGGCACTGGACTGACCGGTCAGTTCGGGGTCGAGCACTTCCACTTTCACCTGCGCATTGTCGACCGAGACGCTGACCTGGCCCATCGCTATCTGGTCTGCCAATGCCGTCTGCAGCATTTCGACGGTGTCATTGGTGCTCGACTCACCGGCGCCGACGTCGACGTTCAGTTCAGGATCTTCAGGTGGGGGTTCGTCCGTTCGCTGCTCTTCGACCGTGTTCACGGGAGTCGGCTCGACCTGTGCTGTCATGTACTGGGTGGCAATCAGATTGGTTGCCGAGGGCGGCTCGATCACCGGGATCAGCGTCTGCACACCAAACGCCATCTGCATGGAGCCGCTGACGTTCTTGAACTTCGGCACGTTGACGTGTGCAAATGACAGAATGAGCACGAAGAAGGCCATCAGCAGAGTGGCCATGTCGGCAAAGGTGGCCATCCAGGCGGGAGCGCCCCCTGCACAGGGCGGACAATCCGGGGCCTCGGGCTCCTCTGCAGCGCCTCTCTGGCTCTCGAGGGGTGCGTCTTTGACTTCTTCCTGCTCGGCCATACGCTATCCGCCGTTGACCATGATGATTTCAATTCGACGATTTCTCGCCCGTCCACTGGCCGAGGCATTCGATTCGAGGGGGACAGTGTCGGCCAGACCCACGACCCGCAATCTTCGCGAGTCAATCTGTGACTCCTGGCTCAAATAGTCGGCCACCGACGCCGCCCGCAAAGCGGACAAATCCCAGTTCGAATTGAAACGATCACTGAACACCACCGGCACGCTGTCCGTGTGCCCTTCCACCAGCACCGTGCCGTCATTTTGTGCCAGGGTCGCTCCGATTTCTCGCAGAACAGCAAGAAATCCAGCTTGCAGCTCAGCGCTTCCCGACACAAAGGAATCCTGGCTGTTCAAGCGGATCAGAATTCCGCGATCCACCATTTCGACTTCGACCAGCCCCTGCGCGATCTGAGTATTCAAGTCTGCTCGCACCTGCTCCAATCGTTGACTCGGGTTTGCGTCAGCGCCATCGCTTGCTGACTCTGACGGGGTGCTGGCGACCCCGGGTGCCCCGCTGAAGTAGACTTGCAGCTCGCGGGTCACGGTCGATTGCGCCTCGACGATTTCGGTCGCCAAGTCGACAAGTGTTTCACTCACCACGCCATCGCTGGCATCGGCCGGGTTTGCGTTCGCGCCACTGGAAGCCGCGCGGGCTGACACCTCCACGACAATCTCGCCGTCCTCTACGCGAACGGCAGCCTCTCCTGCAGCAATGGCCTCGGCCAGCGCACTCTCGACGCGGCGGAACTCCTGCTGCAGCTCAAAATCTTCGGCCGCAGGGCCGTCACGCACCTCGAGATTCGGGGACGTAATGTCGTCGCTGCGTTGCGCCTGCTGGTCCAGCACGGTTCGCTGCGCGATTGCCGGTGTAAAGGTTTCGACGACCAGGCTGCGCGCTGCGGGAATGGATATGGTGGGAATCACTTTGCGGATGCCGAAAGCGGCTTTGACGGAGCCGTTGATCTGTTCGAATTTCGGCACCTCAGTGTCAGAGAAAGACAACAGAAGCACGAAAAAGGCCATCAACAAGGTGGCCATGTCAGCGAAGGTGGCCATCCACGCCGGAGCCCCGCTCTTGCAGGCGGGACATCCTTCCTCCTCAGCGTCTTCCTCGCTTGCTCCTTGGGAGGGCGTCGACTCGAGCTCCTCGGAATCTTCTTCCTCCAGGACGACGGGATCCAGGGTCTGAGCGCTGTCCGCTTGGTTGGAATCCGCTGTTTCGGCCATTCATCATCCCCAGAGTGTCAGGCGCAAGATCACGCGCTGGCCGACTTCAGCTTGGCACGCACTTTTGGCGCCAGGAATGACGACAGCAGATCAGCCAGAATTCGCGGATTTCCTCCGCTCTGAATGAAGAGCACCCCTTCAATGATGAGCTCACAATTCTGCGCTTCGAAATCCGACTGGTTGCGCAATTTCTGCGACATTGGAAGACAGATCACGTTGGCGAGAATCGCCCCGTAGAGAGTTGTCAGCAGCGCCACCGCCATCGCCGGTCCGATCGACTTCGGGTCTGACATGTTGCCCAGCATCAGCACGAGTCCGACCAGCGTACCGATCATTCCCATCGCCGGCGCCACTTCACCCCAGGACGAGAAAATGTCTGCGCCGCTTTTGTGTCGGCTGCGCATGGCCTGAATGTCCTTGTTGAGCGACTTCTTGATCAGATCAGGATCGGATCCGTCGACGAGCATGCCGATCCCTTTGGCGAGAAAGGGATTGCTTATCTCCTGGCCTTCCAGGGCAATCATGCCGTCCTTCCTGGCAATGTCTGCAAGCTCGACCAGCTTCTCGATCAAATCCTCTGGTTTGTCGAGCTTGTTCTTGAAAGTCTTGCCCATGACGCCGATGGCGCCAAGAAACTCACTCAAAGAGCTGCGGAAAAGCACAACGGCAATGGAGCCGCCCAGAACGATGTAAACGGAGGGCATATCGATGAACGAGGAGACTCCGTCCCCCAGGGAGACGTAGATCAATCCCAATGCGCTGATCAACCCAACAATAGTCGCTATGTCCATGAATTCTTACTCCTCGCGAACATGAAGTTTTCTTCGGTAAAGTCGATTGGCCTGAGCAAAAACCAATTGGAAAGGCTATCCGTTTTAAATTTTGCTGCGCCGCTTTTCGTGCTATATCTTGGCGACCAAACGAAGCGCTTATGAGCAATTAGTATACAACAATGAATTCCTTGGCAAGATTCTATCGGCACTTGAGGGGCGGGCCTTTAGCCCTCGGTGCTTGCGCGGTGATGCTCGTCGCGTGCGGTGAGTACAAACTGGAACCCAGTTGCCCAGATTACTTCGAGGCCGATGACTTCGGCCGTTTCAGTGTGCGCGAGGAGGGAAGCGCCTTGCACACTGATACGGGGTTACTCTGGTATCGTTGTGCTGCCGGCATGCGCTTCAGCAATGGGCAGTGCAGCGGAGAACCCCTGTTGCTCTCCTGGAGTGAGACGCAGCAATTCATCGATGAATTCTCGCAGAATTCAAATATCCGCTGGCGCTTGCCAAGCAACGAGGACCACCGGTCGATCACAGAAGCTGCGTGCCGAAATCCGGCTGTCAACACGCGTGTCTTCCCGCAGCTGCCGGTCGAAAATTTCTGGACCTCGGACAACGGCGCTCTTGGCACTGGCACCCACTGCATGGTGTACACGTTTCAAGGGCAAATCGCCTGTCGCGAGTCGCCTGAAGCGCTGCATGCCTTCATGCTGGTCTCCGATCCCGACTGAGCCTCCCTACTTCCGCCAGTATTCCACATAGGCCTTCCAGAGAATCATCAGCACACACCCGCCGCCAAACACGTGCGAGGTGAGGCGAATGAGGTCGATGTCCTGGAGGAAACCCGCGTTGGGGTTGGACCAGATGGCGAACAGCAAGGGCCCGGCAATCAGAAGATAGAGCCGGACTTGCCTGCACACCGCGCAGGAGGATTTATCGTTGTGCTCTGTCATGGGCCTCTGCTTGTGATGAGGGGAACTCACTGCTTGTACATGTTTTCCATCGCCGTGAACTGGCCTTTGAGGTAGTTGCCGACACCCTGCATGCGTTCGACCAGGCTCTCCATTGACGCGAACTGTTTCAGATAACGCTGATAGACCGCCTCCATGCGGGTTTCGAGTGCTTCCAGGTCCTTCTCGTGCTGCTGGATCCGGGTGTTGCCGGAGTCCTTGCGCTTCTGCAGGATCCCGGAGGGCTCCAGCATGGTCTTGAGCAGGATGCTGACATCCTGCGCCAGACCCTTGGCCTCTGTCGAATAGTCGCTGACGTTGTCCGTGCCTGCCGACAACATCACGACCACGGCATCGGCATCCGCTGCCAGCGCCGTTTCAAGCTGCGCGGCATCCAGCACCGCCGTGCCGTCAAGATTGAACGACAGGCCGAGATTGCGCAAGCCGGTGATGCCGTTGTCCGGGGTGCTCGAGGTTTGCGTCAACATGTCCCGCAGCTGCGCGCGCAGGGAATTGACGAAGGGCATGTCACGGCGCAGCGAGCCTGTGTAGTCCTCGGAGTCTTCGTCGGGCAGTCTGGTCAGCTCCGTCAGCACGGTGCCAAGTTCGTTGTAACTGTCAACCAGGCGCTGCAGTGCCTCCCGCAGCGGGTCGTTGCTGCTTTCCACCACGACGCTGATGCTCTGGGCCTGCGCCGACTTGAGGTCCAGGGTGACGCCGGGCACGAGATCAGTGACGCGGTTGCTGCTGCGCCGTACATCGCTCATGCCATTCACCGTCAGAATCGCATCCTGCGCCGTTGACAGGCGCGCACCCGCCGCGCTGAAGCCAAGGTTGCCTGCCACCGTGCTGGTGACGCTGAAATCATTGGCGCTGCCGGTTTGTCCCTGCAGCACGATGTACCAGTCGTTGCCGCTGGCGCTCTTGTTGACCAGCAGCGCATCGACGCCAATATCGGCGGCGTTGATGGCGGCCACGATACCGGCGGGAGTGTCGCTCAGCGCCGCCACGCTGACCGTCTCGCTGCTGCCATCGGCGAAGCTGAAATCCAGACTCAGCGCCGCGCCCCCGTTGAGGGAGGTATCACTGGCCGCCGCTGCGCTGGAACTCAGGGACGTGCTGCCTGCCAGCTGCTGCACGGTCATCGCGTAGCGACCGGGCGTGGGCGAGCCTGTGACCGTGGCAGCGAGCAGCGTCGGATCGCCCGACGTCACCGAACGACTGGTGAGCTTGCTGGCATCTTTGAGGGCATCGAAGCTGTTCTTGAGCTCGCCGAGAAAGGACGCCACGATCCCGTAGCCCGACACGGAGCGTTCCGCGATGCTCTTGCGTTCGGTCAGCGTCTTGATCCGTGCTGCGCTCTCGGCCTCCGCCAGGCTCTTGGCCAGACCCTGGACGTCCACGCCAGAGCCCATCTCGAGCGTCTTGAGAATCTGCGTGGTTTGCGGCGTTGTCTTGTCTATCGTGGCCATGAGGCGTATCCCGGGGAGCTGAATGAAGGCCCTGCAGCCTCAGAAGTCGACACTTCAGCGCAAATAGTTGAACAGCACCAGCTGGGAGATTTTCGACATCGTGGTCTGCGCTGCTTCCAGCGCCAGCATGCGCGACGACAGCTCGGTGATGGCCTGGGTGTAGTCCAGATCCTTGTTTTCGGACAGCAGCCCGGTCAGCGACACTTTTTGTTCTTCGAGGATGTCGGCACGCACTTCGATGACATTGC
This sequence comes from Pseudomonadota bacterium, assembly GCA_041175045.1. Taxonomy (GTDB): domain Bacteria; phylum Pseudomonadota; class Gammaproteobacteria; order Pseudomonadales; family Pseudohongiellaceae; genus UBA5078. The sequence goes on along the minus strand of JBEDFR010000063.1, from coordinate 8,412 downwards.
GCCGCACCCCGATCTTGGTGCGAGCCAGCTCCATGTTCAGGCGCAGGCTGTCGATCTCGTCCATCTGCTCGGCGATGCCGTCGCGATCCGCACTCTCCAGGGCGAGGGCGAGGTTCTCCAGGGTGGCAAAGGCGCTCCCTGCGTCGAGCGAGGTGTTGCGCGTGTTGCTGCCACCGGCAAACAACTCGAAGCCCGTGGTGTTGACTTCCAGCACCTGGCCGGAATCCAGCTGGATCTGCAGCCGCGTTGCGTCGCCCTGGTACTGCACAGTGCCGTCCTGCGCCGCCACAAAGGGCGGACTCCCGGACTTTGCTCCCGCAAACAAATAGCTGCCGTCGCTGCTGCGGCTGTTCGCCAGCATCAGCAGCTGTTCCTTGTAGCCGCGAATTTCCGCCGCCATCGTGCGCCGGTTGTCAGCGCTGTAGGTATCGTTGGCGCCCATGACGGCCAGTTCCTGTACCCGCATCAGCATGCTGCCAATACTGGCCATCACCGATTCTTCCTGCACCAGCCGGCTATCCAGATTCTTCAGATTGGTCTGCTGAGTGTCGTGGTGACTCATCAGGGCGTTCAGGTCCAGCACTTTCACGGCGGTATTGACGTCGTCACTGGGCAGCAGGTTTTTCTCGCCCGATGCCAGGCGAGCCTGCAGGCTGGCCACTTCACCGCCCTGTTCGGTCAACAGCCTGGTCAGTTCACGGAAGTACTGGTTGGTGGCGACTTTCATACGGGCTCCGGCAAGGCTCAGCGTGAGGAGCTGAGCAAGGTATCGAACAGTTTGATGGAGGTCGTGATGATCTGCGCCGCCGCCTGGTAGGCCTGCTGGAAGCGAATCAGATCCGCGGCTTCCTGATCCAGATTCACGCCCGCCACGACCGATTTCTCGTTCACGGCCTGATCATGAATGATTTCAGAGGCTTGCAGATTGAGTGTGGAGATCTTCTGCACGTTGCCGATGGTGTTCACGATGGTCACGTAGTAGTCGTGCACCGTCTGTTGATTGACGATCTCGGCATCGCGCAGGGAGATCAGCGTCAGCAGATTGCGGTTGTCGCCACGCGCATCGCGATTGGCGGCCACGCTGAATTCGTCGCCGGCTGCGGGCGCCCGGTCGAAGTGCAGCGAGAAGCCGGGCAGGGCGACACCGCGCTGCATGTCGAAGTCACGCAAGGCCAGGCGCGTGCCATTGGCGTCGCGAACCTCGTAACGCAGCGGCTGTCCGGCGGGTTGAGAGAAGTGCACGGTGAACTGCTCGTCCAGCGCGCCGGGCGCAGCATCGCCGGCGCTCGCCAGCGCCCCTGCTCGGACCTGGGCCTGCAAGGGGGTGCCGTCTGCTGCTGGCGCAGGGCTGGCCATGTAGACCAGCAGGTCTTCCGGCACTGTCCCGCTGCCGTACAAGCCCGTGCTGAGCCCCAGCAGCGCCAGATCGCCGGACTTGCCCTGGGCGCCGAAGCGCCATTGCACCATGGCGTGGGAGAAGCGCACGACGTCGTGCGTCATCGCTTCGCCGGTGTCCGGGTCGGTCAGGGCATTGCCCTGGCTGTCTGTCATCGGGATGGTCACAACGCTGGCGGTCACTGCCGAGCCACTGTCGTTGACCCAGTCGGCCACATGCTGGGCGGTGAGGGTGGCGCCGTCGGCAATGCGCAGCGCCGGCATGGCGACCCCATTGAGCACGAGGTCGCCTTGATCGATCAGATCGCTGTTGGCTGGCTGCTGCACGGCGGGAATGGCGACGGACTGCGTGAACTCGGCCGCACGGTGGCCGTAGAACAGGTCCAGTCCGCGGTAGGAGAAGCTCCCCGCCGAACTCGCGCTGCGATGGGTCTCAAGGTAGTGCTCTGCGTTGTCGAAGCGTGGCTGCATCGCCGCCAGCGCGGCCGGGTCGCCTGCCTTGCTGGCTCCGAGCAGGTGATTGAAATGGGCGCTGAAGAGCTCGATCTGTGCCGAGCTGCCGGGTTCCGGAAGGAAGGCAATCTGAAATTCGGCGAGTCCCGCAGGCACCTGCAGGGCCGGTTGCGTCCTGCTTGTCGCGATGCTCACCGGACGGTTGAGGCCGCTGTATTGCGCCAGCGAAGGGATGTCCTCGGTCAGCGGATTGGCGCTGGGAGGCACCGCGCTCAAGCGGCTTGTCAAGGACTGGGCGTTGTCGCTGTCCTGCGTCACTTCGTACTGCAGCGCCGCCGCCAGCGCCCGCGGGTCGGTCACGGCCAGCGCGATGCCCTGGGCCGCCTGACTGTCGGAGCGCACACGCACGGCGTTGCCCGGCAATGGCAGCTGCTCGAAGCGCAGCGTCAGGCCGGCCACGTGCAATTGCAGCACATCGCCCTGCACGCTGCCCTGCAACGCTTGCACCTGATTGCTGCGGTGATCGAGGACCTGCCACTGCTCGCCGCCGAACCAGGTCACACTCAGATCGTGCTCCTGCAGTGCGGGCGGCTCGGCTTCCTGGATCCTGACGCCGGCCACGGGCTGCTGACTGCCGTTGTCCACCCGGAACTGCCTGGTCAGTGTGAACAGATCGCCACCGGCCTCGCTGGCAAGGGTCATGCCGCTGCGGTGCGCTGTGTTGACCTCGTTGACAAAGCTTTCCGCCAGCACATTGAGCTGAAACATCAGCGGCGCCAGCACATCGTCGCGGAAGCTGGCGAGACCGCCCAGTTCCCCCCGGCTGATGCCCGAGAGCGTCAGGTTGCGGCCGTATTTGTCGAGCACCAGATGCTGGCTGGCGGGCCGGTCGACCGGGAACTCCACGCTCAGCTCGGTGTGCGTCCCGCGCGAGACCAGTGTCGTCAGGTTCCCTGGCTGCCCGATGCTGATGTCGACTTCGCCGTTGGCGGCCTCTGTCACGTGCAGGCCGGTAAAGCCCGCCAGCTCATTGAGCAGGCGGTCGCGTTGATCCAGCAGCGCCGGCGCCTGGGCGTCCCGCACGGTGTTCTTCTGCAGCTGCTGATTCACCGAGGCGAGCTGGCCGGCAAGGCGGTTGATCTGGCTTGCCAGGGAGCTCATGTCGCGCCCGGATTCGGTATCCAGATCGCGCAGCTGCTGATCCAGATTGCGAAAGCGGCCGGCCAGGAAATCCGCGGCACTGAGCAGATCCACCCGCAGCGGGATGGAGTCGGCGTTCAGACTCAGCTGTTCTGCCACGTTGAAAAAGCGGTCGAAGGCCGGTGCCAGCGCGTTGTCTTCCGAGCCCAGCATGTCGATCAGGCGATTGGTGTAGTGCACCAGCGGGCGCTGGGTAGCCACTTCGCTGGCCGAGGTTCGCAGATTCTGTTCGATGAATTGATCGTAGCTGCGCTTGATGCCTTCGAGAAACGCGCCGCCCCCGAGGTAATGCACGCCGTACTGTGCCGGGGTGTTCTCGATGAGCACGGCTTCCTGGCGCGAATAGCCGACGGAATTCAGGTTGGCGACGTTGTTGCTGACGGTCGTCAGGGCCTTTTGATACAGCTGCGTCGCCGAGGTGCCTATCGCCAGAAGATCGCTCATGCGCGGGTGTCCTTAGTCAGGCTGGCCGGGGGTCTGGGAGGGCTGCGGAGTCAGGGAGTCTTCCACCCACTTGCCCAGCCCCATGGACTGGCGCGCGGCAATGAAATGCGCCATCTCATTGAAGAACATGTCTTGAAAATAGGCGCTTGAATTGTCGTCCAACAGATCGCTCTTCAGCGGCTCCGAGGCCTGCTTCATGGTCTGCAGCATGATCTGCATGAACGCTGCTTCGAATTCGCTGGCGGCCTTGCGCGTGGTGGTGGCGGCGGCGTCGGTGCTGGCCGCATTCGCCCGCAGCTGACGCAGGCCATTGAAGTCGTAGAAGCTGCCGACTATCCCGCTGGCGTCGCTCATCAGATCACCACCAGTTCGGCACGCAGGCTGCCGGCACGCTTGAGGGCTTCCAGAATCGCGATCAGCGAGGACGGGGTCACGCGCACCTGGTTGAGCGCGTCAACGATCTCCTGCAGCTCCACTCCGGCATCGAACACGAACATGCTGCTGACTTCTTCCTCGACGCCGATGTCGGCATTCTGCACCGGCACGGTATCGCCCTGGCTGAAGGCCTCGGGCTGGCTGACTTCGTTGAAGGCATCGACGCGCACTGTGAGCGTGCCGTGCGACACCGCGGCGGCGGTGACGCGCACCGAGCGGTTGATGACGGCGGTGCCGGTACGCGAGTTGATGATGACGCGGGCCGTGGGTTCGCCGGGCTCGATGTCGAGTTCCTGCAATTCGCTGATGAAGCTGATCTTCTGGGTGGCGTCCTGCGGCACGATGACGGCCACGGAGACGCTGTCCAGCGGCACGGCAGTGCCCTCGCCGAAGGTGGAGTTGATGGCGCTGGTGATGCGGTGCGTCGTGGAGAAATCCGCATCCCGCACGTTGAAGACGACGTGGCCGGCGTCCGCGAAGGGCGACTCGATCAGATTCTCCAGAATGGCACCGTTGGGAATACGGGCGGAGGTCGGCACGCCGATCTCCAGGGTGGAACCTGCCGCATCGGCGCTGACGCCAGTGACGGACAGGGGCCCCTGGGCCAGGGCATAGACCTGCCCGTCGATGCCGCGCAACTCGGTCAGCACCAGATTGCCCCCGCGCAGGCTGGAGGCCGTGCCGATGGCGGAGACGTGGACATCCAGGCGCTGGCCGGGCTTGGCGAAGGCGGGCACCTCGGCCGTGACGATCACCGCCGCCACGTTGTCGGTCTGCACGGCCTGGTTGGCATTCTGGCGTGCCAGCGCCACGAGGCTGTCGCCCAGGTCGAATTCACTGATCGGGCTGTCGACGCTCACGCCCAGGCCGGACAGCAGCGCGCGCAGGCTTTGCCCGGTCAGAGGCAGGTCCTTGCCATCGCCGGTGCCGGACAGGCCGGCCACCAGGCCATAGCCGATAAGCTGATTGCTGCGCACACCGGCGACGTCGGCGAGGTCCTTGAGACGGTCGCCATGGCTGGTGCTGGCCAGCAGAAGAAGGCCGCACGCGAGAAACAGACGAAAGGGGCCTGACATGGGCAAATCTCCTCAGAAGGGCCAGAAGCCGATCAGCGCACGCAGGCCGACGGGCACTCTGGCTGCCCGGGCAAGCTCGCCCGAACCGTTGTAGGAAAACTGGGCATTGGCGATACGACGCGATTGCACGGTGTTGTTGGGTTGAATGTCTTCGGGGCGCACTACGCCTTTGACGCGGATGGTTTCCGTGCCCTCGGTCAGGGTCAGCTGCTTTTCGCCCAGCACCACCAGGTTGCCGTTCTCCATCACGTCTACCACGACCGCCGAGATGGAGCCTGTCAGCGTGGCGGATTGATCGGCCGTGCCGCCGCCGGTGCTGGAGAGTGTCGCGCCTGCCACCGGTGCGCCTTCCAGAAAACTGCCTGCGGGAAACAGCGACGCGGCCTGATTGTCGCCCAGCAGCGTGTTCGAGGTCTCACGTTCCGCTGTCAGTCCCGAGGAGCGAGAAGCCTGCGCCGTTTCGTTGAGCACGATGGTGATGATGTCGCCCACCTTGATGCTGCCACTCTGATAGATCCGACGCGTGGGATACAGCCGCGCGCCATTGTCCATGATCGAGCCCGTGCGCAGCGGCGGCGTGGCTGCCGCGCTGGGGTAGATCAGGTCGAAATCGGATTCGAAGGCGTCCGGCACAGTCTGTGTCCCGGTGCAGGCGGACAGCAGGACCATGGCGCTGGCGGCGACGACTCTGAGGGGCTTGCTCATGATGGATTCCAGGCGTTGTGGCAACGCGATTACAGGTTGTTGTTGAGGAAGCGCAGCATGCCGTCGGCTGCGGAAATGGCCTTGGAATTGATCTCGTACGCACGCTGGGTCTCGATCATGTTCACCATTTCTTCCACGATGTTCACGTTGGACGCTTCAAGGCTGCCCTGCATCAGCACGCCGGCACCCTGGGCGCCGGGAATGCCGACGATGGCAGTGCCGCTGGCCGTCGTCTGCTGGTAGAGATTGCGGCCGATCGGCTGCAGACCGGCATTGTTGACGAAGCGCGAGAGCTGCAGCTGGCCGACCTGCACGGAGCCACCGCCGTTGGCCAGTTCTGCCGAGACGATGCCGTCCCTGCCGATGGTGATGCTGGCAGCATCCTGCGGAATGGTCACGGCCGGAATGATGGCCTCGCCCGAGGCCGTGACCAGCGCGCCGGTGTTGGACAGTTTCAGCGAGCCGTCGCGGGTGTAGGCGATAGTGCCGTCGGCCTGCTGCACGGACAGAAAGCCGTCGCCGGCAATGGCCACGTCCAGGGCGTTTTCGGTGGCGATCATGTTGCCCTGGCGGTGCACTTTCTCAGTGGACACCACGCGCGTGCCCGTCCCCAGCATGAGGCCGGTGGGGTTCTGCGAATTCACGTCCGTCTGCGCGCCGGCCTGCGCGATGCGCTGGTACAGCAGATCCTCGAACATGGCGCGGTCTTTCTTGAAGCCCGTCGTGTTCACGTTCGCCAGGTTGTTGGCGATCACGGTCATCCGCGTAGACTGCGCGGAAAGGCCGGTCTTGGCGACCCACATTGATGCGTCCATTTTCTTCCTCTCAGCTAAATAGTGATTCCACAGTTCAACGCAGACCGATCATGGCGGTGCCGTCTTTGTCGATCTCTTCGGAGTTCTTGATCATCTTCATCTGCATTTCAAACGAGCGGTACAGATCCAGCAGGCTCACCATGATCTCCACCGGATTGACGTTGCTGCCTTCCAGCGAGCCGGGCGACAGCGAGGCCGGCAAGGGGCCGCTGGGAAAGTCTCCGCCCTGGCCGCCACTGCCTTCCACCTCGTACAGGCCGTCGGCGCGTCGCACCAGCTGGGTGGCGCTGGCATCACGCAGCATCAGGTTGCCGACCGCAACAGGCTCGGCCGCTTCGTCTTCCGGGTTCATGGCGTAAACGGTGCCGTCCGGGCTCATGTCGATCAGGAAGCCCTGCGGGACTGTCATGGGCGCGCCTTCCCCCATCACCACATCCCCGGCGCCGGTCACCAGCAGGCCGGTGGCCGACACGCGCAGGTCGCCACGCCGCGTGAAGGCGACAGTGCCGTCCTGCGTCTGCACGCCGAGCACGGTCTGATCGTTCAGGGCGATGTCCATGGCATTGCCGGTGTAGGTCACCGGCCCTGTCTCCAGACGCACGCGCGCGACGCCGGTCGACACGATGGGCTGGAAGCGCGTCGGCATGCCCGGCCCGTCGAGATAGACCGACTGGGTGGTGGTCATGGTCGCGCGCTTGTAGCCGGTCGTGGACAGGTTCGCCAGATCGTTGGTCAGCTGCACGCGGTTGAACTGCTGACTCGATGCAGCGCCCAGTGCGGTGAATATCAGTCTGTCCATTGCCCTGTCCTCGCTCGCCCTGTGTCAGGATCAGCCACGGATATTGATGATGGCCTGGGTCATCGCGTTGGTCGTCTCGATGGCCTTGGCGTTTGCCTGGAAGTTTCGCTGTGCGGTGATCAGATCCACCAGCTCGGCTGTCAGGTCGACGTTGGAGCGCTCACGCGCACCGGCTCGCAGGGTGCCGAAGCCGGCGGCACCGGGCTCCCCGTAGGTGGCCTCGCCCGACTCGGAAGTCGCGTAGAAGCTGGAGTCGCCGATCTGACGCAGGCCCTGGGGCGTTGCGAAGTTGGCGATGATGATCTTGCCCAGTGACTTCTGCGAGCCGTTGGAATAGCTGGCCACCACCAGGCCGTCATCGCCGATGTTCACGCCCACCAGATCGCCTTCCGGGGCGCCGTTCTGGCTCTGGCTCAACACCGCAAAGGGGCTGTTGAACTGGGTGCTCTTGCCGTAGTCCAGCGCCACCACCGTGCCGGTGATACTGGCGCTTTCCAGACGCGACTCGCCGATGGGCGACACCAGCGCACCGCTGGTGTCGAATGTCAGCTCGCCCTTGTCCAGGAAGATCGGCGTCCAGTAGGGAATATTGTTGTCGTCGAACTCGCCCTTGTCAGAGGTTTCGATCCACTTGCCGTTCTTGTCCTGGTAGACATACATCGAGCCCCCGGAGACCACTTCCTGCTCCAGTTCGATATAGGTGGAGGTCTTGCCGAACACGGCGTCGATGTCGTCCAGACCGAAGTCCGGATGGCCCGCGATCTGGATGAAGGACTCGTCGGTGGTGGTGGAACCGGTAATCACCAGGCCGCCACGGCTGTCGTCAAACACCACCTTGACCCCGGACACACTGCGCCCGAGGCTGTCCGACATCAGGTTGATGCGGTCCTGCAGATGCTGGGTGAAGGTGCCGATGGAGTACTGGCCCGGGTCGAGACGGATCTGCGAGGAGATGCCGTCGATGATCACGGTCAGGCTGCGATTGGCGGCCGTTACCGAGAACGAGCGGCGCGGGTCGACACCCATCTGCTTGCCGTAGACCACTGCCGGGCTGGACTGCTGGCCCCGCACGGTGGGGACGTTGTTGATC
>JBEDFR010000062.1:0-16920 GCA_041175045.1 Pseudomonadota bacterium | reverse complement strand
ACGTGATTCCACAGCCAGGTGAATTCGGTCATGACACCTGGGAAAACGACGCCTGGCAGTACACCGGTGACGTGTCTCCCTGGGCACCATTGTCTGCCGACCCGGAACTGGGTCTGGTCTACATCGCCACCAATCCGCCCACAGTGGATTACTACGGCGGCTTCCGTCCGGGTGATGGTCTTTTCGGTACCAGCCTGCTGGCGCTTGACGTGCAGACGGGCGAGCGCCGCTGGCACTTCCAGTTGGTGCATCACGATGTGTGGAACTACGACATCCCGACAGCACCTATCGTGATGGATGTGCAGCAGAACGGTCGCACCATCAAGGCCGTTGCACAGGCCACCAAGCAGACCCTGCTGTTCGCCTTCAACGCTGAAACTGGTGAGCCGCTGTGGCCCATCGAGGAGCGTCCGGTGCCGCAGTCGCTGGTGCCGGGCGAGAAGCTGTCCCCGACTCAGCCGTTCCCGACCAAACCAGCCCCGTATGACCTGGCCGGCATCTCTGTCGACGATCTGATCGACTTCACGCCGGAACTGCGTGAGCAGGCGATCGCTGCCCTGGCTGACTGGGAAATCGGTCCGCTCTACAACCCGCCGCTGCACCGCGACAATCCGCTGGGCAAGCGTGGCTCCTACTGGTGCCCGGGTGACGGCGGGGGCTCCAACATCACCGGACCGGCCGCTGCAGATCCCGAGACCGGCATCATCTACCTGACCTCCCAGAGCGCCTGCAGTGCACATACCCTGGTACCGGGCGATGAAGCCGATCTGCGCTATATGACCGACAACGGCACCACCACCACCGGGGTGACTCCGGCCCAATACGCCAATGGCGCTGGCGGCGGTGCACCGCGTCATCCGACTGGACTGCCTCTGATGAAGCCGCCTTACAGCCGCATCACGGCAATCGATCTGAATACAGGCGAACACCTGTGGATGATTCCGATCGGCGAAACGCCTGACCGCATCAAGAACAATCCGGCGCTGGCCGGTGTCGATATCGGCAACACCGGTACAGGCGCCCAGGCCCCGATGCTGGTGACTCCATCCATGCTGGTCTATGCCGGCGATGTGAGCGACGGCACGCCGCACCTGTTTGCCATCGACAAGCGAACCGGCGCTGAACTGGCCCGTATTCCTGTGTCTGCTGCAAGCCGTTACGGAATGATGAGCTACGTGCACGAGGGCGAGCAGTACATCGTGCTGCAGACCGGCAGCAAGCTGACAGCGATGAGCCTGCATGGACCAGTGGCTACTGCGGAAGCTCATTGATTGGCATGCAGTGAATGTGGCGCCTCGTGATCAGGGGTGCTTGAAGACAGGGCTGGAGCGCACAAGTGCTCCGGCCCTGTTGCTTTTCGGGGTTGCGAGGCAGCCCCTATTGTGTCAAATCTTGACCGTCTGCAAGGGTTTGCAACATCGGCATGTAACGACCGAAATGCTGACTGCGCTGGGAATCAGAGAGGCTGATCGGCCGGTCATAAAAGGCAGGCAAGGCGCTGCGGCAGACCGTCGCGGAGCGCGACAATCGTGGCTCGCGGCGATCCGGGCTCGCGTGGACTTGACAGGGGGGCTGGAGTATTCTGCCGGCTCTTTTTTCGAGTCACCGATTTTTTTCGTGTTTTCGCATCGCTGGAATTTTCACTCAACGAGGAAATGATAATGTCAAAATCGCGTTTCACGCCGGCAGCCAAGGGCTGGCGATCGCTGACAGGAGTCTTGCTGCGGGCCCTGCCATTCGGCCTGATGCTCTCCGCCTCCGCGGCCGTGACCGCCCAGGAGACCGTCGAGTGGCGTCACCTGGGCGGCAATGCCGACCACACTCGCTACTCACCCGCCACCAACATTACCGCCGAGAATTTTGGTGAACTCAAAGAAGCGTGGATATGGGATGGTGCCAGCTTCGACGCGTCCAGCGGCCGCGCGACTCCGAGCTACATCAATGGCAAGCTGTACACCGTGGCAGGCCCCCGTCGTCATGTGGTGGCCATCGACCCGGAAACCGGAGAGACCCTCTGGTCCTACCGCGAGCCCAACACCTTTCGTTACGAGTACTCCATGCGTGCCGATTACGGCAAGGGCGTGGCCTATGCCGAAGTCGACGGCAAGGGCGTGATCTACATCAGCACCCCGGCGTTCTTCCTGGTGGCACTCGATGCAGAGACTGGCGCACCACTGGAGGGGTTTGGCAAGCAAGTGCCGGTGGAAGGCTTCCCCGAGCACGGCATTGTCGACATGCTGGCTGACCTGGGTCACGAATATGATCCGTACTACGGGATCCCGAAGGAAATTGGCTACATCACCACTTCCTCGCCGCCCATTGTGGTGAATGACGTGGTCGTGGTCGGCAACTCTGCCGAACAGGGCTACAACCAGTCCCGCATCGAGAACGTGCCTGGTGACATCCTGGCCTATGATGCCAAGACTGGTGATTTCCTGTGGAAGTTCAACGTGATTCCCCAGCCGGGCGAATTCGGTCATGAGACCTGGGAAAACGATGCCTGGCAGTACACTGGCGACATCTCTTCCTGGGCGCCGATGTCGGCCGACCCGGAGCTGGGCCTGGTCTACATCCCGACCAATGGCGCCACCATCGACTTCTACGGTGGTTTCCGTCCAGGCGACAACCTCTTCGGCACCAGTCTGATCGCGCTGGACGTCAAGACGGGCGAGCGCAAGTGGCACTTCCAGATGGTGCACCACGACATCTGGAACTACGACACCCCGACAGCTCCCGTGCTGCTGGATGTGACACAGAATGGTCAGCGCGTCCCGGCCGTGGCACAGGTGACCAAGCAGGCCTTCACCTATGTCTTCAACCGTGAGACAGGCGAGCCGCTGTGGCCGATCGAAGAACGTCCCGTTCCGCAATCCATGATTCCGGGCGAGCAGCTCTCCGCGACCCAGCCGTTCCCGACCAAGCCGGCCCCTTACGATCTGCAAGGGCTGACGGAAGACGACCTGATCGACTTCACGCCGGAACTGCGTCAGCAGGCCATCGAGATTCTGTCCGAGTGGGAAATCGGCCCGCTCTTCACCCCGCCGCTGCATCGTGACAATGCGCTCGGCAAGCGTGGCGCCCTGTGGTGCCCGGGTGACGTGGGTGGCGTGAACATCAGCGGCCCGGCTGCTGGCGACCCAGAAACAGGCATTCTGTACGTCACCTCGCTGAGCGGTTGCACCACTCGTCAGATCGTCCCGGGTGAAGAGGCCGACCTGCGCTACATGACCGACAATGGCACCACCACCACTGGCCGCACCGTGGCTCAGTACGCGGTGGGTACCGGTGCCGGTGGCCCCCGTGGTCCGCAGGGTCTGCCCCTGTTCAAGCCGCCCTACAGCCGCATCACGGCCATTGATCTGAACACCGGCGAACATCTGTGGATGATTCCAGTCGGCGAGACGCCTGATCGCATCAGGAACAACCCGGCGCTGGCCGGCATTGATGTGGGCAACACAGGCACTGGCGCCCACGCGCCGATGACGGTTACCAAGAACCTGCTGATCTATGCCTCGCAGTCCAGCGACGGCACACCGGCTCTGTTCGCCGTGAACAAGGCTACGGGCGAGCAGGTTGGCAAGGTGGCCGTGTCCGGCAACAGCCGCTACGGCATGATGACTTACGTGCACAAGGGCGAGCAGTACATCCTGCTGCAGACCGGCTCAACGCTCACGGCTGTGTCTCTGCATGGCCCGGTGAGCTCAGGCGCTGCTGCCCACTAAGCAGCGTGCGGTGACCAAGGGGGTCAGAGACACGTGCCCGTGGCATGTGTCTCTGACCCCCTTGTCACTTGTGACTCCTGTGGGTAATGAGAGATCAAACCCCGCCGTGCCCTTTGGTAGTGCATAGGTCTGCCGCCAAACTCCGACTGGCATCCTGTGGACAGCCCGGGCGTCAGTAATCCTGCATTCCCACGACGGTTTCAGCGCAGAGGCTGACCGAGATCACCCTGCGCGAGGCGTTGGCGTGCATCTGTACATGGCGTTTTCGCCCTTGCCGATTTTCTGCTCTTGCCCTCGCTGGCTGAACGGCCGATCAGGGCTCTGCTGCAGAGCCGGCTCGACGCCCGTTTCAGCCTTGCTGACATCCACTTCAATCCGGTCTCACTGCCGTGGCGCATCAAGGGTCTCGAATTGATCGACGCCAACGGTTGGAACGTGTTGTCACTTGGCGGGTGTTGGTCAATCTGCAGTCAGGCTGCCGGCGTCGAGAGGCCTTCAGCTTGAAGGACGTGCATCGGCACGATATCTATCTGTCGGCGCGCCGCGACAACTTCTGCGATACCAATCCACGCAGCTCGCCTTACGATGTCTTCTGTGAGGGCAGTGTGGCCCTGCATGATCTGATCATTGACGATGGGCTGCGGAACGAGGTCGCTTTCCAGCGGGAGGATATTTCCCCGCAGAGAGTGAGTCTGGAGATGGCGCAGCCGACCAGCGTCCAGCATCAGCGATCTGCAGCTGGGCGAGCCCTATGCCCGGATTGAGAGATCACCAGTCGGCAGCACCAATCTGGGGGCGTTGCTGTCAGCGCTTCTGGCCTCGGCGGAACTGGCTGACATGGGATATCTACCCGGAAAGAAGCGGCGGCGACGAGCTTGCCGACCCTGCAGATCGAGGGCGCCCTCCTCGAGGACGAGAGCGCCGATTTCACCGATGCTTCGCTGCCATTGCCCTTTGCAGTGCGGATGACCGGGCTCAATGACGAGATCTGCGCCATGTCGACGCCCTCCAGCGAGCCGCTCCGGGTGTGGCTGGTGGGGCAGGTGGCTGGCAATCTGCGCTACCCTGGGTTCGACTAAGGCAACGTCATCCGAACGGCCGCTGCAGTTTCTGTCGACACATCGCACTGTGCTTGAACACTTCCATCGCGCGGCCGATCTGCGCCTGCAGGAGGAGGCGACGTCGGATGAGGCGCTCGCAACGCTGCAGGCGAGCTTCTTGCGTGAGACCACGGACACCGCGCTCGCGAGATTGCGCGAACTGGCCTGGAAAGAGGCGCTGCGGTGTGGCCTACTGCCAGTGGAAACCGCCATGAACACTGCGACCAATATCTTCCACGAAAAGGCCTGGCCGTGGATCGAGGCTCGGCGAGAGCGTGCTGCGTGATGCCTGTGTTAGGATTGCCGCTCCTTTGAGCAGGCAGGTCTGTCATGCAGTCGTCTCTGATTCCCGAACGTCCACTCGTCATATCGCCAACCCTGGCGGCGACCATCGGCCTGGACGAGGCAGTGATGCTGCACGTGCTGAGTGAGCTGATCGCACACAGGCCGGTGCGCGAAAAGGATCGCTTCGCGTGGATCGAGCTAGATCAGGATCAGCTGCTGAAGGCGTTCCCCTTCTGGGCGCTCATCGATATCAAACGCGTCCAAAAGAGCCTTCTGGACCTGGGCTTGATTCTGATTGATCCGGTCACGGGCAGCCCCGACAGTCACTGGTTCGCCATCAATCAGACGCGTCCGGCGCCCGAACCTGCGAAGCGACAGATCGGCACTGGCCTTCGCTCGGGTCACACTCTGGCCGCCGATCAGCCGATGAGGGGCGGCTCCGAGGGTCCGGGCGCCACCTATATGCCGCCTCACTGGCAGCCCGGTGAGGACTGGATCCGCCAGTGCCGGCAGCAGAACATCCCCGAGGACTTTGTGCGCCAGCTGGTGCCCGGCTTCGTCATGTACTGGCGCGAGCGCGGCCAGGCGCGTTTCTCATGGGGCAATGCGTTCTACAAGTTCGTGCTGCGGGAGTGGCGAGCCGAGCAGACGCGCCGTGGCATGAGCGAGCTGGAAACTGAAATGTCGCCACAGTGGTGGCCGAGCAGCGATGCCTTTGTCATCCTGGAGAATGCCGGCATCAATCCGCAGTTCATCGAAGATGCCGTTCCAGAATTCGTGCTCTACTGGCGCGAGCGAGGGGTCAGCAATGGCGCCTGGAACACGCGCTTCATCGAGCATGTGCGGCGGCAATGGAACCGGTTTCGCTCTGCCATCGAACACGACAGCCAGCCGCGCCGCATCGCCGATGACTGGCAGCCGAGTGCCGAGTGTTATGAAATCCTGCGCCTGGCTGAGATCGACGAGCACTTCGCGCGGCAGAAGGTACCGGAGTTCGTGCTCTACTGGCGTGACACCAATCAGGTGCATGCCTCCTGGAACACGCGCTTCCTGCAGTACATCAAATTCCAATGGGCAAGACGGCTCGACGAGTCGTCGAACATGAGTGTCATCGATGCACAAGATCAATCCCTTGCTGGAAAGCACCAGCAGGTCCTTGGCGCAGCCTTCCAGCGCTTCACAGACCGCAGCTGGGCAGAATAGCCAACGCGCGCAGCAGTCAGCAGACATCGATGGCCCAGACCATGTGGATGCCATCAACCAGCTGTTCGCCGAATTCGAGATCGCTTACCACAACCAGTACTACAAGGCCTACGGCAGCGAGGAGCGTCTGGTGCTGGCCAAGAAATACTGGTTGAACGCGCTGGCAGACTACAGCCCTGCCCAGATCGTGGCGGCGGCCCGCCATGTGGTGAAGACGCACGACTATCTGCCGACAGTGTCGGTGGTGGTGCGTGCCTGCGAGGAGGGGCCGGCGCTGTTCGGACTGCCGACGGCCCGGCAGGCCTACTACGACGCCTGCCGGGCGGAGTCTCCCAAGGCCGGGGCGGCCTGGGCTCATCCGGCCGTCTATCTGGCGGGCAGGGCTACGGGCTGGTTCCTGCTGGCCAGCGAGCCGGAGGACAAGGTGTTTCCGCTGTTCGAATACCACTACCACGCCCTGTGCCAGCGAGCGCTGCGGGGCGAGCCTCTGGATGTTGCCTTGCCCGCAGCCCTGTCGAGCAGCGTGCCGCACCCCTTGAGTGGGGAGGAGAATCACGCGCGCATGCAGAAGCTGCGGGAGCAGCTGGGGCTGTAATCAGCCCCCTATCCTCTCACCCCAGGCGCTTGTACTTGATGCGGGTGGGCCCTGCGCTCTCGCCAAGACGTTTCTTGCGATCGGCCTCGTAGTCGCTGTAGTTGCCCTCGTGGAACACTACCTGACTGTTGCCTTCGAAGGCCAGGATGTGGGTGCACAGGCGGTCAAGGAACCAGCGGTCGTGGGACACCACGATCACGTTGCCCGGGAAGTTGAGCAGGCCTTCCTCCAGCGCGCGCAGGGTTTCCACGTCGAGGTCGTTGGTCGGTTCGTCCAGCAGCAGCACATTGGCGCCGCGCTTGAGCAGCTTGGCCAGGTGCAGACGGTTGCGCTCGCCGCCTGAGAGATCCTTCACGAATTTCTGCTGGTCGCTGCCCCGGAAATTGAAGCGACTGGCATAGGAACGCGACTGTACTTCGTAGCGGCCGATCTGCAGCACGTCCAGACCGTCGGAGATCTCCTCCCACACCGTGGCATTGCCGTTCAGGGCGTCGCGGCTCTGGTCCACATAGGCCAGTTCCACCGTGTCACCCAGGCGGATGCTGCCGCTGTCCGGCTGTTCCTGACCCACCAGCATGCGCAGGAAGGTGGTCTTGCCGGCGCCATTGCCGCCGATGATGCCGACGATGCTGCCCTTGGGAATGCTGAAGCTGAGGTTGTCGATCAATGTGCGGTCACCGAAACCCTTGCACAGATTGTTGACCTCGATCACCACATCCCCCAGGCGCGGGCCCGGCGGAATATACAGCTCGGTGGTCTCGTTGCGCTTCTGGAATTCCTGGGAGTTCAGTTCCTCGAAACGCGCCAGGCGGGCCTTGCTCTTGGCCTGACGGCCCTTGGGGTTGGCGCGCACCCATTCCAGTTCGGACTTGATCGTGCGCTCGCGTGCGGCTTCCTGGCGGGCCTCGGTGGCCAGTCGCTGCTCCTTGGTCTCCAGCCAGGTGGTGTAGTTGCCCTCGTAGGGAATGCCGTGGCCGCGGTCCAGTTCCAGAATCCAGCCGGCGGCATTGTCGAGGAAGTAACGGTCGTGGGTGATCGCCACGACGGTGCCGGGGTATTCCTGCAGGAAGCGTTCGAGCCAGGCCACGCTCTCGGCGTCCAGATGGTTGGTGGGCTCGTCCAGCAGCAGCATGTCGGGGTTGGACAGCAGCAGGCGACACAGCGCTACGCGGCGTTTTTCCCCTCCCGACAGATTGCTGACATCCGCATCCCAGGGCGGCAGACGCAGCGCATCGGCGGCAATCTCGAGTTTGCGCTCCAGGTCCCAGCCTTCGGCCGCGTCGATCGCATTCTGCAGTTCGCCCTGCTTTTCCAGCAGAGCATTCATCTCGTCGTCGCTCATCGGTTCGGCGAAGCGGTCGCTGATAGCGTTGAATTGCTCGATCAGTTTCAGGATCGGGCCCATGGCTTCCTCGACATTGCCGCGCACGTCCTTCTGTGGATTCAGAGCCGGCTCCTGGGGCAGGTAGCCGATGTTGATGCCGGTCTGCGCGCGGGCCTCGCCGTGGTGGTCCTTGTCGATGCCGGCCATGATGCGCAGCAGCGACGACTTGCCGGAGCCGTTCAGGCCCAGTACCCCGATCTTGGCGCCGGGGAAGAATGACAGGGAAATGTCCTTGAGGATCTCGCGCTTGGGCGGAACGACCTTGCCGACGCGATGCATGGTGTAGACGAACTGGGCCATTGAAGTAGTCCTGAGCTGGGGTTGAGGCGGGCCGCATTATGGCACAGGCAGGTGCTGCCGTGATCCAGTCAGTCTCTGCTGCGCGAGCAGGGCGATCGGGACATTGAGCACTTTCTGAGTGCCGGCAGCAGCCGCATGCAGTAAAATGCCGCGCAATTGAAACTTGACCACCCCTGGGGGAACTGCATGTTTAGCCGTGAAATGACCATCGCGACCTTCGATCCGGAACTCAGTGCCGCCATCAAGGCGGAAGCTGAGCGTCAGGAGCATCACATCGAACTGATCGCCTCCGAGAACTATGCCAGCCCGCGCGTCATGGAAGCCCAGGGCGGCGTGCTGACCAACAAGTACGCCGAAGGCTACCCGGGCAAGCGCTACTACGGTGGCTGCGAGCACGTCGACGTGGTCGAGACCCTGGCCATCGAGCGCGCCAAGGCCCTGTTCGGGGCCGACTACGCCAACGTGCAGCCCCATTCCGGTTCCCAGGCCAATGCCGCTGTCTACATGGCCCTGCTCAAGCCGGGCGACACTGTGCTCGGCATGAGTCTGGCCGACGGTGGTCACCTGACCCACGGCGCCAGCGTCAGCTTTTCCGGCCGCATCTACAAGGCCGTGCAGTATGGCTTGAACAGCGCCACGGGCGAGATCGACTACGATCAGGTGGAAGCCCTCGCCCTGGAGCACAAGCCGCGCATGATCGTGGCTGGTTTCTCTGCCTATTCCCGCATCGTCGACTGGCAGCGTTTCCGTACCATTGCCGACAAAGTGGGCGCGTGGTTCCTGGTGGACATGGCCCATATCGCCGGCCTGGTGGCCGCCGGCGTCTACCCGAACCCGGTGCAGATCGCCGATGTCACCACCTCCACTACCCACAAGACTCTGGGCGGGCCGCGCGGCGGCATCATTCTGGCGAAGGCCAACCCGGAGTTGGAGAAGAAGCTCAATTTCGCCGTGTTTCCCGAGAGCCAGGGCGGCCCGCTGATGCACGTGATCGCCGCCAAGGCTGTCTGCTTCAAGGAAGCCATGAGCCCCGAGTTCAAGGCCTACCAGCAGCAGGTGGTGAAGAACGCCCAGGCCATGGCGAACACCTTCATCGCACGTGGTTTCGAAGTGGTGTCCGGTGGCACCGACGATCACCTGTTCCTGCTCAGCCTGGTCAAGCAGGGCATCACCGGCAAGGACGCGGATGCGGCACTGGGCCGCGCCAACATCACCGTGAACAAGAATGCCGTGCCGCGTGATCCGCTGCCGCCGTTCGTCACCAGCGGCCTGCGCATCGGCTCGCCGGCAGCCACCCGCCGTGGCTTCAAGGAAGCGGAAGTAACAGCCCTGGCTGGCTGGATCTGCGACATTCTGGACAAGATGGGCGACGAGTCCGTGGTGGCCGAGGTGCAGCGCAAGGTCATCGCGCTGTGCGAGCGCTTCCCGGTATACGGCAAGTAACACGGCTGCGGCCCGGAGCCCTCCATGCAGTGTCCGTTCTGCAACGCCCTGGATACCAAGGTGATCGACTCGCGTCTGGTGGCTGAAGGCAACCAGGTGCGTCGTCGGCGCGAGTGCATTACCTGCGCCGAACGTTTCACCACCTACGAGACGGCGGAACTGGTGATGCCCCGCATCATCAAGCAGAACGGCAACCGCGAGCCCTTCGACGAGAACAAGCTGCATGCCGGCCTGCTCAAGGCACTGGAAAAACGGCCGGTGAGCATCGAGAAGGTGGACGAGGCCATCAATCGCATCAAGAACCATCTGCGGGCCACCGGCGAGCGCGAAGTGCCTTCGCGCATCGTCGGCGAGCAGGTGATGCAGGAGCTGCGACAGCTGGACGAAGTGGCCTATGTGCGCTTTGCCTCGGTCTACCGCAGTTTCAAGGATCTGAACGAATTTCGCGCCGAGATCGACCGTCTGGCCAACGACAACTGAGTGTCCGGACTTCCGAGATGAGCAAGCAGCTTGACGACTACATGACCCTCGCCTTCGAGGCGGCGGCGAAAGTGTCTTCCACCTCGCCGAATCCGCGTGTGGGCTGCGTGCTCGTGCGCGACGGCGAGATTGTGGGCGTGGGCTTGCACGAGATGCCGGGCGAACACCATGCCGAGGTCAATGCCCTGCTGGCTGCGGGAGAACTGGCGCGGGGCGCCACGGCCTATGTGTCGCTGGAGCCCTGCTGTCACTTCGGGCGCACGCCGCCCTGCACTCAGGCGCTGATTGCCGCCGGGGTCGCCGAGGTGGTGTATGCCATGCCTGATCCGAATCCGCTGGTGGCGGGCAAGGGCGTCCAGGCGCTGCGTGCGGCAGGCGTCAAGGTCAGCGGCCCGCTGCTCGAGGCTCAGGCGCGCCAGCTCAACCGCGGCTTCATCAAGCGCATGGAACAGGGTCTGCCCTTCGTGCGCTGCAAGCTGGCCATGAGCCTGGACGGTCGCACCGCCATGGCCTCGGGCGAGAGTCAATGGATCACCGGGCCCGCCGCTCGTGCCGATGTGCAGCGCCTGCGCGCCGAGTCCTGTGCCGTCGTCACCGGCGTGAACACGGTGCTGCAGGATGATCCCGCGCTCAATGTTCGCGTGGACGCGCAGGGTGCCGCCGCGGCACCTGCCGTGCTGCGCCAGCCGCGCCGCGTGATTCTCGACTCCGCGCTGCGCACGCCGGTGACGGCGCGCGTGCTGCAGCTTCCAGGCGAGGTACTGGTCTTTACCACCTGCAGCGGCCGGCCGCTGGCAGGTGCCGAGGTGCGTCAGCTGGCTGCCGGAGCCAATGAGCGCGTGGATTTGCGGGCAGCCATGCAGAGCCTGGCACAGGACTACCAGTGCAATGAGGTCCTGCTGGAGGCCGGCCCGACCCTGAGCGGCGCCATGGTGCAGGCCGGGCTCGTGGACGAAGTGATCCTCTACATTGGCGCGAAATTCCTTGGCAGCGATGCGATGCCCCTGTTGCGCCTGAGCGGGCTGCAGCACATGGCCGACCAGATCGCCCTGCACATCACGGACGTGACGGTCATTGACGCTGATCTGCGCGTGACCGCCCGACTGCATTCACACTAGGGCAGACTTGCATATGTTTACTGGCATCATTGAAGCACTGGGTAGCGTGGATTCCCTGCAACTACAGGGTGGCGAATGGCGTCTGCGCGTGCGCAGCGAAACGCTGGATTTCGCCGACGTGAAGCTCGGCGACAGCATCGCGGTGAACGGCGTGTGCCTGACTGTCACGCGACTCGGCCCCCACAGCTTCGACGCCGACGTCTCCAACGAAACCATGCAGCTCACGACCCTGCACAGTCTGCAGGCAGGCAGTCGCGTGAATCTGGAAAAGGCGCTCACGCCGGTGAAACGGCTGGGCGGCCATATCGTCAGCGGCCATGTGGACGGTGTGGGGGAATTGCTTGCGCGTCGGCCCGATGGCGCCAGCATCCGCATGGATTTTCGCGCGCCCGCCGCGCTGGCCCGCTACATCGCCCAGAAGGGCTCGATCTGCATCGACGGCACCAGCCTGACCGTGAACACCGTCAACGGCGCCACCTTCAGCATCAACGTGATTCCTCACACCCAGGCCCAGACCATCGTTCAGGACTACCGCGAGGGCCGGATGGTGAACCTGGAGGTGGACCTGATCGCGCGCTATCTGGAACGCCTGATGCAGGGCGAGCACGCGGCCGATGAACACGACAGCAAGGCGGGCACACTCACCCGCGCCTTTCTCGCAGACCAGGGATTCCTGTAAATGAAACTGAACACCGTAGAAGAGATCATCGAAGACATCCGCCAGGGCCGCATGGTCATCCTCATGGATGACGAGGATCGCGAGAACGAAGGCGATCTGGTGATTGCCGCCGAACGCGTGCGCACCGAGGACATCAATTTCATGGCCACGCATGCACGCGGGCTGATCTGCCTGACCCTGAGTCGGGAGCGCTGCGAGTACCTGAATCTCGGCCCCATGGTGAACAGGAACAAGACCCAGTTTCACACCAACTTCACGGCTTCCATCGAGGCCGCCACGGGCGTGACCACCGGAATCTCCGCTGCCGATCGTGCCCGGACCATCCAGGTGGCGGTTGCCCGCGACACCCGTCCCGAGGACATCGTGCAGCCCGGCCATGTGTTTCCCATCATGGCCCAGCCGGGCGGCGTGCTGCAGCGTGCCGGTCACACCGAGGCCGGCTGTGACCTCGCCCGTCTGGCCGGCTTCACGCCCGCAGCCGCCATCGTCGAGATCATGAACGAGGACGGCACCATGGCCCGGCGGCCCGACCTTGAAGTCTTCGCGCAGAAGCACGGCCTGAAGATCGGCACCATCGTCGATCTGATCCACTACCGCATCGCCAACGAGCGTACCGTGACGCGCAAGGCCTCGCGTGTCGTGCAGACCGAACACGGCGAGTTCCTCATGCACACCTTCACAGACACCATCCTGGGCGGGCCGCATCTGGCCTTCACCCTGGGCAGCGTTACCCCGGACCAGCCGACGCTGGTGCGAGTGCACATCGCCAACACGCTGCGTGATGTCTGCGATGTGGTGAATCCGGCATGGCCGAGCTGGTCCTTCAGTGCTGCGCTGGAGCGCATTGCCCGGGAAGGCCGCGGGGTGGCTGTGTTACTATCCGGCGATGAGTATGCCGAGGACATCGGCACGACGCTGGACAAGGCCTTCGGCACGGACAGCGGTGCGCGGCGCGTCAACCGCAAGGGCAATGACCTGACCATCGGCACGGGCTCGCAGATCCTGCGCGACCTGGGCGTCGGGAAGATGCGCCTGTTGAGTTACCCGGCCCGCTTCCATGCCATCTCCGGCTTCGACCTGGAGGTGGTGGAGTTCGTGCCCTATGACGAGAATTTTCAACCCTCGACCGCTGCGACTGCGCCCTGAGCCACTCGCCAGCGAGCGAACCCTGAACAAGCACAAGGTGAATACCCCATGAGCACGATCAAGATCATCGAAGGAGATTTCCAGGGCGCCTCCGCGCGTTACGCCCTGGTGGTGGCCCGCTTCAACAGCTTTGTCGTCGACAAGCTGGTCGAGGGTGCACTCGACACGCTGCGCCGTCATGGGGTGAAGGACGCCGATGTCACGCTGGTACGTGCGCCCGGCGCCTGGGAGCTGCCTGTGCTCACCCGCCACGTGCTGGCGAGCGGCAAGTTCGACGCAGTCATCGCCCTGGGCGCCGTGATTCGAGGCGGCACCCCGCACTTCGAGTATGTGGCCGGAGAATGCGTGAAGGGCCTCAGTGTCGTGAGCCTGGAAAGCCAGATTCCGGTGGCCTTTGGTGTGCTGACTGTGGATACCATCGAGCAGGCCATCGAGCGTGCCGGCACCAAGGCCGGCAACAAGGGCTCCGAAGCCGCCCTGAGCGCGCTGGAAATGGTCAGTGTCATCCGCAAGCTGATCGCCCGATGAAGACAAGCGCAGCGCCCGAGCAGTCGGCACGCCCTCCTGTGCTGGCGGAAGAAGGGCCGAAGAAGAAATTGTCCGACCGGCAGAAGGCGCGGCGCATGGTGCTGCAGGCCCTGTATCAGTGGCAGCTGGCCGGTGCGCCGGTGCATGAGATCCAGGCGGAGTTCCGCGGCTACTATCAGGGCAGGATCGACTGGGTCTACTTCCACGAGGTGTTTCCGGCCACCGTCGCTCAAGTAGAAGAGCTGGACGCTGCCATTACCCCCCTCCTCGATCGCGAGATGAGTGCGCTCGACCCGGTAGAACTCTCGGTGTTGCGCTTCGGCATGTTCGAACTGCTGCATCGCCGGGAAGTGCCCTACAAGGTCGTGATCAACGAATGCGTGGAACTGGCCAAGGTCTTCGGGGCCACAGATGGACACCGTTATATCAATGGCATCCTCGACCGTGCGGCCCGCAGCATCCGCACCCTCGAGATCTGAACGCCGGGCACCCCGGCACTGCCCAGAGACCCGCATGGACGGGCACCGAGGCACGCCTACGTGGCATCTGACGAATTCGACATCATCCGCCGCTACTTCAGCCGTCCCGAGCTGTCATTCGCTGTGCCGGGAGTGCCGCTCGCCATTGGCGACGATTGCGCGCTGCTGCAGCCGAGCCGGGGCTTTGAGTTGGCCGTCTCCATGGACATGCTGGTGGAGGGCGTGCACTTTCTGCCTGATGGCGATCCGTTCCAGCTGGGGCAGCGTACCTTGCTCGTCAATCTGAGTGACCTGGCCGCCATGGGTGCCAGGCCGCTGTGCTTCACCCTTGCGCTGAGTCTGCCGCGCAGCGATGAGCACTGGCTTGCGCGGTTCAGCGCCGGCCTCGCCCGGGTGGCCGCCGCACATCACTGTCCTCTTGTGGGCGGCGATCTCACCGCCAGCGCCCCGACAGTGGCCGGCAGGGCAGGGCCGCTGTGTCTGTGTGTGCAGGTGCATGGCGAGGTGCCGGCCGGCGCCGCATTGCGTCGCAGCGGGGCGCGGGTCGGGGATGCGATCTGTGTGACGGGCACCTTGGGAGACGCGGCGGCGGGCCTGCGTGTGTTGCGTGACGGCGCCTGGCCGGAGCTGACGTTACCCTTGCGCGAAATTCTTGTGCAAGCGTTTCATATGCCTCAATCTCGAGTGCATGCGGGCATGGCCTTGCGTGGTCTTGCCAGCGCGGCTATCGATCTGTCGGATGGTCTGGCGTCCGACCTGGAGCACATCCTGCAGGCCAGCGGTGTCGGTGCCCGGGTGGATGTCGACGAGTTGCCACTGTCCGAGGCCCTGTGTGCCGCGATGGCGCCGGAGAGCCGTCTGGAGCTGGCGCTGGGTGGCGGCGATGACTATGAATTGTGCTTTACGGCACCGCCGCGGCAGTTGCAGGCGGTGCATACGGTTCTGGCGGCCCTGGGCACGCCGGTGCGTCGCATTGGCGAGATTGTGGCCGGCGGCAGCCTGCAATGGTGCCGTGCTGGAACGCCCATGGCGCTGAAGGTGCGCGGCTACAACCATTTTGGCAACGCGGGAGAACCGACATGACGCGCTCCTGCGCGGCGACTCCGCGCTCGGTATGGCGTAATCCCGTGCACTTCGTCGCTTTCGGATTCGGCAGCGGCGCTGCGCCTGTGGCACCTGGCACCTTTGGCACAATGATGGCCGCGGCGCTGTACTGGATGCTGCCAGCGATGAGCCCGTTCGCCTACGCGGGTTTTGTGCTGGCGAGCTTCGTGCTCGGCGTGTGGCTGTGTGGCAGGACAGCACGGGATATCGGCGTACACGACCACGGCGGCATCGTGTGGGATGAGTTCACGGGCTACTGGCTGACGATGTTCATGGCCCCCGCGGGCTGGATCTGGATCGTGCTGGGGTTTGTACTTTTCCGGCTGTTCGACATCATCAAGCCCTGGCCCATTCGCTGGCTGGATCGCAATGTCGACGGCGGGCTGGGCGTGATGATCGACGATGTACTGGCAGGACTGATGGCGCTGGTCTGCCTGCAGTTGCTGGCGGCAATTTCAACATAGAGAGGGTGGATGCGGTGCTTGTAAAATTTGTGGCCGGGGCGAAGCTGCCCACGGAATGGGGCGAATTCACGATCCATGGTTTCGAGGATCCGCAGACCGGCAAGGAACATATTGTTCTGGCCATGGGCGATCTCGACAATGGTGAACCGGCGCTGTGTCGCATTCATTCGGAGTGCCTGACGGGCGACGCCTTGTTCAGTCTGCGCTGCGACTGCGGGCCGCAACTGCAGTACGCCATGCAGCACATCGCTCGTGAGGGCCGCGGGCTGATTCTCTACCTGCGTCAGGAAGGCCGTGGCATCGGCCTGCTGAACAAGATCCGCGCCTATGCCCTGCAGGATGGCGGTGCGGACACGGTAGAGGCGAATGAACAACTTGGCTTTCTGGCCGACGGCCGTGAATACGCTATCGTGCGGCCGATGCTGGAGCACTTCGGGGTGCACTCCCTGCGCCTGCTGACCAACAATCCGCGCAAAGTGCGTGCCGTCGAAGCGCTGGGTTTCGCTGTCGCCGAGCGCCTGCCGATTCACACAGGTTACAACCCGCATAACAAGGGCTACCTGGCAGTCAAAGCCAGCAAGCTTGGCCACATGCCCCGCCGCGACGACTGAGGGGCGCCTTGGCGTTGCTGCCTCGTTCTCACTTTGCCCACACTGACTTGACGCTGCCTCGCTCGGAGGCGTCGGCATCGCGCAGTGACTGCAACCCCTTTTTCATCGCCGCCAGCGTGATCGGTTGTCCCAGGTCATCGCCCTGGATGGCGTCGCAGTGTCAGAAGCATGTCTGCAATCCCGCGTGCCGACTGCATGGCGCGCGGAGGTTGGACAGGCTGAGAGCGAAGGCGTGCAGCCCGCCGCACCGGCACAAGTGATAAAGGTCATCTCACACTG
>JBEDFR010000061.1:0-33873 GCA_041175045.1 Pseudomonadota bacterium | reverse complement strand
CCAGCGGTGTCCGCAGGTTCCAAGGACTCGCGGTGAAGGACGTTCATGGTGGCGATCTCGTCCGTATGATTCAGGAAAGTAGTGCGAAGTGCCGGTCCTCCCCATTTGTCCTTGCTCGCTGGATCCGTTGTGATGTTGGTGCTGGACTGGGGCAGGCTGGTGCGATGGCCGTTGAAACAGGCCGTACGGGTGAACTCTTCTGCCAGTCCACGCTTGAAATCGCTGCTCCAGCTCGCGCCGGAGAAGATGCCGCCTTGCATCGCAGCCGCCATAGGTCATGAACGCCATACTTTTGCTCCATGCTGTCGACATCATCATGACGCATCTCGTGGCGATGCTCTGGCACACAGCGCCAAGGCCTTCGCGCGTTGAGCCTGTCCCGAGCCGTCTTCTTCCCGGGAGACCACTGCGTTCACGCAGCCGTCATTGCCGCCAGCTCGCAGCCAAAGCCATCGCAGAAGCCGAAATGAATAAGGCGCCGGCGTCCGTTGAATGGCAGCCCCAGTATCGCGACAGGGGCAGGAAACGTGGTGTAACCGAGGGCTCTTGCAGCACGTTCCAACACGACGCTGACTGGTTTCACCGGCATCCGCGCAAAGCGATAGTCGCGCAGACAGCGTGGGGTCCCAGGGGCCGGTTGTCCGGCAAAAGTCAATCTCCCAGGCCGAAGGCGTGCAGCAGGGGTCCGGCTCTGCATAGCTGATGGGCCAGCTGGTGCAGATGGTGTCTGCAATAGTGCCGCTTACGCTGGCTAGGTGGAAATCGATGGGATGCAGACGCCAGAAGTTGCCTGAGAATTGCCTGCTGCTGCCTCCCGCATCATGGGCGTAGCCCAGCGGCGCGCCGTCGACGATTTGTGCCCTCTCGCTCTCGCGGCGACGAATGGTCTGTGGATGACCCTTTCGACTTCCCCAGACGAATTACTGATTCTGGGAGTACGACCACTTGTCGGGTCGAAGGTCGCCTGTCTGCCGCCAGAGGAACTGCTCCAGTC
Source organism: Pseudomonadota bacterium (assembly GCA_041175045.1). Lineage (GTDB taxonomy): Bacteria > Pseudomonadota > Gammaproteobacteria > Pseudomonadales > Pseudohongiellaceae > UBA5078. Next base: position 32,879 of record JBEDFR010000061.1, on the reverse strand, counting down.
TTTTTCATTCTCCTTGCGCCATATAATTGGTGTGAAGTATTCCGAAGGGCAGCTACCATACATGCCGATGTTAAAACCCGATCAGTCTACAACCAATCAGGTCTCTATTGCCGTTGTAATCGGTCAGCGAAAAGATGCCAGTGATGCTGAGCCAGCGCATCGTGGCAGGGAAGGGAGTGTCGTCGATGTCGCCATGAGCACTTGGTGCATCACGTCACTTTCAGGTGCAATAAAGTGCACGCCAATCCAGCACACATGCGTCATCAAGCTGTGAGATTGCAAGTGGTCGTTGCAAGCAGGGAAAGTTTCCGACATTGCCAGCATTCGGTGCGGCAATGTCGGACAGGGGGAGCTCAGAGGGAGGAAATGTACGCGGCGAGATTGTTGATGTCGGCGTCCTCAAGGGGAGTGGCCACTGTCCACATCATGGCGCTCTGCGCACCGCGGGTTTCACGATTCTTGTAGGCAGTTAGGGCAGTGGTGATGAATGCTGTATCGCGACCCTGCAGTTGCGGGCCGACGCCACCTTCACCTGCCGGACCGTGACAGGCCGCGCAGGCGGGGTAAGCGGCCTTGCCAAGCTCTACCGGATTCATGGACGCTGCGGCTTGCGCCTGCGCTACGGCCTGCTCCACGACAGTGCCGTTGGCTGCCACGTAGGCTTCGTAGCATTCCCCGATGCACAAATTGGTATCCGGACGGTCCTGGATGTCCAGACTGGATCTTGCCATGGTGATAACGATGATGGATGCCGCCAGAAAAATGGCAGGATAAAGCAATGTGTTCATACTGGCTCCTTTGATAGTAGACGGTGTGTCTACGCGGGCGCGAGTTTAACAGATTGCGTCGTGCTTAAAACGTCTTGGGGAAGCCTGTTTCAGTCTGCACCGGCATTGTAACGTCGTATGTGTGGAGCAAGAATCTCAAGGGCGCTCTGCTTGCAAGGGGGCAATTGTGCGTCGCTCTCCGACAGCGCAGTGGTGCGCTCACCCCATTTCACCAGACCCGCCCCCCAGGTCAGGCCAGCCCCGAAGCTGGCCATGAGTATGTAGTCGCCTGGCCGTATTCGCCGCTCTTCCAGCGCCTCGGTCAAGGCCACGGGAATCGTCCCGGCAGAAGTATTGCCATACTTGTGAACATTGCTCATGACTTTGTCGTCGGGTATGTCCAGTCGTCTGGCCAGGGCCTCCAGAATGCGTCGATTCGCCTGGTGAGGCACCATCAGGTGTATATCCTCGATACGCAAGCCTGTCTGCTGCAGGACATCCTCGCAGGCGAAGGCCATGCCCTTGATGGCGCGCTTGAATACCTCCTGGCCTTCGAAGTTCCAGCCCAGATAAAGGAAATCTTCGGAGAGCCGGCTGTAGGCGCTGCCAAGATTGGTGATCTGAATGGCACTGGTGGTGTCCATCTCGCAGCCGATGCGGGCAGCCAGCAGGCCGCAAGGTTGTGTGTCCGCCTCCAGCACCACGGCACCGCAGGCATCGCCGAACAGCACGGCGACGTCGCGTCGTGCCCAGTTCATGTAGTGGCTGATGAACTCCCCGCCGATCACCAGCACCTTGCGATGGGCGCCAGTCCGAATCAGATTGCTGCCGATGTGCAGGCCATAGAGAAATCCGGTGCACGCGGAGTTGATATCGATGGCGGCGGCATTGCGGGCGCCAATGGCGTTCTGCACGATGGAGGCTGTATTCGGACACAGAGAATCCACTGTCAGGCTGCCCAGCAGTATCAGGTCCAGTTCCTCGGGTGCGAGGTCTGCAGCTGCGAGAGCCCGGCGTGCCGCCACGATGGCCATGTCCGAGAAATTGCAGTGGCAGATGCGGCGTTCCTGTATGCCGGTGCGCGACCTTATCCATTCGTCCGAGGTGTCCATGAAGGTGGCCAGGTCGGCATTGCTCAACACGGCGGGCGGCAGACATTTGCCCCAGCCGCTGATTCGGGCGTAGTACATCGGGATGTTCCTGCCTCGTTGTTCGAGATTTGAGCGGCAGAATACTGTATCCGCCCTGCTGTCGATAGCCGCCGTCATTCGCGTGTCATCTGCCTGTTTTAGGGTGTTGTCATCACAGACCCTCACTCTCACGAGCAAGGAGCCGTCATGGCGCACATTCCCGTTCTTCCCGATAGACGTCGTTTTCTGGCTGCCGCCAGCCTCACGCTTGGCGCGCTCGCCTTGCGTGGCTTTCCAGTGCAGGCAGCGGCAGCCGCTCATTTCACCCACGGTGTCGCCAGTGGCGACCCGCTTGCCGATCGGGTGATTCTCTGGACGCGCGTGCTTCCCGGTGACGGCCGCGCGACCGAACTGGCGGTGCAGTGGGAAATCGCAGCGGACGAACAGTTTGCACAGGTGGTTTCCAGTGGTGTCACGAGCACCTCGTCAGCGCAGGACTATACGGTCAAGGTAGATGCCGCCGGACTGCAGCCAGGCACTGCCTATTACTATCGGTTCAGCGCTCTGGGTGTTTATAGCGGGGTGGGAAGGACGCGGACCCTGGCCGGTCGCGGTGCCGGGCAGCTGCGTTTCGCAGTGGTGTCCTGTTCCAACTACCCTCAGGGCTTCTTTCATGTCTACAGAGAGCTCGCGGCAGCAGAGCTGGATGCGGTTCTGCATCTGGGGGACTACATCTATGAATATGCCGATGGCGGCTATGCCAACCCGGTAATGCTGGAACAAGGTCGGCATGTCGATCCACTGCACGAGATCGTGAGCCTTGAGGACTATCGCACGCGCTATGGTCTGTATCGTTCCGACCTCGATCTGCAGGCTGTGCATCAGGCTCATCCCTTCATCTGTGTCTGGGACGATCACGAAATCACAAACAATACGTGGAGAGAAGGTGCCGAGAATCATGATCTCGGGGAAGGCGAATTTGCGGACCGTCGTCGCGCAGCCATCCAGGCCTTTCACGAGTGGCTACCGATTCGCGAACAGGCAAGTCTCGAAGAGGGCATCATTTACCGCTCCTTTGATTTCGGCGATCTTGCGTCGTTGATCATGCTCGATACGCGACTGGTCGGGCGTGATGAACAGCTTTCTCATGAAATGAACATCGACACCCTGCGCAGTGCGCTGGCCTCGCAGAGTCGCAGCATCATGGGGAGCGCCCAGGAACAGTGGCTTGAGCAGGAGCTTGCGCGTTCAGCCGCCGCGGGCATTCCCTGGCAACTCCTGGGCCAGCAGCTGCTCATGGGCAAGCTGAACGTTCCGCAGTTCGATGACGAGGACTTCGATCCGGCGCAGCGCGATGCCGTCCTGGGCGGACGCTATGGTCTTCTGCGCACCCGGGGTCGGCAAGGATTGCCTTTCAATCTGGACGCCTGGGACGGGTATCCAGCGAATCGTCGGCGCGCGCTGAGCGCCTTTGCCGACCACGCGACCAATGTCGTGGTACTGGCCGGCGACACCCACAGCTCGTGGGCCTTCAATCTTGCCAATGATGCGGGTGACCCTGTGGCTGTCGAGATCGGCACGCCCAGCGTCACTTCGCCGGGTTTCGAGAATTTCCTGCCCCTGCCTGAAGAACTGGTGGTGGATGCGACCATGCAGGCGAGTCCCGAACTGGTGTACATGAAGCCGCTCGGACGCGGTTGGGTGGCGCTGGAGGTGACACGTGAGCGCGTGAGTGCCACGTGGCATTTCGTCTCCAGCGTGACGCAGGCAGAGTATGTCGTCACCACGGGGGCTCGCCTGGAAGTGCAGGCCGGCGAGCACACGCTGCGCGCTTGAATCAGCTCGATGCAGCAGGAAGCCGTGCCACGGATTCCTGTGGGCAGGCGATGATGTCGTCCTGCCCGCTGCTGCGCCAGGCAGTGAATGGGAGGATGCGGTACTCGCCGCTGTGTCGAGCACGAGCATCCCTGCGGCGAGCTTTGGACCCGTCCTGCTTGCGCTTGTCGAAGGTGAACAGGCGATAGTCAGGGGGCAGGTGACCCATGAAATCCGCCAGACTGGCGAAGGACAGTGGCTTGCCATACGTGACCTCGCAGACCAGCAGCGGGCGCGTGGCCAACAGAGTCTCGCGCAGCCCCTCCAGGGCAGGCTTCTCGAAGCCTTCTACATCCATCTTGAGGATGTCGATCCTGGTTATTCCTTCGCGGGCAAGGTAATCGTCCCCGCGCACCAGTTCGAGTTCGCCGATGGCGACATTGCCCTTGCTCGTCGTGCTGGCGTCGAAGGAGCCAATGCCCTCGTTGCAACCGGTGGGTGCGTAGAAGGGGAGGCGCGCATTCTCATGGCTCAGGCCAAGGGCATGGACACGGATGTTCTGCAGCGCGTTGTGGGCTATCTGCAGCAGCAGGCGTTCGCGCACCTTGGCAAACGGCTCGAAGGCATGCACCTGGCTGGCGAGTCGCGACATGAACAGGGAGTGCTGCCCGATGTTTGCGCCCACATCGACAAACACGCTCTGGGGCTTGCCGAGCGCCTCGAGGGCATCGCGCAGGAAGAACAACAGCGGTTTCTCGAAAGCTCCGTAAAAGTGAATCTGGAAGTCGATGTTGTTGTTGAGATTACCCTGATAGTGCAGGCCGAAGAAGTCCTGGCTGAACGGGTGATCCGGTGCCAGTCGGCGCTTGGCAAGACGCTTGTAGACGATCCGTGACAACGCAGGAGTCAGGAGTCCTGTTTGCCACAGGAACAGGCAGAGCTTGTCGGTCAGGCGCACGTGGAGTTCCTGTCAGTGGCTACGGGGAGTGTCGTGAAACAGGCGCGAATTCTACCTGCCACGAGGAGCCTGTGGGAATCCCGGGCTGTCATTCCAGACTGATGAGGCGGGCCGCGCAGGGCAGCATAGCGCTGCCGCGCGCAGGGTGCGCAGGCATTTTTCTACGTCTTCGCTGCACTGAAAGAAGGCGGCGTTGGGCGCCAGACTGTGTTGGGGGGCGGTCTTCTGCTGCTGAAACTCGTCACTTTGCCGTCGACGGAAGCAGGCCTCCAGGAGCTCACGCCATGCGCTGGCGATCTTTGCCGGATGCGCGCGGCTTGCTTGGATGATGCTGAGCGGTGTCCGGGGCAGCTGGCATGGGGAGCTGCAGGCTTCGGGTATACTGCCTGGGGTAACAGATGAACAGAGGAATGCAGCATGATCGGCGTGATTGGTGGAACCGGGCTCACCGAACCGGTGTTCCTGAAGAATGTGAAGATTGTCCCGGTGCCCACTCCCTACGCGGACCTCGCGGTGGACGTGACCACCGGCACAGTGGGACATCATCCGGTTGCCTTCATCGCGCGGCATGGTCGCGGTCACAGGGTGCCTCCCCATCGCGTCAATTACCGAGCGAATCTCTGGGCTCTGCGAGAGGCCGGCGTGCTGGCGGTGGTCGGCGTCAATGCGGTCGGTGGCATACATGCTCGCACCGCGCCCGGCGCACTGGCGGTGCCGAAGCAGATCATCGACTATTCCTGGGGACGCGAGCATACATTTTTTGCCGATGGCCTGGAGTCAGTCACGCACATCGACTTTACCCAGCCCTACGATGAAAGGATGCGTCAGTTGCTCCTGGCCAGTGTCGGGGATATTGAAGTGTGGGATGGCGGTGTCTATGCATGTACCCAGGGGCCGCGCCTGGAGTCGGCAGCAGAGGTGCGAAGACTGCAGCGCGACGGTTGCGACATGATCGGCATGACGGGGATGCCCGAAGCCGCGCTGGCTCGTGAGCTGGAACTGCCCTATGCCTGTCTGGCGCTGTCAGTGAACTGGGCGGCCGGCCTGACGGATGAGGCCATTTCCATGCAAGCCATAGGACGGGTGTTGCACTCTGGCATGGCCCGTGTGCTGAGCGTTCTTGAACGTGCAATCGTGCGTCACGGCGCTGTCGGTTGAGTGGGCATTTCCCCTGACTCTTGTGCCGGGGTCTCGCCCTGGGGCGGTGGAGGGACTTGCCAGGGCGTGACCTGCACCAGCATGCCCATGGCGGGATGATCCAGGTAGTGGAACTGCTCGAGGCGCATCTCGCGACTCTGGCGGAATTCGATGATGCGACTGATCTGATAGGTCTCCACTGCCTGCTCTTGCGGGGACCTTGCTGCATCCAGCACTGCGGGCAATACGGGCAGAATCCAGGGCGATGGTGCCGCACTGCCCGAGCTGAACTGAGTGAGCCACAGATTGGTCTCCAGCACCAGGCGGTCGCGAGAGGTGCCGGCATGCACGATCACACTGCCTTCGACTTCCGCTCTGTCGCCATAGTCTCTCCCCGCTTGCAGGCCGATTGCGGGAGTTGCGCTGCGCCGAAGCAAGGGCTGACGCCAGGCATTGTGGTACACGATGCGGTGCGCGCTCGATTGTGACAATGTGCGATTGGTGGTCACGAAGTCATGGTCTGCCGGGGGCAGCACGAAGAAGGCTTCACGCTCGAGGTCCGGCATGGTGATGCTGTCGCCCGGAGCATAGGGGCGCGGCCCGCTGTCGCGCACTGTCGCTGGAGCTGAGGTCGCGGCAGTCACCGCTGGGGTGTCAGAACTGACAGGCTGCTGCGGTGCAAGCGCGCCAGTCAGGACACTCCAGTCGGACAACTGCAGTACGTCGGCCAATGGCTTCAGCGCGATCAGATTGTCTGGAAATCCGATGGAGAGTTTTTCCGGCGACCAGACCTCTGCCTCGAGATTGGCGTTTTCATAGGTGAAAAGCGTCATCTCGACCTGCACCCAGGGCTCCTGGGTTGCCGGTGGCTGTGCCTGGCCAGAGACGGGCAGCACGCAGGCCAGGGCCAGCAATACGGCGCTGCGGCCTGCCGCGTAGTCTCTCGATGTGTCTCGATTCATGTCAGTGCCTTGCCGTGGCGCCATGCCAGCGGTCCATGCCAATGTGTGCACGCAGGATAAGGGATTGCGGCGCGCAGTCCAATCAGCCTCAGCGAGCCAGCCTGAGCAGCCCCAGCAGCTGCTGCACGAAGTCGATGCGCTGGTCTGCCCCCTCTGCGTTGTGCGTGAACTGCAGCTGGGCCGGTCCGGTGAGTTTGTAGACTTTCGGCTGTTGCTGCACGAGGCTGACGATGGAGCGCGGGTCAACCGCTGTGCTCTGCGCGAAATGCAGCTTGCCTGTGGCGGCAGTTGCCTCGATCTTGCTGATGCCCATGCGCTGGGCGCGCAGACGCAGAGCCGTGATACGGAACAGACGCCGGGTGGGTTCGGGCAGCAGCCCGAAGCGGTCGATCATCTCGACCTGCAGCTCCTGAAGCTCCTCGTCGTCACCAGCACCTGCGATACGCTTGTACATGATCAGACGCGTATGCACATCCGGCAGATAGTCCTCGCTGATGAGGGCCGGGACACGCAGATTCACCTCGCCGACAGGCTGCAGGGTGCCCTCGATGTTCGGTGTCCGCCCCTCGCGAATCGCCTTGACCGCTTCTTCCAGCATTTCCGTGTAGAGGCTGAAACCAATCTTCTGGATATGTCCGGTTTGCTCCTCGCCCAGGAATTCGCCGGCACCGCGAATCTCCAGATCGTGGCTCGCCAGCGTGAATCCAGCCCCCAGGGTACTTGCCGCGCTGATGGCTTCGATGCGTTTGAGGGCGTCCGGCGTCATGCTGCTCTTGTTCGGCGTGAGCAGATAGGCGTAAGCCTGGTGGTGCGAGCGACCGACACGTCCGCGCAGCTGGTGCAGCTGTGCCAGCCCCAGCTTGTCGGCCCGGTCGATGATGATGGTGTTGGCGCTGGGGATGTCGATGCCCGTCTCGATGATGGTGGAGCACACCAGGATGTTGTAACGCTTGTGGTAGAAGTCGGCCATGATCTGTTCGAGCTCGCGCTCGGGCAGCTGGCCGTGAGCGACACAGACGCGCGCTTCTGGAATCAGTTCCTGCAGGTGATCGGCCGTCTTGTTGATCGTCTTCACTTCGTTGTGCAGGTAGAACACCTGGCCTCCGCGCAGCAGTTCCCGCAGCACGGCCTCCTTGATGAGAGCATCCTGGCTCTCGCGGATGAAGGTCTTGACGGAAAGGCGCCTGGCCGGCGGAGTCACTATCAGCGACAGATCGCGCACTCCCGACAGTGACATGTTCAGTGTGCGCGGGATCGGTGTGGCCGTGAGTGTGAGGATGTCCACGCTGGCGCGCAGGGCCTTGAGCTTTTCCTTCTGTTGCACCCCGAAACGATGTTCCTCGTCGATGATCAGCAGGCCCAGGTCCTTGTACTGGATGTTGTCCTGCAGAAGCTTGTGTGTCCCGACTACGATGTCCACCCTGCCATTGCGGATGTTCGCGAGAGTTTCTTCCTGCTGTTTTGCCGAGCGAAACCGCGAAGTCAGATCGACAGTCACGGGCCAGTCGGCAAAGCGGTCGCGAAAACTCTCGTAATGCTGCTGCGCCAACAGGGTGGTGGGTACCAGGATCGCCACTTGCTTGTGGTTCTGCACGGCGACGAAGGCCGCGCGCATGGCGACCTCGGTCTTGCCGAATCCGACATCACCGCACACCAGTCGATCCATGGCTCGATGCGAGGCCATGTCGCGCAGAACGGCATCGATGGCATCCTGCTGGTCGGGCGTGACCTCGAAGGGAAAGCTGTCGGCGAAACTGTCGTAATCGATGTCATCCACTCTGTACTGAAAGCCCGGCCGTGCTTCCCGGCGGGCATAGATGTCCAGCAGCTCCACAGCGACATCGCGAATCTTCTCCGCGGCCTTTTGCCGGGCTTTCTGCCACTGATCATTGCCGAGGGAGTTGAGGGGGGCCAGATCGGGTTCACTGCCGCCATAGCGGCTGATCAGGTGCAGGGAGTACACCGGCACGTAGAGCTTGGCGTCGCGGGCGTATTCCAGTGTCAGGAATTCGGTTTCCTGATTGTCGATGGTCAAGGTCTGCAGCCCGCGATAACGGCCCACGCCATGTTCCAGGTGCACCACGGCTGCCCCGATGTGCAGTTCGTTGAGATTGCGGATCAACAGTTCCGTGTTGTCCTGCGCGCGCCTGCGGCGACGGCGCTGGGCCACGCGCTGGCCGAACAGCTGGGTTTCCGTTATCAGCAGACAGGGCGGGTTATGCAGAAGCAGGCCCTGATCCAGTGGCGCCACGGTGACACACAAAGGCTGGGATGACTCAAGGAAAGTGTTCCAGGAGTCGACCGCTGCAGGCTGCACGCCGATACTCTTGAGCAGTTCCAGAAGGCTCTCGCGCCGACCGGCGGACTCTGCGCAGAACAGCACACGATGGTCTGCATGCTCGCGCAATATCTTGACCAGCGCCTGCATGGGCGTCTGCTGGCCTGGCACGATCAGCGGCGGTGGAGCGACATCCACAGTCGCTGCCTTCTCTGTGGTGCCGGGTGGCTGGATGACCACGCCAGGGTAGTCGCGCAGCAACGCGAAGACCTCGTCGGGACTGAGGAACAGTTCCCCGGGAGGCAGGATGGGACGCTGCCTGTCGTGCCTGCGGTCCTCGTGGCGCGTCTTGATGTCATTCCAGAATCGCAGACCCGAGGCCTGCAGATCCCCCGTGCGAACTACCAGAGTATTGCGGGGCAGATAGTCGAACAGCGTTTCCGTGGCATCGAAGAACAGGGGCAGGTAGTACTCGATGCCCGCTGAATGCAGTCCCTGACTGACGTCCTGGTAGACGCTGCACTGGCGCAGGTCGATGTCGAAGTGATTGCGGAAATTGCTGCGGAACAGGCTGATGCCAGCCTCGTTCATGGGATATTCCTTGCCGGGCAGCAATGCGATGCTGTCCACCCTCTGCAGGGAACGCTGGGTATCCGGATCGAACAGGCGAAGGCTTTCGATCTCGCTGTCGAACAGATCGATGCGGTAGGGGTGTTCGGCGCCCATGGGGTAGATGTCCATGATGGCGCCGCGCACGGCGAACTCCCCGTGTTCCTGCACGCAGTCCACGCACTGGTAGCCTGCACTCTGCAAACGCCGGCGCATGGTTTCAGGCTCGAATTCGCCACCCACCTGCAGCTGCAGGCTGTTGCCGAGCACATAGCTGCGTGGACACAGTCGATGCATGAGGCTGGTCAGAGGCACCACGAGAATGCCCTTGTTCAGATCGGGCAGGCTGGACAGTGTGGTGAGACGATCCGAGACGATATCCTGATGTGCCGAGAAATTGTCGTAGGGCAGGGTCTCCCAGTCCGGCAGGGCGAAAAGCGGCAGACTGCCATTCTGGGGGCTGAAGAAGCCGAGCTCGCGCCGGATGGCATCTGCCTCCTCCGTATTGGCGGTGACGACAACGACCGGTCCGTCGTGGCGGCGGGCAATGCTGGTCAGGGCGAGACTGAGGCCGCTGCCGGAGATGCTGGACCAGCGCCGGATGTCAGAAGCGCTTGATGGCAGTTCGGGATCTAGAATGCTGATGCTGTGCATGGAGTCGGTGTTCGAAATCGAAGGGGCGTGAATTCTGGCACAAACAAGGCACCTCTGGCAGGGCCGACTGCCGATTGGCAGGCTTTTCCGGCATGGGTTCCATGGCTTTGCGCAGACAGCGCCGGGTTGCGCCTATATTGCAATACAAAGATAATGCGGCCCTCTCCAACAACCTCGCTAATAAAGGTGCAGCCAGTGACTCGACCCAGTTTGGACGACTATTTCGGTGATTGGAAACAACGTGAGGCTCTGGCTCAGGAAATGATTCCTGTCGTCGGTCGTCTCTACAGTCAGCGCAATGTGGGCATCTTTCTGTACGGTCGCGCGCTGCACAATCGCTCTGTTGCCAACATCATGAAGTCCCATCGTTTCGTCCGACAGGTCGGTCGCAATGAGATGTCCGAGTTCGAGAGCCATCCCGTCCTGATGGCACTGGCCAGGCTGGATCTGGCGCACTGTCACATTGACCTGGGCAAGCTCACCGTGCGTTACATGGAACAGCAGGAGCAGCTCGGTGCCGCTGCACTTCCCGTGGAGGACTTCGTGGCAAGGGAGCTCGGCTACCTGGTCGGAGTAAAGACCAAGCCCATCGACAAGTCGCAGGATGTCGTGCTCTATGGCTTCGGACGCATCGGTCGCCTCATTGCCCGTCTGCTCATCGAGCGCACCAGCACAGGCGAAGTGATGCGTCTGCGTGCGATCGTGGTGCGACCGGGCAAGGAAGGCGATCTTGAGAAGCGCGCCAGCCTGCTGGTGTCCGACTCGGTGCATGGCGCCTTCCAGGGGACGGTGCGTGTGGATGAAGAGAATGGTTGCCTGATTGCCAACGGCAATGTCATCAAGGTGATCTATGCCAATCGCCCGGAAGAGGTGGACTACACCAAATACGGCATTCAGGACGCACTGATCATTGACAACACAGGTTCCTGGCGTGACGAAGCGGGCCTTTCCCAGCATCTCAAGGCCAAAGGTGCCAGCAAGGTCGTGTTGACGGCGCCGGGCAAGGGCGGGCTCAAGAACATTGTGTATGGCATCAATCACGAGCAGATCCAGCCGGAAGACAGGATCATCACGGCGGCATCATGCACGACCAATGCCATCGCCCCCGTGCTGAAGGTCATCAATGACAAATTCGGCATAGTGCACGGCCACGTCGAGACTGTGCATGCCTACACCAATGACCAGAACCTCATCGACAACTATCACGAGGGCAATCGCCGCGGTCGCAGCGCTGCCTTGAACATGGTGTTGACCGAAACCGGCGCCGCCAAGGCGGTAGTGAAAGCTGTGCCGGAACTGGAGGGCAAACTGACGGGCAATGCCGTACGAGTGCCCATACCGAACGTCTCCATGGCCATTCTGAGCCTGCACCTCAACCAAGCTACCAGCAAGACCGAGCTGAACGAGTTTCTGCGTCTGATCGCCCTGCACTCCAAGCTGCAGAACCAGATCAGTTACACCCAGGCGGCCGATGCCGTTTCTAGCGATTTCGTGGGCTCGCGCGAGGCCGCCATCGTGGACTCCACGGCTACCATTGTTCAAGGCAATAACTGTGTGCTTTACCTGTGGTACGACAACGAATTCGGTTACTGCAATCAGGTGGTCCGAATGGTTTACAAAATGGCCGGGGTCCAGTACCGCCTCTATCCACTCGAAGGATAGGCCGCAAAAGGTGCCGGATTGCCCAAGAAAGCGTTGGCAATCCGGACTTCGGCTCTCTATAATTACCGCGCGCAAATGGCCGGTACACAAGAAATTCCCAAGCGATTGCAATCGCAACCACACACCATGTCAGGCGCCATGTCTGCCTGACGCCGTTGGGTGCCCTTCACGCTTGAATTCGATACGCATCAACGGCTCTATGGTTTCACGAACTTCCTGTAACGATTAGGCTTGGCGAATGATCAAAATTACGCGCGGGTTGGATATTCCACTTCTGGGTGAACCAGAGCAGCAGATCACGGAAGCGCGACAGGTTCGCAGTGTAGCTTTGCTCGGGCAGGATTACGTCGGCATGAAGCCCACGATGGCGGTTCGCGAAGGCGAACGCGTGAAGCTGGGGCAGCCGGTGTTCGAGGACAAGAAAACGCCCGGCGTGATCTACACCGCACCCGCCAGCGGTGTTGTGCGCGAGATCAATCGCGGCGAGCGTCGAGTATTCCTCTCGCTTGTCATTGACGTTGATGAATCTGCTTCTGATCAGGTCGAATTCACACGCTATGCTGTCGACCAGATGAGCTCCCTCGAGCGCGCCGCAGTCGTCGACAATCTGGTCAAGTCCGGGCTCTGGACGGCGCTGCGAACCCGACCCTTCAGTAAAGTTCCCGCGCTGGATGCCAACCCTCATTCGATCTTCGTGAATGCCATGGATACCAACCCGCTGGCTGCCGATCCGGAAGTGGTGGCAAGGCAGTCTGGCGATGATTTTCTCAACGGGATCAACATTCTTTCCCGCCTCACGGACGGCTCACTGTATGTCTGTCGTGCGGCCGGCAGCTTCGCAGGTCTGGAAGAACACGCGTTTGCCTCCAACGTGAAGGTGAAAAGTTTCGGTGGCCCGCATCCCGCTGGTCTGACCGGGACCCATATTCACTTTCTGGACCCTGTCAATCTCAAGAAGCAGGTCTGGAGCATCGACTACCAGGACGTCATTGCTGTGGGCAGGCTGTTCAGCACCGGCAAGTTGAATGCAGAGCGCGTTGTGAGTCTGGCCGGTCCGCAGGTCGAGAAGCCGCGCTTGCTGCGCACCCGTATCGGGGCAAGTCTTGAGGAGTTGTGCGCAGGTGAATTGAAAGCGGGGGAGAACCGTGTGATTTCCGGTTCCGTTTTGTCCGGTCGCAAAGCACATGGCGTGGAGAATTACCTCGGGCGCCATCACCTGCAGGTGTCGGTTTTGCGCGAAGGCCGCGAGCGCATCCTGCTTGGCTACCTTTCGCCTGGCGCAGATCGACATTCCGCGCTGGGCATCTACCTGTCCAGTCTGTTCAAAGGGCGCAAGCTCGCACTCAGCACGTCTTCTAACGGCAGTCCGCGTGCCATGGTGCCTATTGGCAGTTATGAGCGTGTGATGCCTCTGGATATTCTTCCCACACAGCTGCTGCGCGCACTGATCGTGGGCGACATTGAAGTGGTGCAGAGTTTGGGTGGCCTTGAACTCGATGAAGAAGATCTTGCTTTGTGCACCTATGTATGTCCCGGCAAGTATGAATACGGTCCAATCCTGCGGGAGAATCTGACTCGCATCGAAAAAGAAAGTTAGTGGATAAGGCAACTATGGGTCTGCGCAGAATACTAGATGACTTGGCGCCGCAGTTCGAAAAGGGCGGGCGCTACGAAAAGTTCTATCCCTTGTACGAGGCTGTGGACACAATCTTCTACAGTCCCAGTCGCGTCACGATTGCTGGTTCGCACGTGCGGGACGGCGTGGACCTCAAGCGGGTCATGATCACGGTCTGGTTCGCAGTGTTCCCAGCCATGTTCTACGGCATGTATAACGTAGGGTTTCAGGCCACCACCGCGATGGCCAACATGGGTTTGACCACCACTGGCGACTGGCACGCCTTCTGGATCGAGCTGTTCTCATCTTACAACCCCAATAGTGTCTGGGATTGCTTCTGGTTCGGCGCCGTTCACTATCTGCCTATCTATGCCGTCGTCTTCATCGTCGGTGGTTTCTGGGAAGTGCTGTTCGCCACCATTCGCCGTCACGAGATCAACGAAGGCTTTTTCGTCACCTCGATTCTCTTCTCCCTGATAGTGCCGCCGGACATTCCGTTGTGGCAGGCAGCACTGGGTATCAGTTTCGGTGTGGTTGTGGGCAAGGAAGTGTTCGGAGGCACCGGCAAGAATTTCCTCAACCCGGCGTTGGTCGGTCGTGCCTTCCTGTTCTTCGCTTACGCGCCGCAGATCTCCGGCGACGCCGTGTGGACGGCAGTGGATGGCTTCAGTGGCGCCACGTCGCTCAGTCAACTGGCAGCGGGCGGTCTTCCGGTGATGTCGGCAGCGAGCGGCCAGGAACTCACCTGGATGGATTCTTTCATCGGCCGCGAGCAGGGCTCAATAGGTGAAACCTCTACGCTGGCAATCATGCTGGGTGGCGCGCTCCTGCTGATTACGCGCATTGCGTCCTGGCGCATCATGCTGGGGATGTTCCTCGGCATGGTGGGGTTCTCCACTCTGCTCAATATGGTCGGCTCAGATACCAATCCCTTCTTCGCGACGCCCTGGTACTGGCACCTGGTGCTCGGCGGTTTCGCCTTTGGCATGGTGTTCATGGCCACAGACCCGGTGTCGTCATCCATGACCCACACGGGCAAGTGGGTCTATGGTGCTCTGATCGGTGTGATGACTGTCATGATCCGTGTCCTGAACCCTGCCTATCCCGAAGGCGTCATGCTCGCCATTCTGTTCGGTAATTTGTTTGCCCCGCTGATCGACTATGTCGTGGTGCGGGCGAACATCAAGAGGAGGCTTGCACGCCATGCAGTCTAAAGATTCAGTCAGCGGTACCATCAGGGTCGCTCTGGTTCTGTGCGTCGTCTGTTCGGTGTTCATCTCCAGTGCTGCCGTGATTCTCAAGCCTTTCCAGGTCAGCAATAAGTTGCTGGATCGCAACAAGAACATCCTGGCTGCCGCCGGCATGTTCGATCCAGCGCTGAACTCCAATGCCGAGGTAGATGACCTGTTCTCGCGATTTACCCTGCAGGTTGTGGAACTTGATACCGGAGAGGTGCTTAGCGAGGAGCGACTTTCACAGCTTGGCATCGACCCGCAAACTTACGACGAGCGTGCTGTTCTGAGCGATCCTCAGTTCAGCGATGCGCTGGCAGCCCAGGAAGACATCGCAGATCTGAAGCGACGTGTGCGTTATTCCACGGTCTACACTCTGCCTGCCGCTGACGGCTCGATCGAGACCTTGGTGATTCCGGTGAGCGGTTATGGGTTGTGGGGCACCATATATGGCTATCTCGCGCTGGACGGCGACGGCAATACCGTCAATGGCATCGGGTTTTACGAACACAAGGAAACCCCCGGCCTTGGTGGCGAGATCAATAATCCGCGCTGGAAGGCCCTATGGCCAGGCAAGAAGGTTTACGACGATCAAGGCGACGTGGCACTAAGCGTGATCAAGGGGCGCGGCGAAGGAGACTTCGAAGTCGATGGGCTGTCAGGAGCATCCCTCACCAGTCGCGGCGTGGACAACATGATTGCATTCTGGCTGGGGCCCAATGGCTTCGGGCCTTATCTGAACCAATTGAATGAAGGTTGAAGTGCGAGGTCGTAATGGCAACTGACACGAAGACATTGTTGTTCAAGCCCGTAGTGGCGGAAAACCCGATTACCCTGCAGATACTCGGTATTTGTTCAGCGCTGGCCGTGACCACGAGTCTGCGAGTCACGATTGTGATGTGTGTGGCGCTGACACTGGTGGTAGCCTTTTCGAACTTGTTCATCTCGATGGTGCGAAATTTCATGCCCAGCAGCATTCGCATCATCATCCAGATGGCGATTATCTCGACGTTAGTGATTGCTGTGGACCAACTGCTTCAGGCATTCGCCTACGAGATCAGCAAGCAGCTAAGCGTGTTCGTGGGTCTGATCATTACCAACTGTATCGTAATGGGTCGTGCAGAGGCATTCGCCATGAAGAATCCGCCGATCCCCAGTTTCATGGATGGTATCGGCAATGGCCTGGGCTACAGTGCGGTTCTGTTGATTCTCGGCAGTGTGCGGGAGCTTTTCGGGTCGGGCAGCCTGTTCGGCATCGAGATTCTGCCCCTGGTGTCCAATGGAGGCTGGTATCAGGCCAACGGCCTCATGCTGCTGGCGCCGAGTGCCTTCTTCATCATTGGTTTCCTGATCTGGATCGTGCGAACCAAGCGTGTTGATCAGGTCGAGAACTCCGAGTTCAAGCTGGCGGCTCACACGACGCAGGAGGTCGCACACTGATGGAACACTATCTCAGTCTTGCGATTCGCGCAGTTTTCGTTGAAAACATGGCTCTGCAGATGTTCCTCGGCATGTGTACTTTCATTGCGGTTTCCAAAAAGGTGGAAACTGCCGTGGGTCTGGGTATAGCGGTCACGGCTGTGCAGATCATCACTGTGCCGCTGAACAACCTGTTGTTTACCTATCTGCTCAAGGACGGTGCCCTTGCCTGGATGGGTTTTCCGGATCTCGATCTCAGCTTCCTGGGTTTCATCTGCTACATCGGCGTGATCGCCGCCGTGGTGCAGGTGCTGGAAATGTTCCTCGACAAGTACATGCCAGCACTTTACAACGCCCTCGGGGTCTTCCTGCCGCTGATCGCAGTGAACTGCGCCATCATGGGCGCCTCACTGTTCATGGTGGAGCGCAATTACAGCTTCTCTGAAAGCGTGGTGTATGGCACAGGTGCAGGGGTAGGTTGGGCGCTGGCTATCACCGCCATGGCAGGGATCCGCGAAAAGCTCAAGTACAGCGACGTGCCGCAGGGCTTGCGGGGGATGGGCATCACCTTCATTACCACCGGACTTATGTCTCTGGGTTTCATGTCATTCAGCGGATTGTCACTGTAGTCAACAGGTTCTAAAGAGATGATTGATATTGCAGCTATAGCAGGCGGCGTGCTGATGTTCACCGTGGTGGTCATGGTGTTCGTGGCGATGATTCTTGTTGCGAGGGCGAGACTGGTCAGCACTGGTAACGTGAAGATCGAGATCAATGGGGACCCGTCCAAGTCCATCGTAGTGCCTGCAGGCGGCAAACTGTTGACGACCCTGGCAGACGCGGGAATCTATCTGTCTTCTGCCTGTGGCGGTGGCGGCACCTGTGGTCAGTGCAAGTGTCAGGTTGTTGATGGCGGTGGCTCGATGCTGCCGACCGAACAGGGTCACTTCACTCTAGGCGAGGCCAAGTCGCATTGGCGACTTTCTTGCCAGGTGGCCGTGAAGCAGGACATGAAGATCGAAGTCGAGCCCGAATTCTTCGGAGTTAAGCAGTGGGAGTGCACCGTGGTCTCCAATGACAACGTGGCGACCTTTATCAAGGAGCTGGTTCTCAAGATTCCCGATGGCGACAGCGTCGATTTCCGCGCGGGGGGCTATGTCCAGCTCGAAGTTCCGGCCCATGAGGTGTACTACAAGGACTTCGTGATCGGCGAGAAATTCCGCGGTGACTGGGAAAAGTTCGGTCTGTTCAAGCTTGCTTCCAAGTCCGAAAAGACCACCATTCGTGCGTATTCGATGGCAAACTATCCGGAAGAGAAGGGCATCATCAAGTTCAACATCCGCATTGCCACCCCCCCTCCCAAGTCGACTTTCCCGCCCGGCGTGATGTCTTCCTATGTCTTCAGTCTGAAGCCTGGCGACAAGATAAAGGTTTTCGGTCCCTTCGGAGAGTTCTTCGCTAAAGACACCAATGCCGAAATGGTCTTCATAGGCGGAGGTGCTGGCATGGCGCCTATGCGCTCGCACATCTTTGATCAGCTGCGCCGCATCAAAACCCAGCGAAAGATCACGTTCTGGTATGGCGCCCGCAGCCTCAAGGAGATGTTCTACGTCGATGACTTCAACATGCTGGCCGCGGAGAACGAAAATTTCACCTGGCACGTTGCACTGTCCGATCCGCAACCGGAGGACAACTGGACCGGTATGACCGGATTCATTCACAACGTTGTATATCAAAATTACCTGAAGGACCACATAGCGCCCGAAGACTGCGAGTTCTACATGTGCGGACCGCCCATGATGAATGCCGCTGTCATCAAGATGCTCAAGGGTCTCGGCGTCGAAGACGAAAACATCGCGCTGGACGAATTTTCCTGATAGTTGCCTCTTTGCGTGCTCCCGGTTTAGTGCCGGGGGTGGCGACCGGATCTGCATCACCATGAACACCGTGTCGATACGCCAAACGCTCCTGCTGCTCTGCGTGGCCGTTCTGGTCCTCGGAACCTTCCTTTTCAACGGTCCAAGCGACTCCGCTGTCATTCACGAGTTCGGCGGCGGTACGATGGGCACCCGCTACAGTGTGAAGCTGGTAGACCAGCCTGTCGCTGCGAGTCTCGAACAGGTGGCTTACGAGGTATCTGCACTTCTCCGACGCTTGGACCGTGAACAGATGTCGACGTATGCCCCTGACTCGGAGCTCTCGCGAGTCAATGCTGCGGCGGTAGGGCAGGAGATTGCGCTTTCGGCGGATATGACCGAGGTGATGGCATTGGCGCTCGAACTCAATCGTGTGACAGACGGGGCGTTCGATGTGACAGTGGGGCCACTTGTGAATCGCTGGGGCTTCGGTCCCGAGGATCGACGTGGAGATCGGATTCCTACCCCTGCGGAAATAGAGGCGTTGCTGGCACGCGTGGGCTCGCATCATCTTACTCTCGACAAGGCTCGGCGCAGTCTGCGCAAAACGGCTGATGTTTATGTGGACTTGAGTGGCATCGCCAAGGGCTATGCCGTGGATAAAGTCGCCGATTACCTGGATTCTCTGGGCGTTAAGAGTTACTTCATCGAAGTCGGAGGTGAGTTGCGTATCCGCGGCTACAAACCTGGAAACCAGAGCTGGGTACCCGCCATCGAGAAGCCAGTCGATACGGCGCCCCAGGTGCACAATATCTTCTATGCCCGGGGCGAACCTATTGCGGTTGCCGGCTCGGGCGATTATCGCAACTACTTTGAGGCTGACGGTGTACATTACTCCCACGAGATAGACCCTCACACGGGCATGCCGATTACCCACACACTCGCGGGTGTCTATGTTATCGACAGCACGGCCGCGCGAGCCGATGCGCTGGCCACGGCCTTCATGGTGCTTGGCGTCGAGCGTGGCTTCGCGCTCGCCGAGGAGCTTGGTCTGGCGGTGTATTTCGTCTCGCGAGATGATGGGAAAGACACTTTCGTCGATCGCTACACCTCACGCTTTGAACATTATCTGGAATCGGGAGAGTAGACTCATGGCGACTCTGATTGGAACGTTCATACTGCTTTTGCTGGTGGTCACCGGCATGGCGATCGGTGTCATGTTTGGTCGCAAGCCCTTGAAGGGTTCCTGCGGTGGCTTGAACAGTGGCGGTGAAAGCAGTTGCACTGTCTGTGGGGGCAATCCCGCCAAATGTGACGAAGCCGTACGCTGACGAAAGAGAGCAGTCGCCTTGAAGCAGCAGATGCAGTACGACATCATCGTGATCGGCAGTGGTCCCGCGGGGGAGTCTGCGGCCATGAATTCCGCCAAGAAAGGTCGACGTGTGGCGGTAATTTCCGACCGCGAGAAGGTGGGTGGCAATTGCACGCACCTGGGTACAATTCCGTCCAAAGCCCTGCGCCAGGCGGTCAAACAGGTGATGCAGTTCAGCAGCAATCCGCTGCTGCGTGAGTTCGCCACGCTGCGCAGACCATGTTTTCAGGACATCATGCGTCACGCCGCGCGCGTCATCGACGAACAGGTGCACCTGCGCGCAGGGTACTATGAGAAGAACGGTATTGACATCATCCATGGCCAGGCGAGTTTCGTTGACCGCAACACGATCCGTCTAGGCAATCGAGGCCCACTGGTGACGGCGGAGCATTTCATCATTGCCACAGGCTCCAGGCCATATCGTCCGGATAATGTCGACTTCACGCATCCGCGCATTTTCGACAGCGACTCGATTCTTCAGCTAGATCATTCCCCACGCAAGCTGACAGTAATCGGCGCCGGCGTGATCGGCTGCGAGTATGCTTCCATATTTGGGGGACTTGGCGCCAAGGTCGAACTGATCAACCCGGCCGGCACGCTGCTTTCATTCCTCGACTGGGAGATCTCCGATGCGCTGAGCTATCACCTGCGCAATGCCGGCGTACGCAGTCGGCACAACGAGGAATACGACAGACTGGAATATTTCGATACCCACATAATTACGCACCTGAAGTCGGGCAAGCGTATCAAGAGCGACATTGTGCTCTGGGCCAATGGTCGTACCGGCAATACGGATCAGCTCAATCTGGCCGCCATCGGCCTCAAACCCAATTCTCGTGGTCAACTGGAGATCGACAATCGCTATCGCACGGGTGTGGACAACATCTTTGCCGCAGGCGATGTGGTCGGCTGGCCGTCTCTCGCCAGTGTGTCCTACGACCAGGGGCGGGCCGCGTCCAACGCCATTGTGGACCCTTCAGCCTGTGTGGAGATCGATCGTTTCGCTACAGGTATTTATACCATTCCGGAGATAAGCACCCTCGGGAAAACTGAGCGTGAGCTGACCAGTGAGCGCATTCCGTATGAAGTCGGCAAGGCCTTTTTCAAGAACACTGCACGAGGTCTCATTACTGGTGAACAGGTAGGAATGCTGAAGATTCTCTTTCATTTCGACACACTGGAAATTCTGGGCATCCATTGCTTTGGCGATCAGGCGTCCGAGATCGTGCATATTGGTCAGGCCATCATGCTGCAGGAAGGCAAGGCCAACACAATGCGTTATTTCCTCGACACCACCTTCAATTACCCCACGATGGCCGAAGCCTATCGCATAGCTGCGCTGGACGGCTTGAACAGGGTTTTCTGATTTCGTGCAACGTCGTGCCCAAACCATTCCTCCGGGGGGTGATGTAATTGATCAGTGAGCGCAGCATCGCCGTTCTCGGTGGCGGCAGCTTCGGTACCGTGATCGCCAATATCGTCGCGCAGAATGGCTGTCGCGTGAATTTCTGGATGCGCAGCGAGCTGCTGGTAGACGAGGTCAATCGTACTCACCAGAACAGCCAGTATCTGCCTGGCTATGTTCTGCATGACAACGTCAGCGCCTTCCACGACATGCAATTGGCCGTGCGGGATGCCGAAGTGATCTTCGTCGCGGTTCCGAGTGCTTACTTTCGTGCGGTCGTGCGCGACATGCGAACCTGGGCACCGGCAGATGCGATTCTTGTCAGCACCACCAAGGGCATTGAGGCAGGGAGTTTCAAGTTGATGAGTCAGATCCTCGCCGAGGAATCCCCGGCGGCACGCATCGGCGTCATGAGCGGACCCAACCTCGCCAAGGAGATCGCTGCACGCAATCTTACCGGTACTGTGATTGCCAGTGCCCATTCCTCGGTTCGGGAGACGGTGCAGAAGATTCTCAAGTCCGAGTACTTCCGCGTCTACACCAACGATGACATGTTCGGAGTGGAGCTGGGCGGTGCCCTGAAGAACATCTATGCCATCATCGCAGGGCTGGCTTCCGCCATGGGCATGGGGCACAACACCAACAGCATGCTGGTGACGCGCAGCCTCACCGAGATGGCCCGATTCGGCCGCAAGCTGGGGGCTGATCCGATGACTTTCCTCGGGCTGTCCGGGGTCGGTGACCTTGTTGTCACCTGCTCGTCACCACTCAGCCGCAATTTCCGGGTAGGCTTTGCCCTGGGGCAGGGCAAGTCGATCGAAGAAGCTACCTCTGAAGTCGGTCAAGTGGCCGAGGGCGTGAACACGCTCAAACTGGTCAAGGAAAAGGCTGACGAACTGGGCGTCTACATGCCGCTTGTAAACGGCCTGTACCAGATTGTTTATGGTGGCAGTTCCGTGCGCCAGATCGTGGCATCCCTGATGCTGGGAGAACAGGCCCTGGATGTGGAGTACGAGGCCAATCAGGCCAAGGTGTTGAATCCGGAGAAGTAATCATGGCAGACGATATCGTCGAGAATCTGAAGCAACCCGCGCAATGGTTCCGCATAGCGTTCATGTTGGCGCTGGCCGTGGCCCTGTATCTGGCCGGCATGGTGCTGACGCTGCTAATCATCGCCCAGGCTTTGTTCGGGTTGTTGACCGGTGCAGATAATCGCAATTTGCGCGAGCTGGGCGCAGCACTGACCGCCTATGTGCGTCTGGTGCTGGATTTTCTGACTTACAACAGCGAATTCAAGCCGTTTCCGTTTGCGCCCTTCACCCCTGACCCGGCGTGTGTCGCTGAGCCGTCTCCCTCAGCTGACATGGACCAGGACCAGGAACAGGAAGTGGAAGTAAGTGTGCCCGAAGGGGGCCATGTCGACCAGCCAGTCGACGAGCCGACTGCCGTGAAACCCGCCCGCGGTCGCGGCAGCCGGGCCGCCAAGAGTCATGATGACAGCGATGTGGAATGACATCGTGCACCGCTGGCTGAGAACCGTCCTCGCAGGACTGTTACTGCTCTTGCCCGCGGCTCATGCTGTTGCCCAGAGTGCCGGCGACGTGTCAGGCGCACGGGATTTAGCCGACGTGGCGAGTTTCCCCGGGGCGACGATTGTCCAGTACGAGGCCGTGCCGGCGGGTAACTACCGTCTGGCGCTTGGTCGCTTGCAGCGCGTCAATGGGCGCGTGACCGCTGGGCGCGAAGAGCGGCTGCAGGGCGAGCTGATCCGCATCACCTACCAGATTCCGTTGGGTTTCAGCGGTGCGGAAGTTTTTGCACATTTCTTGAATTCCTTTTCCGGACAGACGCAGGAGTTGTTTCGTTGCCAGGGCCGCGCCTGCGGCAGCAGCAATTTCTGGGCGAACGATGTTCTGGGCAATCGCATTCTTTATGGTCCGGAGCAGGAGCAGTTCTACGTTGCGCTGAGCGCCAGCAATGCGGCCGGCGAGACCGACCGCTACTTCGTGCTCTATGTGATCACGCGGGGAAATCGCAGTGTTTACGCGCATCTTGACGTGCTCGAGCCTGTGCTCGTCGATGCCCAGTCCACTCCGGAGTCGCCGCAGGCGCTGCTGGAGCGGCTGCAGCAGGGGGGCAGTGTGATCCTGCGTGCGATCCGCTTCGGGGAAGATGATTCGCTTCTGGAGTCCGAAGGGCTGGAACGGGTGGCCAGCGCTCTGGCGCTCGCGCCCGAACTGCGCGTGCTGGTGGTCGGGCATCTGCGTGAAAGTAGTGACGTCGATGCGCTGATCACGCGGACACAGAGGCGAGCGCAGGCGGTTGTCGAGGCATTGCAGCAAGCAGGTGTCGATTCCGCTCGGCTGCAGGCCAGGGGCGTGGGTCCGCTGGCACCCGCCTGTGCGCAGGCACCATGCTCGGATCGTATCGAAATCGTGCTCAGCAATTAGCCTTATTTGCTGATGAGAGAGAGAAACTCGTTGCGAGTGCTCTGGCTGTTGCGGAAGGCGCCCAGCATGCAGGAAGTTGTCATGATGGAGTTCTGCTTCTCCACGCCGCGCATCATCATGCACATGTGCTGTGCTTCGATGATGACGCCAGCGCCGGTCGCGCCAGTCTTCGAGACGATGGTCTCGGCGATCTCCTTGGTGAGATTTTCCTGAATCTGCAGGCGGCGCGCGAAGATGTCGACGATGCGAGCGATCTTGGAAAGGCCGATCACCTTGCCACGCGGAATATACGCAACATGACACTTGCCGATGAATGGCAGCAGGTGGTGCTCACACATGGAATACAGTTCGATGTTCTTCACGATGACCATCTCGTCGGAGTCCGAGGGAAACAACGCATCGTTGATCACTTCGTCGATGTTCTGACGATAGCCCCGCATCAGGAAGTCCATCGCCTTGGCGGCGCGGCGTGGCGTGTCCGCGAGTCCAGGGCGCTCGAGGTCCTCGCCGATGGCGGTGATGATGTCGCGATAGGCGCGTTCCATTGTGTTGCTCATGTTCGCCTGCTGGTGTCCTGTCTGTGGCAATGGCGCCTACCGTACGATACACCCCACGGCCCGGTAAAGTGATTTCTGGCCACCTCCTTGAGGACGATGATCTTGATTGCAACGCAGATGCCAAGGCTGGGCGAGCTGATCGATACGCTCGCCACGCGCTTTGACGAGGCCGACCTGTTCTACGGACACGGCACCGACAATCCCTGGGACGAAGCCGTCTATCTGGTGTTCTGTGCGTTGCAGATTCCCTTTACCGCCGATGAGCGGATCATGACGCGGCTGGTCACCCCGCAGGAGCAGCAAAAGGTCGATATGCTCGCGGTGCGGCGTTTGCAGGAACGGCGGCCCGTGGCTTATCTGGTGGGTGAAGCCTGGTTCGCCGGTCAGCCGTTCACCGTGAACGAACATGTGCTGATTCCGCGCTCCCCGATCGCCGAACTTATCCAGCAGGAATTCGCGACGCTTCTGCCTCGCACCCCGGTGCACATTCTGGACTTGTGTACGGGCAGTGGCTGCATCGGCATTGCCACGGCGCTTGCATTCGCGGACAGCCGCGTGGTTCTCGCCGATATCTCCCCCGAGGCTCTCGACGTAGCGCGTGCGAATGTCGAGCGTCACGGGGTCTCGGCGCGGGTCAGCGTGCTGGAGTCGGACCTGTTTGCGGCTTTGCAGGGGCCCTATGATCTGATTCTCAGCAATCCCCCCTATGTCTCGCAGGAGGAAGTGGACGAGCTGCCGCCGGAGTACCGCCATGAGCCGTCACTCGGACTGGTGTCGGAGGATGACGGGCTGGCGATTCCGCTGCGCATCCTGCGCGAAGCGGCAGACCTGCTTGCGGCCGAGGGGGTGCTGATCATGGAAGTTGGCTATTCCCGCGAAGCCTTGAGCGCGCGACTTCCCGAGGTACCTCTTTCATGGCTGGAGTTTGCCAATGGGGGGGACGGCGTCCTTTTGCTTACCCGCGAGCAGTTGCTGGCCTTCAGGCAGCACTTTGCCTGAGTGACGGCATGGGATGATTCGTAACACCCGGGATCATGGTGTACAATTCGCGGCCTTTCTTGACGCCCGAGGCGGGCGCGGCAGTCAATTTCTTCACCGCAGGTGGCGCATGTCTGGAAACTCGATCGGCAAGCTGTTCACGGTCACCAGTTTTGGTGAGAGTCACGGTCCTGCGTTGGGCTGTATTGTGGATGGCTGTCCGCCGGGCATGGCACTGAGTGTCGAGGACCTGCAACGGGATCTCGACCGCCGCAAGCCCGGCACTTCGCGATACACCACCCAGCGTCAGGAAGCCGACGTGGTGCGCATTCTTTCCGGCGTCTTCGAGGGGCGCACCACGGGCACGCCCATCGGTCTGCTGATCGAGAACACTGATCAGCGCTCCAAGGACTATGGCCGCATCGCCGAGCAATTCCGCCCGGCCCATGCCGACTACACTTACCAGCAGAAGTATGGCATCCGCGACTACCGCGGAGGCGGCCGCTCATCTGCGCGTGAGACTGCCATGCGCGTGGCCGCCGGCGCCATCGCCAGAAAGTATCTGCTGGAACACTGTGGCGTGCAGATTCGAGGCTACATGAGCCAGCTCGGCCCTATCAAGATTGTGGATTTCGACTGGGATGAGGTCGAGCGCAACCCGTTCTTCTGCCCGGACGCGGCGCGTGTGCCAGAAATGGAAGCCTACATGGCCGCCTTGAACAAGGAAGGCAACTCGATTGGAGCCCGCATCAATGTGGTGGCAAGCGGCGTGCCGGTCGGGCTGGGCGAGCCAGTGTTCGACCGGCTTGATGCTGATCTTGCCCATGCCTTGATGAGCATCAACGCCGTAAAAGGGGTAGAGATCGGTGCCGGCTTCCAGTGCGTGACCCAGAAAGGCACCGAACACCGTGACGAGATGCGCCGCGAGGGTTTCTTCTCGAACAATGCCGGGGGCATCCTGGGTGGTATTTCCTCTGGTCAGGATATCCTGGCCAGCATCGCTCTCAAGCCCACCTCCAGCATTCGCCTTCCCGGCCGCTCCATGGACATTCGCGGCAACCCTGTCGAGGTGGTCACCACCGGCCGCCATGATCCTTGCGTCGGTATCCGAGCCACACCGATAGCAGAGGCCATGATGGCGATCGTGCTCATGGATCATCTCTTGCGTCATCGCGCGCAGAATGCCGGCGTGGTGTCCGCAACGCCGGTGATTGGTGCGGGCGAGTAAAAATTCCTAACGGGAATCCAAATAATAAAATAGTTTCATTTCGGTTATTGAAGATCGACGAGTATAGTTTTTTAACATCTCACAGTGATGGCCAAAAACGGTAAATTCTCATGACTGGTAAAACCTTGTACGACAAACTCTGGGACTCTCATCTCGTCAAGCAGCGCGATGACGGGACGGCACTCATCTATATCGACCGCCAGCTGATTCACGAAGTCACTTCGCCCCAGGCTTTCGAAGGCCTGCGTCTGGCAGGGCGTCGTCCATGGCGCGCAGAGGCCAACTTTGCGACGCCTGACCACAACATCCCTACTACTCGCGAAGAGCGCAAGCAAGGCCTGGAAGGCATCCGTGACCCGATCTCCCGCATTCAGGTGACGACGCTGGACGACAATTGCCGCGAGTTCGGCATCTTCGAGCTGGACATGAATGATGAGCGTCAGGGCATCGTGCATGTGGTCGGTCCGGAGCAGGGTGCCACCCTGCCGGGCATGACCATAGTCTGTGGCGACTCGCACACCTCGACCCATGGGGCGCTGGGTGCTCTGGCACATGGCATCGGCACTTCCGAAGTCGAGCATGTGATGGCCACTCAGTGTCTGCTGCAGACGAAGATGAAGAACATGCTGATCCGGGTGGATGGGCGACTGAATCCGGGTGTCACCGCCAAGGACATCGTGCTCGCGATAATCGGCGAGATCGGCACAGCGGGCGGCACCGGTTACACCATCGAGTTCGGTGGCGAAGCCATCCGCTCCTTGAGCATCGAAGGGCGCATGACGATCTGCAACATGGCTATCGAGGCGGGTGCCCGCGCCGGTCTGATCGCCGTGGACGAAACCACGCTGCAGTACATCAAGGGGCGTCCGTTTGCCCCCAAGGGTGACATGTGGGAGAAGGCGGCTGCCGCGTGGCGCTCGCTGGTGAGCGATCCCGATGCGCATTTCGACCGTGTGGTAGTGATCGATGCGGCGGACATCATTCCGCAGGTGACCTGGGGGACCTCCCCGGAGATGGTGGCCCCCATCACGGGCGAAGTGCCGGATCCGGACAAGGAAAGCAACCCGACCCGTCGGGAGAACATGCGCCAGGCCTTGAAGTACATGGGCCTTACTCCCGGCACGCGCATCACCGACATCAAGCTGGACTGCATCTTCATCGGTTCCTGCACCAACTCGCGCATCGAGGATCTGCGCGCTGCCGCGGCAGTGGTCAAGGGGCGCAAGGTCGCCGCCAACGTTGAAATGGCGCTGGTCGTGCCGGGTTCCGGCCTGGTCAAGAAACAGGCTGAGGCTGAGGGACTGGACAAGATATTCATCGAGGCAGGCCTGGAGTGGCGCGAGCCTGGCTGTTCCATGTGTCTGGCGATGAACGCCGACCAGCTCGGGGCGGGCAAGCACTGTGCGTCCACTTCCAATCGCAACTTCGAGGGGCGTCAGGGCTTTGGCGGACGCACGCATCTGGTGAGCCCTGCCATGGCTGCCGCAGCTGCGATCCACGGCCATTTCGTCGACGTGCGTGACATCCTGTTTACGGCCGACCGACCCGCCTGAGACTGCCCCATGTACTCGAATTCCAGCAGAGGTTCCAAGCAATGAGAAAGTTCACCATGCAGTCTGGGCTGGTCATGCCCCTGGACAGGGCGAATGTCGATACCGACTTCATCATCCCCAAGCAGTTCCTCAAGTCGATCAAGCGCAGCGGCTTCGGCCCGAATCTGTTCGATGAACACCGTTATCTCGACAAGGGCGAGCCCGGACGCGACAACAGCAGCAGGCCGCTGAATCCGGATTTCGTGATGAACAAGCTGCGCTACAAGGGCGCATCCCTGCTGCTTGCGCGCGAGAACTTCGGCTGCGGTTCCAGCCGAGAACACGCTCCCTGGGCGTTGGACGACTACGGTTTCCGGGTGATCATCGCGCCAAGCTTCGCCGATATTTTCTTCAATAATTGCTTTAAGAATGGAATCCTTCCAATTGTTATTGATAAGAAAATTGTCGAACAGCTCTTCCAGGAAGTGGAGGCAGCCGAGGGCTATTCCCTGACGGTGGATCTGGAGCGTCAAGTGATCCTGAAGCCCGATGACAGCACCATCGCCTTCGAGGTGGACAGCTTCCGCAAGTACTGCCTGCTCAACGGTCTGGACGACATCGGCATCACGCTGCAGGACGCAGACGCGATCAAGGCCTTCGAGGCGCGCTGGAAGGCGTCTGCCCCGTGGTATTTTGGTGCGCAGGCCTGAGCTTCAGGACGCGCAATTCGACTTTGATTTCCGACAGGACGACATGCAATGAAGACATACAACGTGGCAGTAGTGGGCGCTACAGGGGCGGTTGGCGAGACGCTGATCAGTATCCTTGAAGAGCGCAATTTCCCGGTGGATGAACTGTTTCTGCTGGCCAGCGAGCGTTCTGCCGGCACGAGGCTGATGTTCCGCGGCAAGCCTGTCACAGTGCAGAACCTGGCCGACTTCGATTTCTCCAAGGCGCAGATAGGGCTGTTTTCGGCAGGGGGTAGTGTGTCGGCGCAGTACGCTGAGAAGGCGGGCAGGGCAGGATGTGTCGTCATCGACAACACCTCGCATTTTCGCTACGAGGCCGACATCCCCTTGGTAGTGCCAGAAGTCAATCCCGGGCGCATTGCGGATTATCGCAATCGCAACATCATTGCCAACCCGAACTGCTCCACCATTCAGATGCTGGTAGCGCTCAAGCCGATCTACGACAAGGTGGGCATCGAGCGCATCAATGTTGCGACCTATCAGGCTGTATCGGGCACCGGGAAGCTGGCCATCGAGGAACTTGCCAAGCAGACGGCGGATCTGCTCAACGGGCGTACTCCGGTCAACAAGGTTTACCCCAAGCAGATCGCTTTCAATGTGCTGCCGCAAATTGATGTGTTCCTGGACAATGGCTATACCAAAGAAGAGATGAAAATGTCCTGGGAGACCAAGAAGATCCTGGGGGATGAGTCTGTCCGAGTGAATGCTACTTGTGTACGCGTGCCGGTGTTCTATTCCCACTCCGAAGCAGTGCACATCGAAACCCGCAGCCCGATCAGCGTCGAGGACGTCCGCGCATTGTTAGCCAATGCGCCAGGCGTGGTCTTGATGGACGAGCGCAAGCCCGGCGGATATCCGACAGCGGTCGGGGATTCTGCGGGTAAGGATGCTGTTCTGGTGGGCCGCATCCGTGCGGACATTTCGCACCCCAATGGTCTCAATCTGTGGATTGTGTCAGACAACGTGCGAAAAGGTGCCGCGCTCAACTCCGTACAGATCGCCGAAGTGTTGATAAAAGACTATTTGTAATGAATACTTGCATGCGAATTTGAAGAGTGTTTCTCGGGATTTTAATGGTGGTTCGGCCTCCTTCCCTGCGTACACCCAACCTTCCAGCACTCGAGTGTGACAGCCTCAGCAGCCTAACAAGAAGGAACGGAGAATGCTCAGAAAGCCGATGGTGATCGTTACCTCGTTCGTGCTGCTGGCGGCAATCAATGCCAAAGCGCTGGGGTTGGGTGACATCAGTCTCGAATCGGCGCGGAACAAGCCTCTGCAGGCGTATATAGCGCTCGTCCAGTTTGAAGCAGCGCGTGCAGGCCAGATCAGAGAGCAAGTAGCGCCGGTGTCTGCGAGCGATTTCAAGCGTTTTTCCATCGACAGCGATGCTACTCTCGACAGCTTTAATCTTGATGTTCGTCCGGCCGGGGCAGAGGCAGTGGTACAGGTCAGCACTCAGGCGACGGTGCGAGAGCCCTATGTGAGCTTTGAGCTGGAGACTTGCTGTCCGTCTGATCGCCTTCTGAGTGAACACACCGTGTTATTTGACCTGCCCGTGTTTGTGCAGGATGTCTCCGTGCCGGCGATTGAACAACCAGTGAAGCAATCGGCATCTCGATTTTCGTCTTTGCAAAAATCAATTAATCAATCAGTTCAGACTGGTTCTTCAAGCAACCTCCGAAGTCAGCCTATTCGACTTGCAGCGCCTGCGGAGCTCGTCTCGGCGGGCCCGGCACCTGTGGAAGTGCCGGCGTCGGGGTTGGTGGCGCAGCTGGATACGAACGCAGGGGCTGACGCGGCGAGACCGGTGAATGCCGCAGCAGCGCCAGAGCCACAGTCGCCCCCCGCGCCTGCGGCCACGCCGGGTCCGCTGGCTGCTCCGGCGGACGCTCAGACGCTGACCACCGATGTCAACGACACGCTGTGGGACATTGCCCTGCGCGTTCGCCCGGACAGCTCGGTATCGGTACAACAGACCATGCTGGCCATCCAGCGACTGAATACGAATGCCTTCATTGGCGACAACATCAATATGATCCGGCGCGGCCAGGTTCTGCGCTTGCCTGACATTGAGCAGATCAGGGCCTTGAGTGCGCGAGAGGCCATGCGCGAGGTTGCCCGCCAGAATCAGCTCTTCGAGAACCGTCGCGATGTCCCGCTGACTTCCCAGCCCTTGACGCCGCCACCTTCCGCTGCCACCGCAATTGATTCAGCCCCGCGTGGCGAGCTGAGCGTGGTCAGTGTCGAGAATGCGGCGCCGGGCTCGCAGACGGTTAGTGGCCAAAGTGCCGAGCTGGATGCGCGTATTGCCAGCCTTGAGGATGTCCTGGCGGTGCAGCGCGAAGAGGCGGATCGCGCATCGTTGTTGAGTGCCGAGCTGACCGAGCGACTCGGGCTGCTGGAAGAGCAGATTGCTTCCGCCCAGGAGATCATTCGCTTGCGCGATCTGGAATTGGCCCAGCTGCAGGAGTCGCTGGCGAATGCCCCTGCGCTGGAGTCGCTTGTCGAGGAACCGCCCACTGTGATCACCATGGCGCCAGAGCGCAGCTTTTTCGAAACGCTGCTGGAGTCGCTGGTGGCCGATACAGCCGCGCTTCTGGCAGTGACAGCGATGATCATCTCCCTGCTGGTCTTCATTCTAATCAGACGCAATCGCGCAGCCGAACATGCCGCAGCTCTTGCCGGTATGGACGGCCTGACCGCTCAACCTCGCAGTCTTGAGGATTTGCCCGTCGTGGGTGCTGCCGAAGGTCACCAGCGCATAGCGCTCGGGGCTGAGGGTCCCAAGGCTTCCGAGTCGAAGGATCCGTTGTTCGAGGAGGTGTTCGACATTGCCACCTCCACGAAAGACAAGCTGAAGCAGCCAGCGCCGGCAGAGACACGCGCCAGTCTGGCGCCAGCCAGCGTCGAGAAAGGCGTCGAAAACGCCAGCGCAATGGTCGCCGACGCACTCGTACTCAACGCGCCCCTGTCTCCCAGTGATACTCTGCTGGAAGAGGTGTCTGCGCTTTTGACCCAATCGCGTTACCCAGAGGCCATCGCCCGATTGCAGGTCGGTGTCCAGGTGCAGCCTTTGCGCACCGACCTGCGCTTGAAACTACTGGAAGCGTTTGCTGGCACCCGTGATGTTCTCGGCTTCGAATCGCAGGCAACGCAATTGCGCGATCTGTTTGGTGACGCGCTGACCCCTCAGATCGTAGCGCTTCGCGCTAGTCTGGGTGACGAGCTGCTGGAACAGACGCAGGCCGAAACCAATGAAGACAAGGCGCTGGCAGGCGATCTTGAGATTGCCACCGTTCTGGAAGCGAATTCCGAGGTAGACCACGCTCGCCTGCTCGCAGGCGTCAATATCGACGAAGACTCCGACAATCCAGTGGACATTGACTTCGTCATGTCCGTCGAAAAGGATGAGCCGCTTCGGGCGCTGGAGGAAGATTCGCGGGATTCCCTGCCGGATAGTGCTCCTTCGGCACATGAAGTCGATTGCAAAGGTGTCCCCCCAGACGGCAAGCCGGAGTCTGCAACCCCCATCGCAGTCGAGACCGCCATGGACGGCAAGGAAGATCTGGTGGATATCGACGGTGCAGTGTTCAAGCTGGTTGACGAGCACGATGTGGTGCCGCTGGCCGCTGCAGCTACCACAGCACGTGGTTATCCCGAGACGGGAGCCAGCTTCGATGATCTGCAGTTCGTCGACGAGACTCTGCTGGATTCGCTGGAGAATCCCGAAGCCGACAAGTCCGCCGAGGAAGATGACGTATTTGAATATCTCTCCCATGCCGACGAAGCGGCAGCCAAGCTGGATCTGGCCCGTGCGTATTTTGAAATGGGCGACAGTGATGGCGCGCGCGAGATTCTGGAGGAGGTCCTGCGCGAGGGCAATGAGGAGCAGGTCAAGTATGCCAGCTCACTCCTAAGCAAGCTTTGAGCGATGAGACACCCGTTTTGCACCGAATAGCGTTGGGCGTCGAGTATGACGGCGCCGCGTTTCATGGCTGGCAGCAGCAGGGCAGTCCAATTCTGCCCACCGTGCAGGCCCGGCTTGAAGTCGCGTTAACTCAGATCGCCGGTCATCCTGTAAAGTTGATTTGTGCGGGGCGCACGGATACTGGCGTTCATGGCACGGGTCAGGTGGTGCATTTCGATTGTGCCGTTGACCGAGGTGAAAAAGCCTGGCGTCGTGGAGGCAACAGTCTGCTGCCGCCAAGCCTACGGATTAGCTGGGCTAAACGCATGCCGGTTGACTTCCATGCGCGATTCTCGGCACTCTCCCGCCGGTATCTTTACGTGATCTACGACGACCCCGTAGAGCCCGCATTGCTTGCCCGTCATCTCGCGCACACGCGAGAGACCCTGGATATCGACGCCATGCATGCCGCTGGGCAGTTCATCCTGGGCGAGCAGGACTTCAGCTCCTTCCGTGCTGCGGGTTGTCAGTCGCGTACACCGTTCCGCCATGTGATGCACCTGCTAGTCAAGCGGCATCACCGATTCATCGTCATCGACATCGAGGC
>JBEDFR010000060.1:0-18556 GCA_041175045.1 Pseudomonadota bacterium | reverse complement strand
GCTCTCTCTCAGGTTTGCGCAACGCGAAGGTGGGGCCGTCCTGTTGAACACGCTGCGGGCAGGAGACCTGCTGCTAGTGCATGCCTTGGAGCGCCTCTTCAGCTCCTGCTATGATGCAGCGGCCATTCTGCAGCAGCTGCGCGAGCGGGGCGTCGCGCTGTATGTGTTCACGCTGGGCGCCGATGTCTGCGCACCGGACTATGTGCTCGATGTCGTGACAGCCGCCCGGGTCTTTGCCTTGCTGGAGCGTCGCCGTGCCGTCGAGCGAGTGCGCAGCGTCAAGAGCACCCAGCGCAGCAAGGGCCGGTATCTGGGCGGCAGCCGGCCCTTCGGCTACATGATCCATTCCAATGGACGCCTGATCGAGAATCCCATGGAGCAGAAAGTACTCAAGCGAATCCTGCAGCTGCGCGAGCGGGGCTGCTCCCTGCGCGCCATCGCCGAGGCCGTCAGCACCCCGGTAGCGCCCATCAGCTTCAAGACCGTGCAGAGGATCCTGCAACGCCATGTTTAAGCCGGTAGCCCTGTTCATAGGCTTGCGCTATATCCGCACACGCAAGAAGAGCCAGATCATCTCCTTCGTCTCGGTCGTGTCCACCCTGGGAATCACCATTGGCGTGCTGGCACTGATCGTGGTGACATCCGTGATCAACGGCTCTACCAGCACCATGCGCGACGAAACGCTCAAGGCTGTGCCCCATGCCAGCATCAGTGCGGGCAGCGGGGACTGGCCGGGCCTGCGAGACGCGCTGGCGGCTCAGCCCGGCATCGTGGGTGCCGCGCCTTACATCGAGGGAGAAAGCTGGCTGCGCTTCGACGGTGCGGCAGAATTCGTGCAGCTGCGCGGGGTCGACCCCCGTCTCGAGGGCCAGGTGCTGCAGGTGCAGAACCCGGAGCTTGACGCCATGCTGCAGGCACTGGCCGCCGCCGAGAACGGCATCATTCTGGGTATCCGTCTGGCCAATCGGCTGGGTATCCGGCTCGACGAGGAAGTCACGCTGCTGTCGCTGCCCAGCCTGCTCAATCGCAAGCTCGAAGAGTCCATGCACTTTCGCGTCATCGGCGCGGCAGACTTCGGCTTTTACGGCAATGACAATACGGTGATGGTGGACCTGCAGGCGGCACAGTCTCTGTTCGGCCTGGATGCCGGCGGGCAGGATGTGCGGCTGCGGCTGCGTGTCGACGATGTCCTGAATGCCGGGCCGATCGCCGCGAACGCCCTGAAGACGCTGCCCGATCCGTCTCTGGCGGCCGGGCGCGACAGCATCAGCTGGAGCGAGACTCAGGCCAGTCTGTTCGACGCGCTGCGACTCGAGAAGACCATGACGGGCTTCATGTTGCTGATGATCGTGGTGATCGGCGCCGTCAACATCGTCTCCACCCTGGTGATGGTAGTGGCCGACAAGAGCGCTGACATTGCGATCCTGCGCACGATGGGGGCCAGTCGCGGCACCATCATGAGCGTGTTTGTGACGCAGGGGACGACGGTAGGGGTGCTGGGGACGATTCTGGGGGCGCTGACAGGCGTTCTGGTGGCGCAGAATCTGCCGCAATTGCTCGGCTTGATTGAGTCGGTCCTGAACGCCACGCTCGCGCCGGACGATGTTTACATGATCAGTTATCTGCGCGCCGAGCTGCAGGTCGAGGACGTGGTGCTCACCTGCATCAGTGCGCTTGTCGTCAGCTTTCTGGCAACCCTTTATCCAGCGTATCGGGCCACCCGCATTCAGCCCGCCGAAGTGTTGAGGTATGAATGAGCAAGTGTGAAATCCGCGAAGCGCCCACCGCCCAGATGGTGTCGCCCGACATCCAGGAATCCCAGCTGATGCTGGAATGCCGGCAGCTGTGCAAGGTCTACACCCAGGGGCCGGAGCGTGTCGAAGTGCTGCGCAACTTGAACCTGCGGGTCTACGCCGCAGAGCGGGTGGCCATCGTTGGCGCCTCGGGCTCGGGCAAGACCACGTTGCTGAACCTGCTGGGGGGGCTGGATCTGCCAAGCTCCGGCGAGGTGATGATTGCCGGCCTCAATCTGGCCGGCCTCAACGAGGCGCAGCGCGGTCGCATGCGCAATCGCAATCTCGGTTTCGTCTATCAATTCCACCACCTGCTGGGCGAATTCACTGCGCTGGAGAACGTGAGCATGCCGCTGCTGATTGCTGGCAACGATGTGCGCTGCTCGGCCGCGCGAGCGTCAGCTATCCTGGAGCGGGTCGGGCTCGGCCACCGTCTGCAGCACAAGCCCTCCGAGCTGTCCGGCGGCGAGCGCCAGCGCGTGGCGATCGCACGAGCCCTGGTCACGGAGCCGCGCTGCGTGCTGCTGGACGAGCCCACCGGCAATCTGGACCGGCACACAGCTCGCGAGATTCACGCCCTGATGGCCGAACTCAACACGCAGCTGGCCACGAGCTTTGTGGTGGTGACCCACGACGAGGAATTCGCCCGCTCGCTGGACCGGGTGCTGCTGCTGCGCAACGGCCAGCTGGAAGAGCTGGATGCTGCCACCCGGGCGGCCATTGCGGCGCGCGGCCTGTCGGCGAGTCTGGTGGAAGCGCCCGCCCAGGACGATGCCCATGGCGAATGAGCCACGCCAGCTGTCTGCTCTGGCGCCGTATGCCGAACGTGCCTTCGCTGCCTTCATTGCGCTGCGCTATGTCAGTGTGGGGCGACGCAGTCAGCTGGTCTCGTTCATGTCCGCGCTCACCGTGAGTGGGCTGGCACTGGGCATCGCCATCCTGATCACCGTGCTCTCCGTGATGAACGGCTTCGATCGCGAAGTGCGGGAGAACATCCTGGGCATCCTGCCCCACGCCGTGGTCAAGGCGCTGGAACCGCAGGGACCG
The DNA here is from genome assembly GCA_041175045.1 of Pseudomonadota bacterium. GTDB lineage: Bacteria > Pseudomonadota > Gammaproteobacteria > Pseudomonadales > Pseudohongiellaceae > UBA5078. Next base: position 15,716 of record JBEDFR010000060.1, on the reverse strand, counting down.
GAACGCTGGCAGGTCATCGAAGAGGTGTTGCGCGCGCATCCCGCCGTGCTGGACATGGCGCCACAGATCGAGGTCACCGGTGTCGTCTCGGCCAATGGTTTCGCCAAGGGCGTATTGGTCCAGGGGGTGGACCCGCAGGCCGAGCAGCGCATCTCACGCCTCGACAGCTTTATGCGTGAAGGCAGTCTTGCAAGCTTGGAGGAGGGCCGTTTCCGCATCATCCTCGGTGCCACACTGGCCGCCAATCTGGGCGTGGGCATTGGCGACAGAGTGAGTCTGTATTCGCTGGAGGTGTCGGTGAATCCGCTGCTGGCGCTGCCGACGCAACGCCAGTTTACCGTGGCCGGCATCTACCGGGTCGGCACCCTGGAGCTGGACAGCGCCATGGCGATGATCACGCTGCAGGACGCGCGTGCCCTGTACCGGCTGCGCGATACCCACACCGGCCTGCGCTTCCAGATCGAGGATCTGCTGCAGGTGCATGCGGTGGCAGCCGAGCTGGGGCCGCAGCTGCCGCAGGGCGTGCAGGTGGACACCTGGACACGCGTCTTCGGCAACATCTACGAGAACATCCAGTTCTCCCGCACGGTGGTTGGTCTGCTGCTGTGGCTGCTGGTGGCGGTGGCCGCATTCAATCTCGTGGTCAGCCTGGTCATGATCGTGCGCGACAAGCGCGGCGACATCGCCATCCTGCGCACCATGGGTGCCAGCCCAGAAACGATCCGGCGGATCTTCATGACCCAGGGCTGTCTCGTCGGGTTGATCGGCACCGTCATCGGCATCGCCTTCGGGGTGATCTTCTCGCTCAGCGTGGGTGATTTCGCGGCGTGGCTGGAGCGTGCGTTCGGCATCACTCTACTCAACGCCGAGGTGTACCCAGTGGATTTCCTGCCCTCCGAACTGCGCTTGCGTGACATCGTCGGGGTGAGCGCAGGCGTGTTCCTGCTGTCCCTGCTCGCCACCCTGTATCCCGCGTGGCGCGCCTCCCGCGTACAGCCCGCCGAAGCGTTGCGCCTCGACTGACGCTGCGCTGCGGGCCGCGCTGCGGCCGCGGCCTGCCTATACTTGGCGGGCGACACTGAAGTCGCCCAGCGCCGGATTCCCCATGCGTTCACGGATGATCGCTGCCAGCCTCGGCATTGCCCTGGTGGCCCTGCTGCCTGTCTTGCCTGCCATTCCCCTGTGGGTATCCGCGCCAGCGCTGTCTCTGCTGCTGTGGCGATGCTGGCGAGGGTATCTCGTGTCCGCGCTTGGCTGCGCCTTTCTCTGTGGCCTGTTGTGGGGCCTGATCAGTGGCCAGCAGCGGCTGCAGGCCCTGCTGCCCGAGGCGCTGGAGGGGCGTGATTTCTGGGTGACCGGCATGGTCATCGGCTTGCCCCAGCGCACGGAGCGGGGGCAGCAGTTCCAGTTCCGCGTCGAGCACAGCTGTTTAGACCTGCTGCCGGCGGATTGCCCGGCTCATGTTGCCTTGTTTCGTGACCGGCTGATCCAGCTCAATCACTATGGACCTCAGGTCGTGGAGCCTGGTCAGCGCTGGTTCTGGCGGGTGCGTCTGAGCCGGCCGCGCGGTTTCGCCAATCCGGGGGGCTTCGACTACGAGGCCTGGCTGGTGCAGCAGGGTGTGGCGGCGCGCGGCTATGTGCGCGACACAGCGTTCAATGTCCGGCTGGAGGATGGCGGGGCGTGGCTGTCGCGACTGCGCCATGGTTTGCGGGAACGGCTGCTGCGCGCCCTCGAGGGGCGCTCGCAGGCCGGCATCATTCTGGCGCTGGTGCTGGGAGAGCGCGATCTGCTGAGTAATGAAGACTGGGAGCTCTTCACGCAGACAGGCACCAATCACCTGATCGTCATCTCCGGCCTGCATGTCGGCTTCATCGCCTGGCTGTGTGCGTGGATGACGGGCTGGGGCGTCCGTCTGTGGCCTGCCGCCTTGCTGCGGCTTCCCGCTCAGCAGTGGGGCAATCTGGCGGCCATCGTCGGAGCGCTGAGCTACAGCCTGCTGGCCGGACTCTCGGTGCCGACCCAGCGTGCCTGCCTGATGGTGCTGGTGTTCGCCGGGGCGCAACTGGCATCCCGGCGCCTGCCCCACTCCTTCAGTTACTTTCTGGCGCTGCTGCTGGTGTTGCTGGTGAATCCTCTGAGTGTCACCGGTGCCGGTTTCTGGTTGTCCTTCGGCGCGGTGGGCACCTTGCTGCTTGCCTTTGGCAGCAGGCGTCGGCTGCGCCGAGCGGCGCTCGCTCCCGCAGCGGCAGGCCGCCGCAGAGGCCGTATCGATTGGCTGGGGCTATGGCTGCGCTGGGGGCAGCCGCAATGGGTCATCTTCATCGGCATGCTGCTGCCACTGGGACTCTGGATGCAGCAATTCTCCCTGCTTGCGCCGTTGGCCAATGTGCTTGCCATCCCCCTGGTCAGCCTGCTGGTGGTGCCGCTGTGTCTTCTTGGTGCTGCACTCTTGCTGCTCTGGCCGGCCGGCGGCACGTGGTTGCTACAGCAGGCAGATGCGTTGCTGATGCTGCTGGAAGCGGGGTTGCTGGCGGTGATCGAGCTGCCCGTGCCGCCCTTGTGGCAGATCTCTGGAGTCACTGTGCTGGGCAGCGCACTGGCACTGGCGGGCAGCGTGCTGCTGCTGATGCCGCGTGGCTGGCCCCGGCGCTGGCTGGGTGCCGTGATGCTGTTGCCCATGCTCCTGCCTGGCGTGTCGCAGATGCCCTTTGGACAGGCTCAGGTGAGCGTTCTGGATGTGGGGCAGGGGCTTGCGGTGGTGGTGCGTACGGCCCGGCACACCTTGCTTTACGATGCCGGTCCGCGCTTCAGCGAACGCTTCGACGCCGGGGCCGGCATCGTGCTGCCGTTTCTACGCCATGAGGGAGTGCGTCGCCTGGATCGGGTCGTCATCAGTCATGGGGACAATGACCATGCCGGTGGTCTGGTTTCCTTGCTGGAGGGTATCGACATTGCGGGCCTGTTGACGGGCGAGATGCCCAGCGAGGCCGAGGGCGCTGCGCTCTCCGCGGCCCGGGTGCCGGCTGCGCTGTGCGAACGTGGTCAGTCGTGGCAATGGGATGGCGTGCATTTTGCCGTGCTCTGGCCGCCCGTCGGTGAGAATGCCGCCGGTAATGACAGTTCCTGCGTCCTGCGGATCGCGACCGCTGGGCGCTCCCTGCTGCTGACCGCCGACATCGAGCGCCGGGCCGAGGCAGCGCTGATTGGCGCGGATGCCGAGGCCCTGCGCAGCGACTGGCTGCTGGTGCCGCATCATGGCAGCCAGACGTCATCCAGCGCGGGTTTTCTCGCAGCCGTCGATCCTTGCTGCGCTCTGTATTCGGCGGGTTATCGCAACCAGTTTCGTCACCCGGCAGCGGTTGTGGCAGCGCGCTATCACGCGCGTGGCATCAGCGTATGGAACACGGCCCTGCGAGGCGCCCTGAGACTGTGCCTGGGAGCGCAACAGGACTGCGATAGCCTGCCGCATGCCTGGCGCGATAGCCGCCGACGCTGGTGGCAGGCCCCGGTTTCAAGGGCGTCCCGGGAGCTGCACGGAGAGCTGCCCGCGGCGCCGCAGGCCTCGTGATACAGGGGCTGCAGGGCTGTTCAAGCCGCACTCACAGGGCCTTGGATGACTGTGGTAAAGTGCGAGCCATCACGCCCGGAGGTTTCCAGTGGTAGAAATCGTCAAAGCCGGTGGCTGGCTGATGCTGCCGATCATCCTGTGCTCCATTGTCGCCATTGCCATCATCATCGAGCGCTTCTGGACACTGAGCGCCGCCCGCATCGCCCCTCGCTACACCCTCGGCCAGGTCTGGACCTGGATCAAGAACAACGAACTCGACAACGCTCATCTGCGGGAACTGCGCCTGGCCTCGCCCCTCGGTCAGATCCTGGCCGCAGGCTTGCTGACCTCGAAGTACGGCCGCGCTGCCATGACCGTCAGCATCGAACAGGCCGCCAGTCAGGTGATTCACGATCTCGAGCGCTATCTGAGCACCCTGGGCACCATTGCGGCGATCACGCCATTGCTCGGTCTGCTGGGTACGGTCATCGGCATGATCGATGTGTTCACCCAGATCATGGTGCAGGGCACCGGCAATGCCAACGCCCTGGCCGGAGGTATCTCCCAGGCCCTGATCACCACGGCGGCGGGTCTCTGCGTGGCCATTCCGACCTTCATGTTCCACCGCATGTTCATGCGCCGGGTTGATACCCTGGTGATGAACCTGGAACAGGAATCCATCAAACTGGTAGACGCGCTGCACAGCGATCGCCGAGTGGATCTCAAGGAGATCGGCAATCCGTGAAATTCCAGCGCCGAATCCGGGAGGAACTCTCGATCAATCTGACGCCTCTGATCGATGTCGTCTTTCTGTTGCTGATCTTCTTCATGGTCTCCACGACCTTCACCCGGGAAACGCGCCTGGTGATCAATCTGCCGGAAGCGGACGGCGAAGCGGCGCCAGACGTGGAACAGGTCATCGAGATCTCGGTGAGTCAGAGCGGCGCCTATGCCATCGACGGGCGCACCCTGGTCAACGCCGACCTGAGCACGCTGATGCAGGGAATGAAAGAGGTGTCGCGCGGTGACCGATCCGTGGCGCTTGTCCTTATTGCCGATGCCGACGCCACGCATCAGTCCGTGGTTACGGCCATGGATGCGATCGGCCAGTCGGGCTTCAGCCGGCTCAGCATCGCGACCCGCAAACCCACCGACGAGAACTGACATAACGCCATGACTGCCTCCGTGAACGACACTCCTGCCAAGGGCTGGCACGTCTACAAGCGCCTGCTGGCCTATGTGAAGCCGCATCGCGGCCTGTTCGCGATCAGTGTCATCGGCTACATCATCTTCTCCATCACTGGTGTGGCGACGGCCGAATGGCTGGGCTGGACGGTCGATCAGGTAGCCGCGCAGAACACCGATGCCCGCATCCTCAGCCCCATCCTGTGCGTGCTCATCGTGCTGGTGCGCGGCATTGGCGGCTTCATGGGGGGCTACACCCTGGAGTACATCTCCAACAGCATCATCCACAAATTGCGTTGCGAGATCATGGACAGGCTGCTCGTGCTGCCCATGCGCTATTACGACAACAGCACCGCCGGGCGCCTGGTGTCCAAGGTCACCTATGACGTGCAGCAGATCAGCGGTGCTGCCACCAATGCCGTGACCGTGATCTTTCGGGAAGGCCTCACCGTGGTGGGACTGCTGATCTCGCTGTTCTGGAGCAACTGGCGCCTCAGCCTGGTGTTTCTGCTGGTGGCGCCCTGTGTGGCCATCGTGGTGGGCACGGCCTCCAGCAAGTTTCGCAAGTACAGCCGGCAGATGCAGAATTCCATGGGCGATGTCACTCAGATCACCAACGAGTCCATCAAGGGCCAGAAGGTCGTGCGCAGCTTCAACGGCCGTCGTTTCGTCATGAGCCGGTTCGAAAGGGCGAGCGAACGCAATCGCCGGCAGAACATGAAGATGGTGGGCACCCAGTCCATCGCCATTCCGGTGATCCAGCTGCTGGTCGGCATCGCCATGGCCGTGCTGATCTGGTTCGCCATGTCTCCCGCCTATCTCGGCGAGGCCACTGCCGGTGATTTTGTCGCCTTCCTGACCGTAGCCGGTCTGCTGGCCAAACCCATTCGCCAGCTCTCTCAAGTCAATTCCGTGGTGCAGCGCGGCATTTCCGCGGCGGAGAGTATCTTCGCCCTGCTGGATGAAACCGGCGAAAGAGACACCGGCAAACACGCGGTGGCGCGCGTGAATGGCGAAGTCGAATTCCATGATGTCAGTTTCCAGTACAAGGGCAGCGAGCGGCCGACAGAGCAGGACCCCGGCGAGGGCAGTGAAGTGGAAGAGCCGGTGCTGGCCAATGTCTCGCTTCGCGTGAAACCCGGGCAAAGCGTGGCATTGGTGGGCAAGTCGGGCAGCGGCAAGACCACGTTGGTGAACCTTTTGCCTCGTTTCTATGACGTGGAGTCGGGCAGCATTCTGATTGACGGTGTGCCGTCGCGTGATTACACGCTGGACAACCTGCGTCAGCAGATCGCCGTCGTGAGTCAGGATGTCGTGCTGTTCGAGGGCACCATCGCACAGAATATTGCTTACGGCGACGAAGGCAGCATCAGCGACGAGCAGATCATCGAGGTGGCCCGCAGCGCTCACGCCATGGAGTTCATCGACAAACTGGAGAACGGCATTCACAGCATCGTGGGCGATGCCGGGCTGATGCTCTCCGGGGGGCAGCGCCAGCGTGTCGCGATTGCGCGGGCCTTCCTCAAGGATGCTCCGATCCTGATTCTGGACGAGGCGACCTCGGCGCTGGATTCGGAGTCCGAACAGCACATCCAGCAGGCGCTCAGCACGCTCATGAAGGGGCGCACCACTTTCGTCATTGCCCACCGACTTTCCACCATCGAGAACGCCGATCTGATCGTGGTCATGGACAAGGGCCGCGTCGTTGAGAGCGGCACGCATCAGGAACTGATCGCGGCCAATGGCAAGTATGCTGCGCTGCACCGCATCCAGTTCTCCGATCTTCCAGCAGGCGAGTGATGCGCCTCGTCGATGCCTGGTATGACCCATCCGGACGCATGCGTCCCTGGTTGTGGCCGCTGTGGCCTGTGTCTCTGCTGGTGGCCGCGCTGGGTGCCGTGCGGCGTCGTGTACTGGAACCCCGGCGTGGTGATGGCGAGCGCCTGCCGCCAGTGATCGTGATTGGCAATATTACGCTGGGCGGCACGGGCAAGACGCCCCTGTTGATCGCTCTGGTCCGTCTGCTGCAGGCGCACGGCCTGCGGCCTGGGGTGGTCAGTCGTGGCTATGGCGGCAACGGCCGTCCGGCCTTCGTCACGGTTCAATCGCTGGCGCAGGAGGTGGGCGATGAGCCAGTGCTGATCCAGAGGCAGACGCTCTGTCCGGTGCGGGTGGATGCCAGGCGCCTGCGCGCCGTTCAGTCGCTGGCCGCCGAACATGCCTGCGATGTCATTCTGAGTGACGACGGCCTGCAGCATCACGCCATGCCGCGAGCACTCGAACTGGTGGTGATCGACGGCGAACGGCTGCTGGGCAATGGCCATTGCCTGCCGGCAGGACCACTGCGCGAGCCATCTTCGCGACTGCGCGACCTTGACTGGCTGGTCATCAATGGCGGCCCGGAAGATGCGCTGTCGCGGCTGCGAACGCGGGCCGGTCTGAACGACCGACAGCCCCCGGTCACGACCATGCACTTGCAGCCCTGCGCCTGGGTGAATGTGCGCAGCGGCGAGCGCGTGGCACTGGCGCAGTTGCCGCTGGAGCAGGGCAGGGCGCTGCATGCTGTGGCCGGAATCGGCAATCCCGGACGTTTCTTTGCCACGCTGCACGCGCTTGGCCTGCTACCGTACTGTCACGCCTTTGCCGATCATCATCGTTTCAGCGCGGACGATCTGCCTTTCATGCAGGCGGCCACGGTTTTGATGACCAGCAAGGACGCCGTCAAGTGCGAGGCCTTTGCGGGGCCTCACTGCTGGTATCTCGAGGTGGAGGCACTGCTGGCGCCGGAATTTGCCAACGCACTGGTGACGACAGTGCGGGAATTGGTGCAGGCGCACGCTGCCATCGGCACAACACAGAATTGAATGAGGAGTCTGCAATGGATCAGAAACTGCTGGCCATCCTGGCCTGCCCGCTGTGCAAGGGCCCGCTGAAATTCGATCGTCAGGCGGCGGAGCTGCTGTGCTACGCCGATGCGCTGGCGTTCCCCGTGCGTGACGGCATTCCCGTGATGCTGGATAACGAGGCGCGCGCCTTGACGCTGGAAGAGCGGGAGCAGCGCTGATGAGCTTCATCGTCGTGATTCCCGCGCGCTTCGCGGCCACTCGACTGCCGGGCAAGCCGCTGCTGGACATCGCCGGAAAGCCGATGCTGCAGCATGTCTACGAACGCGCGCTGCAAAGCGCGGCGCAGGCCGTGTGGGTCGCTACCGATGACGAGCGTATCCGCGAGGTCGCTTTGCGTTTTACTGCCAATGTCTGCATGACCAGTGCCACGCATCAGTCAGGCACCGATCGCATTCAGGAAGTGGCGAGCCGGCTCGGTCTCGCACAGGATGCCATTGTGGTCAACGTGCAGGGCGACGAGCCGCTGATACCGCCCGGCGCCATCAACCAGGTGGCGTACAATCTGCAACAGCATTCCGCGGCTGGCATTGCCTCTCTCTATGAGGAAATCGAACATGACGCAGAGTTCCAGAACCCCAATGCCGTGAAAGTGGTGACGGACTTGCAGGGCTATGCGCTGTATTTCAGTCGCTCGCCGATTCCCTGGCGCAATCCTGCGCTCGCCGCGCCTGCCTTGCCTGCGAAACGACACATCGGCATCTACGCCTATCGTGTCGCTACGCTCAATCACTTCATCGGCTGGCCGCAGGCGCCACTCGAGATTGCCGAGCGGCTGGAGCAATTGCGCGCCATGAGTCACGGCGTGCGCATCCACATGGACAAGGCGGCCCAGCGTATCCCCGCCGGCGTCGATACGCCCGAGGATCTCGAGGCTGTGCGTGCCTTCCTGCGAGCGTCGGCATGACAGCGCCGGTGCATGTGCTGATGGTCTGCCTGGGCAATATCTGCCGTTCGCCGACTGCTCACATTGTCTTCGCGCAGCGTGTTGCAGAAGCCGGCCTGCAGGCGCAGGTGCTGGTGGATTCGGCCGGTACCGGCGACTGGCACATCGGCCATCCACCGGATGCGCGCTCCTGCGCGGCGGCAGCGCAGCGCGGTTATGACATGACAGCCCTGCGCGCGCGACAAGTGCAGCCGCAGGACTTCCACGTGTTCGATCTGCTGCTGGCGATGGACGAGAACAATCTGCGCGATCTGCAGCGGCTGGCGCCGCCAGAGCACCGCCACAAGCTGCGCCTGTTCATGGACTTCGCCGAACTGGACGAGCGCAGTGTGCCCGATCCTTACTACGGCGAGGCACAGGACTTCCAGCGTGTGCTCGACCTGGTCGAGACCGCTGCCGACGGCCTGCTGCGGCATCTGCGCCAGCAGTTGCGGGAGTAGGGGATGCAGCAGCACGTCGATCTGCAAGCCTTCAACACCTTTGGTCTGCCATCGCAGGCGCGCTGGTTCTGCGCTGTGGACTCCCTTGCCACGCTCGAGCAGGCGCTGCAGTTTGCGCGCGCACAGACACTGCCCGTGCTTGTGCTGGGGGGCGGCAGCAACGTGCTGCTGCGCGAGGATGTCCCCGGGCTCGTGCTGCACATGCAGCTGCGTGGCGTGCAGCTGCTGGCGGACGACGGCGACACGGTGCGCGTGCAGGTGGCCTGCGGGGAGAACTGGCATGACTTTGTCAGTACCTGTCTGGCGCGCGGCTGGCATGGGCTGGAGAACCTGGCCCTGATTCCCGGCAGCGTGGGCGCTGCGCCGATCCAGAACATCGGCGCCTATGGCGTGGAGGCGGGCGAGCGCATCGAGTCTGTGCAGGTGTGGAATCGGGAGACGGCGTCTGTCGAGTCGATAGCAGCTGCCGACTGTGGCTTTGGCTATCGTGACAGTGTCTTCAAGCGGCAATACCGAGACAGCAGAATCATCCTGCAGGTGGTGTTCCGCCTGCAGCGCAGCGCCACGGTGAACCTGAGCTACAGCGCGCTGGCCCAGGCGTTCGCAGGCCAGGATCCGGTGACACCACAGGCCGTGTTCGACGCCGTATGCCGCATCCGCCGCAGCCGGCTGCCCGATCCGGCCGAGCTGGGCAATGCTGGCAGTTTCTTCAAGAATCCCGTCATTCCCGTGGCGCTGTACCGCGTGCTGCAGCAGCGTTTTGGTGACATGCCGGGGCATGCTGTGGCGGGTGCCGAGTCCCTGATCAAGGTGCCGGCGGCCTGGTTGATCGAGCATGCGGGCTGGAAGGGACGTCGCCTTGGGCAGGCCGGCGTCTACGAGAAACAGGCTCTGGTGCTCGTGAATCACGGCGGCGCGCAGGCGCAGGAAGTCGTCGATCTGGCGCAGGCCATCATGGCGGATGTGCAGCAACGGTTCGGCATCATCCTCGAGCCCGAAGTGCAGTGGGTGCCGGCATGGCAGGATGCAGATGGCCGTGTTTGCTGATCTGCAGACGACCTGCTGATGTACTTGTCAGCACGGCTGTGTTAAAAATCGACCAAGACGTTCGATGAAGAACCTCCAGGGCAGTGACAACCATTTCCGCCTCCTGCTTCGACCCCCACCAGCTGCTGCGCCATGTTCTTGTCACGCTTAGCGACGCAGAGCCACGGGTGCGCTGGGCGAGAGTGTTCGTCGTGATGGAGAAGGTCCCCTGGTGCCTGGTGCCCTGCAGGTCGAGATTGTCGCGCTGCCTCGGGGCACCAGTCACAAGACGGGGGACAGATATGACTACCGTATTTTCTCGAATCTGCAGCTGCGCAGTGACGTGGAGCTGACCAAACTCGCAGTCAAGCACGGACTTACCAATGTCCACGGTTACAGTGCCTCCCGCTAGTGCCCCCTTCGATGCCAAGGCCACCATCGCCAGCCTGACCACGCGCCCGGGCGTCTATCGCATGCTGGACGCGTCAGGCGGCATTCTTTACGTGGGCAAGGCGCGCAATCTGCGCAAGCGGGTCAGTAATTATTTCCGTGCGTCGGGGCTCGATGCCAAGACCATGGCCCTGGTGGCACGCATCTGCAACATCGAGGTCACCATCACGCGTAATGAGACCGAAGCGTTGCTGCTGGAACAGACTCTCATCAAACAGCATCGACCGCCGTACAACATCGAGTTGCGCGACGACAAGTCCTACCCATACATCCTGCTGACCAGTCGCGACACTTACCCGCGGCTGGCCTTCCATCGCGGTGCAAAGCGCCAGGACGCGCGTTATTTCGGGCCGTATCCCAGTGCGAGTTCCGTGCGCGAGAGTCTGGCCATTCTGCAGAAGGTGTTTCGTCTGCGTCAGTGCGAGGACAGCTATTTTCGCAATCGTACGCGAGCCTGCCTGCAGCATCAGATCGGGCGCTGCACGGCTCCCTGTGTGGGGCTGATCTCAGCTGAGGACTACGCGCGAGATGTGCATTTTTCTGAGCTTTTTCTCAACGGCCGCAGTGACCAGCTGATCCGCGAACTAACCCAGCGCATGGAGGCGGAGTCGGCGCAGCTGCAGTTTGAGCGCGCGGCCGCGATCCGCGATCAGATCATCGATCTGCGTCGCATACACGAGCAGCAGTATGTGGACGATCAGAGCGGCGATGCCGACGTGCTCGCTGCGTCCCTGCAGGGCGCTTTCGCCAGCGTGCATCTCGTGGTGATCCGCGGCGGCCGCTTGATAGGCAGCAAGAGTTTTTTTCCGCGCGATCGCCTGGCCGAAGACGAAGGGTCCCTGCTGGCCGCGTTCATCGCGCAGTACTACGTGAAGGAAGACAACGCGGCGGCGATTCCCCGCGAGCTGATCATTGCGCCGGCCATTCCCGAACCCGGCCCGCTGGCCGAGGCTCTGAGTTTCTGTGCCGGCAGGGCGGTGAAGATCAGTGCCAGTGTAAGAGGGCACCGTGCCAGGTGGCTCGCAATGGCCGAGACCAATGCGCAGCAGAGTCTGCAGAGTTTCGTCAGCAACAGGCAGAACGTGCAGCAGCGCTTCGATCAGTTGCGCGTGGCCTTGGATCTTGATGCCGTGCCGCAGCGCATTGAATGCTTCGACGTCAGTCACACGGGGGGGGAGAGTCCCGTGGCTTCCTGCGTGGTATTCGATGGCAACGGTCCGCTGAAGACGGACTATCGCCGTTTCAACATCGAGGGCATTACGGGGGGAGACGATTACGGCGCCATGGAGCAGGCCCTGACCCGGCGTTACACGCGAGTGGTCCGCGACGCAGAGCAGGCCCCGGACGGCGGCAAGGTGCCCGACATCCTGCTCATCGATGGCGGCAAGGGGCAACTGGCGCAGGCGCGGCGTGTGCTCGACGAATGCCAGCTCCACAGTGTCCAGCTGATTGGCATCGCCAAGGGCATTAGCCGCCGCGCCGGGCAGGAGACACTGTTTCTCTCTCAGGGCGAGCAATTTCACGAGATCGTGCTGCCGGCCGAATCCGCCGCACTGCACCTGTTGCAACAGATCCGCGACGAGGCTCACCGCTTTGCCGTCACCGGACATAGACAGCGCCGGGCGCGCACACGCAATCAATCCGTGCTTGAGCAGATCCCCGGCCTGGGCCCCAAGCGTCGACGCGAATTGCTCAAGCATTTCGGCGGCCAGCAGGAGGTGGCGCGCGCTTCAGAGGAGCAACTGGCCCAGGTGACGGGCATCAGCAGCAAGCTCGCCGCGGAGATTTATGCCTGGCTGCATAATGAGTAGAATGCCGACCACGATCCTCGAATCGCCCGGCTTTCCCGCGGCGTTTTCGCAAGAGCCCATGCCATGAATATTGCCAATCTCGTTACCGTCTCGCGCGTCATGATGATTCCCTTCGTGATCGTGCTGCATTATTCGGGGCTGCCCCACAGCAATCTGCTGGCCGGGGGATTGTTCGCGATTGCGAGCCTGACGGACTGGCTGGATGGCTATCTGGCCCGGCGGCTCAAGCAGACCTCGACCTTCGGCGCCTTTCTTGACCCGGTAGCCGACAAGCTGTTGGTGGTGGCTGCCTTGGTGCTGCTCGTCGCGAATTACCCGGCGATCTGGTTCGTTCTGCCAGTGGCCATCATCATTGCGCGTGAAGTCTTTGTTTCGGCACTGCGTGAATGGATGGCGAATTGCAATCAGCGCGACCTGGTCAAGGTCGGCTATATAGGCAAGGTCAAGACCACGGTGCAGATGATCGGCATCACCATTCTCATCGGGGTCGACGCGCAGACGCCGGTGATTTTCACACAGCTCGGCATCGTGCTGGTGTATGCGTCTGCGGTCTTCAGTTTGTGGTCGATGATCCTGTATTTGCGTGCTGCATTGCCCACCTTGCGGGCCTGAAAAAGGCAGAAGAAATAGACGTTTCAGGCGCTTGACATAGATTTTCATCTGATTACAATGAGCGCCTCTTTCAGCGGTGAGGCGCAGCAATCGCGAGCGATTTCACCGCAAAATGCTGAAAGAAACGGTTGTAGCCAAGCATTCGCAACCGGGTAAGACTGAAACATTTGCGGGAATAGCTCAGTTGGTAGAGCACGACCTTGCCAAGGTCGGGGTCGCGAGTTCGAGTCTCGTTTCCCGCTCCAGTTTCGGATCTTTCGTCTCTCTTCCGGCCCACTGAGTCTTGTCGGCCAATACAGCTGAAATCTGGCTGCGCAACACAAGAGTTGACCTTGGGCTGGGTGGCAGAGTGGTCATGCAGCGGACTGCAACTCCGCGTACGCCGGTTCGATTCCGACCCCAGCCTCCACGACTTCTCTTCGCAATCTTGACCGATAAGATCACAATGATGTGAGCCGCAATGACCTGCGAGTTCGGTTCATGTTGGTGGCCAGGTTCGTAGGAATCCCCTGGCCGTTGCATTACAATCCTGCCCCGCGTGTTTCTCTCAGCCCCTGCTATCTGCCCGGGTGGCGAAATTGGTAGACGCAAGGGACTTAAAATCCCTCGATCGCAAGATCGTACCGGTTCGATTCCGGTTCCGGGCACCAGATTGCTCTCCACTTGAATTGCCATGCAACACGGCACAGAGACCTTGCTTGCTCTGCAGTCATTGTCCTCCCCTTGAGCCAGCGTTGACTTTCCGTGGATTCCTTCGCGATACCGCCAACCTGGGTGCCAGACCAAGGTTTTTGCCTGCGCCACGATCTGGCGTCTGCCCACCTCAAGCGGCATGGCTGCCAACAGCAAGGCAGACAATCATGCGATTTCCAGCAAGGGAATTGAGCAGGGCAATCATCGGCGCACGAGTGAGTAGCCGTGATCACCACGGCGGCCAAGTCGAGGGTGATCTGAGCGTGATCGGGCTGAGTCGCTGCAGTTTGCGCACCACTGTTCTGGATTCCATTGAGGATCTGCCGCCTATCGTCAGCGCGTGGCATAACTTCCGCGTCCCTGCGCCGGGCCGGGCGTCAATTCCCTCTTAGTCTCGAGAATATCTGGGAGGTTCGGCCAGGCCGGAACTGGCACGGCACGACACCCTGACGCAACCGCACGGTCTGCAGGGTGTGCAGGAACGTCAGTAGCAGCCCCGGGGGGCGCAGTCAGCGCAACGCCAGCCATTCTCGCAGACACTTCCTATCGGTGTGCGCGTGTGCGCGTGTGCCTGGCCGAGCGGCTGAGCCAGGAAGCGCTATACCGACAGGCTGATGCGGCGCGTTACCGGGCGAGGCAGGCCGGACGCCATGCCGTGGTGTTGCATGAGATCTGAACCGGCAGCTGGCAGATTGCCGGCAATCGCTTATCATCGCCGACATCACGCCGGTGCCAGGGAGCCTGTAGATTCCTGGGTGTCAAACCGGCCCTGCAGAGGATTTCCTCCTTGACCGCTGTGCAGACCCGGTTTCTGGTCAACATGATCGATGGCACCTTGCTGGCGTCCTGCATCGCCCGGGTGGGCCGGGGGCAGGCCCCTGCGCGGCAGTGGGCGCTTGTGCGGGTCATCGATGCAGAAGCATTGTGCTGTCGTGCCGATGCGACCAGGTACCGTGCCAAACAGCAGGGCAGTGGCGGCATCCATCTGCACGATGCCGCGGGCGACATGCTGACGCTCGTGCGCGGCACAAGAGGGGCCACATGACCCAGACCAGCGACAGCCGCCACAAGACCGAGCGCGTGCTGCAGGCCCAGCGCGAGTACATGGAAAAACGCGAGAAGGGCTACCGCGAGCAGGCCCTGAAGCTCTACCCGTGGATCTGCGGGCGCTGCGCCCGGGAATTCACGCGCGCCAATCTGAGCGAATTGACGGTGCATCATGTGAATCACAATCACGATGACAATCCGACCGACGGCAGCAACTGGGAGCTGCTGTGTCTGTACTGTCATGACGAGGAACACAGCAAGTTCGAGAACTTCGTGCGCTATGGGGGCAGCTCCGGCAGCACGACCAGGGCAGCGGCCACGCACAATCCCTTCGCCGGCCTGCGTGCAGCGCTCGACGGCAAGCGAGGCTCCCATGACGATTGAAACCTGGGAAATGATGAGTTACGTGGTCACCGTGATCGGTCTGCCGCTGGCGATCTTCGTGTTCATCTTCGAGCAGCACAAGGAGCGCGAGAACGAAGAGGAAGAGGTCTACCAGCTGCTATCGGACAACTACCAGGATTTCCTCAAGGTGGCGCTGGAGAACCCGGACCTGCGCCTGTTCTCGGTGGAGTCCACCGCGCTCAACGAGGAGCAGCAGGAGCGCCAGCTCATCATCTTTGCCATGCTCACCTCGCTGTTCGAACGTGCCTACCTGCTGCTGTATGAGGACGACATGGCACCCAAGCAGGCGCGGCGCTGGAATTCCTGGGAAGACTACATCCTGGAATGGTGCTCCAAGCCCAATTTCCGCGACGCGCTGCCCAAGCTGCTGCGCGGCGAGGACCCGAGTTTCGTGCGCTATGTGGAGATGATGGTAGCGGCCGGCAAGGCGCCGCAATCCTGAATGAAGCGTCGAGAATCCCCCATCAAGACAAGAACAGGAAGAACCCCCATGCGAGCCGTATTGGTGAGTGCACTGGTGCTGCTGACGGCGGCGCGTCAGGCGGTGCAGGCCATCCAGAACCATGACGAACAGGCGCTGTTCGACGCCGGCAACGAGGCGCTGTACCCGCCCTGCGAGAACTGCCACGCCACCTATCTGCCGCGTTG
>JBEDFR010000059.1:0-4105 GCA_041175045.1 Pseudomonadota bacterium | reverse complement strand
GGTGATGTGGCCGACCATGCGCGCCAGCATCACGCCCTTCTTCGGGTAGGTGCCATGTTCCAGATAGCGGCCCTCGTGGAAGTTCGGGTCGGCCGTGATGGACTGGCGCGCCACTTCGTTGAAGGCGATGTTCTGGGCGGACAGCTTCGGCGCCACCGCAATCATGATGGCGTGGCGCAGGCGCTCGGGATAGCTGATGGACCAGCGCATCACCTGCATGCCCCCCAGGCTGCCGCCGATCACCGCGGCCCACTGCGCGATGCCCAGACGGTCGGCCAGGCGCGCCTGGCTGGTCACCCAGTCGCGTACGGTCACCACCGGGAAATCGGGGCCGTAGAAGGTGCCGGTGTCCGGGTTGATGGACGTGGGCCCGGTGCTGCCTGCGCAGCCGCCCAGATTGTTCAGGCAGACCACGAAGAACTTGCGCGTGTCGAGGGGTTTGCCCGGGCCTATGCAGTTGTCCCACCAGCCCGGCTTGGTGTCGGTGTCCTTGTGATAGCCCGCCGCGTGGTGGTCCCCGGACAGCGCGTGGCACACGAGGATGGCATTGGAGCGCGCGGCATTGAGCGTGCCGTAGGTCTCGACCATCAGATCATAGGAGGCAATGCGCTTGCCGCTGCGCAGCACAAGCGGTTCGTCGAAGTGCAGGCACTGTGGCGTGACGAGGCCGACGGAATTTTCAGGAAAGGGGCTGGGCATGTCAGTGTCTGGGGCGATCCTGCGTCGTGGTCAGTGCGGCAGGTGGCAGCAGCGCGAGGCCTGCGGGCAGTTCCTGCGGCTGCGCGATCATGACGCGCTTCTGCCGGCTGTTGTCTCCACTCATGATGTGAACCCTGTCCTGGGGCACCTTGAACTGCCTTGCCAGGAACTTTATCAGATGCTGGTTGGCCCTGCCGTCCACCGGCGCGGCCGTGATGCGGATCTTCAGCCGCCCGTCCACCACCTCGGCGAAGCCATCCTGTGTGGCGCGCGGCTGCAGACGGCACAGCAGGATCAGCGCATCGTCCTGCCAGCTGTACCAGGCCGCCGCGTCGCCCGACACCGCGTTCAGATCCCCAGCACCACGCGTGCGTTCACCCCCACCGGGTCGACGAACAGCATGCGGATGATCTGCAGCCCGAGAAACACGAAGATCGGCGACAGGTCCAGACCGCCCATGGCGGGCAGCAGGCGACGGAACGGTTCCATCACCGGTTCGGTGAGCTGGCGCACCAGCACCAGGGCCGGATGGCCGCTGTAAGGCGCGATGAAGCTGGCGATGATGGAGATCATCATGGCCCAGAAGTAGATGTTCAGGATGAAGGACAGCAGGCCCACGACCGACCAGGTGATGATCAGGCCGGCGCCGGGCAAGGCATAACCACTGGTGGTGATCAGCAGGAAGGTGCAGACGCACTGAGCCACCAGGGCCAGGATCAGCGAGGCGAAGTCGAGCCCGCGATAGCCCGGAATCACGCGGCGAAAGGCGCGCACGGCCGGATCCGTCACCCGCACGATGGCCTGGGTGAAGGGGTTGTAGAAGTCAGCCCGCGCCACCTGCAGCATGAAGCGCAGCAGCACGGCCAGCACGTAGAGCCCGCCCAGTGTATTGACCAGCAGATATGCGACGTTGCCGAATGCACCCATAGATCTCTCTCACCAGTGAATATGTGTCAGCCCGCCAGTGCCACGGAGCGCTTCTGCGCGGCGAGCAGCGCCTGTTCTACCACGGCGCGAAAGTCCGCGCTCTCGAAACTGCGAATGGCGGCTTCGGTGGTGCCGCCGGGCGAGGTCACGCGGCGGC
Organism: Pseudomonadota bacterium; assembly: GCA_041175045.1. GTDB lineage: Bacteria > Pseudomonadota > Gammaproteobacteria > Pseudomonadales > Pseudohongiellaceae > UBA5078. The sequence continues at coordinate 2,322 of JBEDFR010000059.1, read as the reverse complement.
GCAGCTCGTTGGGGGCCACGTCGCTGCCACTGGCCAGCCTTGCGGCGCCCAGGGCGGTCTGCAGGGTCAGCTGCCGCGCCAGTTCGGGCGCCAACCCCATGCGCACCCCGGCCTGCTCCATGGCCTCCATCAGCAGGAAGAAATAGGCCGGGCCGCTGCCGGAAAGCGCGGTGACGGCATTGATGTCCTCCTCGCTCGCCAGCCAGGCGCTGATGCCGACGGCGGCCAGAATGGCTTCGGCCAGCGCCGCCTGGGTCGCACTGGTATTGGCGTTGGCGTAGAGGCCGGTGGCGCCTTCGAGGACGAGCGCCGGGGTGTTGGGCATGCAGCGCACGATGGCGCGCTCACTGCCCAGCCAGGCCTCGAGGCTGCGCAGGGGAATGCCGGCGGCGATGGAAATGATCAGCGCGCCGGGCTGCAGCGCGGGACGCAGGGTGGCACAGACCTCGGCCATACCCTGCGGCTTGACGGCCAGCACGACGACATCGGCCGTGCTGGCGACGTCGGCCATGCTGCCGGTGCGAATGCCACACTCCTGCTGCAACTGCGTCAGCTTGGCGGCGTCCAGATCGCAGGCGGCGATCTGCTGACCGGTCACGCCTTTGGCCACGAGGCCGCGAATGAGGCTGCCGGCCATGTTGCCCGCGCCGATGAAAGCGATCCTGCTGTTGTTCACGTGTGTCTCCCCTGCGGCCTGCCTGGACTGCGCCGGCTGGGCGGTTGCAAATGCGGGCCATTCTAGCCCAAGTGTCTTGCGCGACGCACCACGGCGATCAGAGCCTCGCGGCAGCTGCTGCGCGTGGGGTGCGACCTTATGCCGCATTGCCTGCACAGCGGGCCGCACTAGACTGCCGAGCTGTCGCAATTCGCCTCCTTGAAAGGAACCTTGTCCATGTCTCAGAGAAAGCCCCTTGTCCGTGCCATCGCCGCTGCCGTCGCACTGAGTTATACCGTCGCCGCACAGGCGCAGAACGAACAAGTCATTGAAGAGGTGGTCGTCTGGGGGGCGGAAACCCAGAGCCGAGCGTCGGCGTCGCATCCCAGCAGCCTGCTGACACAGCAGGATCTGGTCAGCATCAATGTCGCGACGACGGAAGACGTCGTGAAGTTCGAGCCCAGCCTGGTCATCCGCCGCCGTTTCATCGGCGATTCCAACGGCACCATGGGCATGCGCGGCTCCAACATGTTCCAGACGTCCCGGTCCATGGTCTTCGCCGATGGTGTGCCGCTGCACTATCTGCTGCAGTCGCGCTGGAACGGCGCGCCGCGCTGGACCATGGTCTCGGCCAGCGAAATTGCCCAGGTGGAAGTGCTCTACGGTCCGTTCTCCGCCGAATTCAGCGGCAACTCGATGGGCGGTGTGGTGTTGATCGAATCCGCCATTCCGCAACAGCGCGAGTTTCACTTCGACAGCGCCTATTTCTCGCAGGACTTCAGCGCCTATGGCTTTGACGACACCGTCACGGGGCACAAGGCGTTTCTGTCCTACGGTGACAAGTTCGGTGACACCAGTGTCTACCTGTCCTACAACCGCCTCGACAGCGAGTCTCAGCCGCAGACCTTCTACTTCGGCGCCAATACCAGTGCAGCCGCTGTGACCGGCGTCAGCGGTGGCATCGTGGACAACGACGAGCGCTCCGTTTCCCGCCTGTGGTTCGGCGATACCGGCGTCCAGGACACTCTGACGGACAATTACAAGCTCAAGCTCGGGCATGACTTCGGGGAGTGGCAGGCACTCCTGAACGTGGCCTATGAAGATCGCTTCAACGGGTCGAACAGCCCCAACAGCTATCTGCGCAATGCAGCGGGCACTACTGTCTACAGCGGCAACGTGGTGCAGAACGGCTGGAAGAACAACGTCCCGGCCGCGCGCATGGGGGTGTCCGAGCAGGCGCGCGACAGCCTGTCGCTGGGCCTGCGACTGCGTGGTCCGGTGGCGCAAGGCGTGGTGTTCGAAGCCAATCTGAACCAGTTCGAGATTCTGCGTGATGAAAACCGGATCTCGCTCGCCAATCCGGCGGATCCTGTCTACACCGGCGCGGGTGAAGTCACGAAGTTCGGCGACACCGGCTGGCAGAGTGCCGAAGCCAAACTGTTCTTCGACCAGCTGCCCCTGGAGGGTCTGGGCCTGATCGTGGGTGCCCGTCACGATGCCTTCGAGCTGAACATGGACGTATTCAGCGCCCGCAATCACCGGGTGGGCGACTTCAATCGCTTTACCAGTCGCAGCGGCGGTGAGACGACCATGGATGCGCTGTTTGCCCAGTTGAACTGGGACATCAGCTCGCGCTGGGATGCGGGGCTGGGTGTGCGCTGGGAATC
>JBEDFR010000058.1:0-3923 GCA_041175045.1 Pseudomonadota bacterium | reverse complement strand
GGCATCGAGGAAGGCCCACAGCGGCGCAGTGATCGCCTCGAACTGGTCCGGATCGACAGGCGCGTAGAGCACCTCGCGCTCGACCACCAGTTCCAGCAGCGCCTGTTTCAGGAAGGTGGAGCCGAGAAAGTCCGGGGGGCGCGGATAGGTGAACAGCCCCGGATTGGCCTGACTCCACACCAGCAGTTCGGCCATGGAGAGCGGCGGTTCGGGCAGCAGATCCGGATCGAAATAGAACACCAGCCGCGAGCGCGTCCAGGGCGACTCGTAGCCGTCCACGGCCATGGTGAAGTCCTCGCGCATCTCGGGAAAACGATCGGCTTGCACCAGCGGGAAATGGGGCAGCGCCTCGGCAAAGGGGCCGTAGAGCAGGTCATTCGCTTTCAAGGCCGCGAAGTTCTCGCCATTCACCCACAGCAGGTCGACACTGCCACGGTCGGCATTGCCGGCCATGCGCTCGGCCAGGATGCGGGCGACGGAATCCGCGGTGTCAGCAATCTTCACATGCTGCAGGCGCACGCCATGCTGCGCCTGCAATTGTGCGCCGGCCCAGGCAATGAAGGCGTTGATCTGCGGATCCCCGGCCCAGGCGTGGAAGTACACCGTCTGGCCACGCGCCTCGGCCTGCACGGCGTCCCAGTCGGACGGGTCCGGCGTGGCGGCGCGGCTGGCAGTGGCCAGCAGGGCCAGCAGGAGCAGTCCCGTCAACGCTCTCAGCATGCGGGAGCCCCCGTCTCTGCCGGGCTCACGCTGCCTGTGACTGCGGAACTGCGCGCCAGCACCCCCAGACGCCGGGCGCGGCGCTCGCGGGACGCTTCGTCGAGCACTGCCCCCAACACCTGCTGATGGAAGCGATCGCAGCCGATGCACAGGTTCTGATAAGGCCGGCCGTCCGGCGTGGTGGTGTGGCAGGCGTCGAGAAACTGCGCCTCGCTCCAGCCATGGCTGAGCCCCATGGTCTGCGGCGAGCCGGCATTGATGGCCTGCAGAGCGGGCAGCGCGCGCAGGCCGTCAAGGATCTCCAGCAGTGGTTCCTCCACCAGATTGCCCAGCGGGTGCGCCGTCTTCAGGCAGCACGGGTAGACATCGCCCGTCGGGTCGATGGAGACCTCCGAACCGGCCTGTCCATGGTTGAGAAAATTCAGCCCGCCCGACCAGGCATTGCAGAAATTGTCTTCCAGCGAGGCCTTGGACAGCCCGTTCTGCCAGGCCCGGCCGCGTGGCCAGAGCTTGCCGATCCAGGCCTCCTCGGTGGCACCGAACATGTTGAAAAGGGGCGGCCCGAGGTCCTCGCCAGGCTGCCGCGGCTCGAAGATGGCGGAGTTCTGCATGCCGGCGGCGGCGAACATGGCCAGCAGCCTGTCGATGAGCTTCTGGCGTTTGTCGCCCTCCATGCCGACGTGATAGTCGTCCATGCCAGCCACGGAAATGGTGTTGACCCCCAGGGCCAGCAGCTCGTCGATGATCACCGGGGTCAGCAGGTCTCCCGTAGTCTGCACCACGACGCGTACCCCGCCCTGCGCGCGGTATTTCTCGCGGATGGCCTGCAGGGTGGGATACAGCACGCGTTCGCGCACGGGATCGGTGAGCACATCGCCGCCCGAGAGTATGAGCCGGCCGCTGCGCTCGACGCCGTTGTCGAGATAGCTCAGCCGCGCCGGCAGATTGGCGACGATGCGCGGCGCATTGCGCTCGGCCTCGGCCACCACCGCTTCCAGTTCATCCCGCACATAGGGGCGGAAACGCTCTTCATAGCAGTGCTTGCAACGGCGGTGACAATGCCAGCACAGGACGTAATAGATGGATTCCACAGTACCCCCGGTCTTCGCCTGATTCAGTCCAGCGCGTCCGCGGCATAGACATGCAGCATCACGTCGCTGTGTTCCGACCACACGGCTTCCTCGGCCAGCAGGGCCAGCCCTTCGTCGCGCTCGGCATCCACGACATCGCGGGCGCCGAACTCGTCGATATAGAAGCCGATCTCGTCGCGCTCGGCCCCCTCCTGCAGGCGCTCGACCAGCCAGGCCTTGAGCTGCTGTGGGTCGGTGTCTGGTTCCAGCCGTTTCAGGGCGCGCAGAATCTCCAGCACCGAGGCCTCTTCATCGAGATTGCTGCGCAGGACGTCCTCACGCATCGCCTGTACTCCTCATGTCAGGGACTTCGGAGCTGAGACTGCCGCCGAGTCCGGATTGTTCGCTTTGAGCAGCACAGGATACACAAGGACGACCGCCAGGATGACGGCGGCACCAAGATAAAACGTCAGCCCCAGTTCGCGCTGCTCGCCCAGGATTAGGATGGCCAGCAGGATCGCGTAGAGCGGTTCCAGATTCACCGCCAGCGCCGAGGCATAGGCCGAGAGCTGGCGCAGCGCCACCAGCGAGAGGGCGAAGGGCAGCAGCGTGCAGGCCACGGCAAGCACGCCCAGCCACAGCAGATCGCGCCCGGCCGGCGGAGCCAGCAGTTCCTGCTGCAGGGGCAGCAGGGCGCCAGCCTCCCAGGGGGCCAGCGGGAGTGCTGCCAGCAGCAGCGACAGCACCAGTACGAACACCCCGCCACCCAGCATTTCCAAAGCAGTGGCACTGAGCGCATCGGTGCGCAGGATCAGTCGCTTGTTGTAGGCGGTGAATAGCGCCGCCAGTACCGCCGAGACGATGGCCACGGCAATGCCCGTGTTCATTTCCTGCGGCGTGCCGCCCACCACCAGGGCGACGCCGGGCAGCACCAGTACCCCCAGCACCAGTTCGCGGCGCACGAAGGGGCGTCCGGTCACCAGGGGTTCGATGAAGCACAAGGTGACGGGGATCAGCGCCATGCAAGTGGCGGCCACCGAGGCGTTGGCAAGCTTCACAGCGGCATAGAACGTCAGCCAATGGAGTGCAACGAGAACTCCGACGCCGAGAAAGGCGAGTAAGTGGCGCGCCGAGAGTCGCAGGATGCCACGCCAGACGCGCGCCAGCAGCAGGAGCACGAGCCCCACAGCCAACATGCGCCAGAGCACCAGAGGCAGCGCCGGCACACTGATCAGGCGACCGAGAATGGCCGTGAAGCCCCAGAGAAAGACGCACAGATGAATCTGCAGCCAGGCGGTACGCGTGTTGGACATGGTCAACCTGTGAACGGGTGTCGACGGCCGCGCGGCACTTGTCACCACGCGGTCGGCAAAGGCCGCCAGCCTACACCAAAAACCACCGTCACTGGCGGCGCTCCCTGCAATTGTGTCGCTGGGGGCGGCAGGCTAGACTCGGCCCGTCCTCTCACCCTCTCGGAGACTCCCCTTGAACACCCCGCACTGGCAGGCGCGCCTGCGCGCCATGGGCCCCGGTATCGTCATGTCCTCTGCCGCCGTGGGCGGTTCGCACCTGGTAGCCTCGACGCAGGCCGGCGCACTCTTCGGCTGGCAGCTGCTGTGGCTGATCCTGCTGGTGAATGTGCTCAAATACCCTTTCTTTCGCTTCGGCGTGCAGTACACGCTCGACAACAACGAGAGCCTGATCCAGGGCTATCTGCGCAAGGGGCGCGGCACACTCATCGCCTTCACCGCCTTGAATGTCGTCGCCGCCGTCGTCAACACGGCCGGAGTGTTGATCCTGACGGCGAGCCTGCTGCAGTACTTCATCCCCGTCACACTGTCTCTGACCGTGTTGTGCTGGCTGCTGCTGGCCATTGCCCTGGCGATACTGCTGGCGGGCCACTACGCTCTGCTGGATCGCCTGTCCAAGCTGATCATGCTGTGTCTGACCATCACCACCTGCGTGGCCGTGCTGATCGCCTGGCAGAACGGCCCCACGGCGCCGGCGGATTTTGTAAGCCCCTCGCCCTGGCAGCTCTCGGCACTCGCCTTCCTTGTGGCGATGATGGGCTGGATGCCGGTGCCCATAGAGATTTCCGCCATTAGTTCGCTTTGGACCCGGTCGAAACAGAAG